>JAYSXP010000617.1:0-8429 GCA_043717125.1 Polyangiaceae bacterium | reverse complement strand
GGGCGGAGCGCTACCGAGCACGCCAAGCGCGCCGAGCACGCAGGGGCCGAAGAGGTTTCGCGCGTGTCGGAGGAGACGTATCGCTCGCTCTTCCGCGCGATGGACGAGGGCTTCTGCGTCGTCGAAGCGGTCGTCGACGACCGCGATGAGCACGTCGACTTTCGGTTCGTGGAGACCAACGACGCGTTCGAGCGGCACACCGGGCTCGCGAGCGCCGTCGGCAAGTCGGTGGGCGAGATGGTCCTGGGGAACGACCGACACTGGCTCGGGACCTACAGCGGGCTCGTTGCCACCGGCGAGCCCCGGCGGTTCATCGAGGAGTCGAAGGTGCTCGGTCGCTGCTTCGAGGTCTGCGCCGTGCGCGTCGGCCCGGCGGAGGCGCGGCGGGTCGCGCTGACCCTCAAGGACACCACCGAGCACAGGCGCCGCGAAACGAACGCCGCCTTCCTCGACGCGATCACCAAGGACCTGGCAGGGCTCGCGAACATCGACGAGACGATGCGCGTGCTCGGCGAGAAGGTCGGCCGGCACTTCGACGCTTCGATGTGCTTGCTCGTCGAGACAGACGAAGCGGCGGGGACGGTCACTTGCGTGAACGAGTGGCGTCGCGCGGACGTGCCCGGCGTCCTCGGCGCTTATCGCTCCGAGGATCATCACACCGAGGAGTACTACCGGGCGGGCAACGCCGGCGAGACGTACGTGGTGCGCGATGCCATGGCCGACGCGCGCGTGAAGGCTGGCACCGCAGCGATCGGAATCCACGCGTACGTCTCCGTACCGCTCGTGCGCGACGGCAAGTGGCGCTTCAACCTGGCGGTGTGCGACGCCGTCGCTCGGGACTGGCGCGACGACGAGGTCGCCTTGCTGCGCGAGCTGACCTCGCGCATCTGGTCGCGGCTCGAGCGCGCCCGCGCCGAGGCGGCGCTGCGCGACAGCGAAGAACGACAGGCCTTCCTGTTGGACTTGAGCGACGCGCTCCGGCCCATCGCCGATCCGTTCGAGGTGCAGCGCGTCGCGATGGCGGCGCTTGGGCGACATCTCGGGGTCAACCGCGCCCTTTACTTCGACATCCAGTCGGACGGCGACACGGTGCGGACAGGTCCCGCCTACCTGGACGGAGTGGCGGCCTTGCCCCCGCTGCTGAGAATGTCGGACTTCGGGGCAGTTGCCGCCCAGTACCGCCGTGGCGAGACGACGATCGCTCACGACGTGCTCGCCAACCCCTTGCTCGGCCCCACGCCTGCCGACGCATTCGCCGCGATCGAGGTACGCGCGGCGGTCGGCGTGCCGCTGGTCAAGAAGGGGCGCGTCCTCTCCGTCATCGGCGTGCACCAGGCGAAGGTTCGAACGTGGACCGCGGCTGACGTCGAGCTGATCGAGGCTGTGGCCGAGCGCACGTGGGAAGCGGTCGAGCGCGCACGCGCGGAGGCATCGCTCCGCGAGAGCCGCCACGCGCTGGACCGCGAGGCCGCCGCCCTGGCACGCCTGCACGAGGCAAGCACGCGGCTGTGGCAGTCCGCGGACCTGCGTTCGGGGCTCGAGGAGATGCTCGGGGAGGCCATCTCGCTCCTCGGCGCGGACATGGGCAACGTCCAGCTGCTGAACCCGACGACTCGAACGCTCGCGATCGTCGCGCATCGCGGCTTCAGACGAGATTTCCTGGAGTACTTCCGCGAGGTCTCGGCGGAGCACGACTCTGCGTGCGGCCGCAGCCTGCGTACCGGGAAACGAATCCTGATCGAGGACGTGGACGTGGAGGCTTCGTTTGCGTCGCTCCGCGGCGTCGCTCGGTCCGCCGGCTACCGCGCCGTGCTGTCCATGCCGCTCCTCGGCCTGACCGGAGAGCCGCTCGGCATGTTGTCCGTGCATTTTCGTCGTCCGCACAAACCGTCGGATCCGGAGCTCCAGCGGCTCGAGCTCTACCTGCGTCAAGCGGTCGAATTCGTGGAACGCCAGCGCATCAAGATCGCGCTGCGCAAAATCGAGACGCGACAGTCGTTCCTGCTGAAGCTCGCCGACACGCTGCGACCGCTCGCCGACACGGCGGAGATCGAGCGTGAAGCGACGCGCATGCTCGGCGAAGCGCTCGACGCGAGCCGTGTCTTTTACGCTGGCATCGAGGCCGACGGCGACACCGGGGTCATCCGTTCGGAGCATGTGAAGGGCATTCCCAGCGGGGTCGGTCGCTATTCCATCTCCGGCGTCGTGCCCGAGCTCGTGCCCGAGTGGACGGCGGGACGGACGACGATCACGGCCGACGTCGACCTCGACGATCGTTTCTCGGACGCCGCACGGGCCGCCTATGCGTCGCTCTCGGCGCGGTCGGCGCTCGCGGTTCCGCTGGTGAAGGTCGGGCGCTTGGTCGCGTTGCTCGGCGTCAGCGACTCGACGCCCCGAGCGTGGACCGAGGAGGAGGTCGCCCTCGCGGAGGAGACCGCGGAGCGCACCTGGGCCACCATCGAGAGGGCCCGCGCCGAAGAAGCCCTCCGCCACAGCGAGACCCGCCTCCAGCTCGCGCTGGACGCCGCCGAGATGGGCACCTACGCCTGGTATCCGCAGGAGGATCGCGCCGAGTGCGATGCGCGGACCCTTGCGCTCTATGGACTGGCACCGTCCGCGCGCCTGAACAACGCGCGCTTGCTCGGTGAGCTGATCGTTCCCGAGGATCAGGCGTCGCACGCCGATGCGGCTGCGCGCGCGCTCGATCCCGACGGCGACGGCGTCTTGCGCAACGACTTCCGAATTCGCCGCACGGGCGACGGGGCCGTGCGCTGGATTTCCAACTTCGGTCAAACGCAATTCGGAGGCGCGCCGCCCGTCGCCCTCGCCGTGACGGGCGTTTGCGCCGACATCACCGAGCGCAAGCGCGCGGAGGAGGCGCTGCGCCAGAGCACCGAGCGCTTGCGTCGGATGGTCGACGTGCCCGGCGTGGGCGTCGTGACGTTCGATCACGCGGGCGTGCTCGTCGATGCGAACGCCGCATTCCTCGCCATGCTCGGCTACGACCGGGAAGACTTCATCGACCGGAGGCTCGGCTGGCGAGACTTCACGCCGGTGGAGTACATGGATGCGAGCCAGCGCGAGTTCGCGCGGTTGCTCGATCGTGGGGTGAGCGGACCGTACGAGAAGGAGTACTTCCGCAGGGACGGCTCGCGCATCTGGCTGATGTTCGTCGGCGCCGACCTGGGGGATGGGACCGTCGTCGAGTACGCGCTCGACATCCGTGACCGCAAGCGCTCCGAGGAGCTCCTCCGCGTGAGCGAGCAGCGCGCCCGCGCCCTCCTCGTCGAAGCCACCGCGGCGCGGCTCCAGGCCGAAGCGGCGAACCGCGCGAACGACGAGTTCCTCGCCACGCTGAGCCACGAGCTGAGGACGCCGCTGGCCGCCATCCTCCTCTGGGCGCGCGCGCTTCGTTCGGGCGCCGTGCCGGCTTCGGAGGTCTCGCGGGCCGCGGACGCCATCGCGCACAGCGCGGACACCCAGTCGCGCCTCGTCGAGGATCTCCTCGATCTCTCGCGTCTCACGTCGGGAAAGCTCGTGCTGTCGACCTTGCCGACCGACGTAGCGACCGTCGTCCGCGAGGCGGCCGAGATGGTGTCGCCAATGATGACCGCCAAGAAGCTCGCGTTCGACGTGGACCTCGACGAAGGCGTGGGCGTGGCGATGCTGGACAGGGGCCGGCTCCAGCAAATCTTGGGCAATCTCCTGGCGAATGCGGTGAAGTTCACGCCCGAAGGCGGAGCCGTGACGTTCCGCGTGCGCAAGGGCGATGCCGATCTCGAGCTGGAGGTCGCCGATACGGGCGAGGGCATCTCGCCCGAGCTCCTCCCGCGCATCTTCGAGCGGTTCTGGCAGGCCGACATGGCGGAGACGCGGCGGCACATGGGCCTCGGGATCGGGCTCGCACTCACCAAGCAGCTCGTCGAGCTGCACGGCGGAACGATCGAGGGTAGGAGCGACGGGCCGGGGCGCGGCGCCGTGTTCCGCGTCCGCCTCCCGTGGGTGCCGGCGAACGAAAGCGATGCACGCCGCCGACGCGCCGCGGTGGGGCCCGTGTCGAGCGCCCAGCTCGAAGGGGTCACGGTTCTGCTCGTCGAGGACGACCCGAGCACGCGGGAAGCGATGCAATGGACGCTCGAGCGCGCGGGTGCGACCGTCGTGCCCGCCGCGACCGCAGCGGCGGCGTTCTCCGCCTTCGACACCGCGTCGGTCGACGTCGTCGTGAGCGACCTCGGGCTTGCTGGCGTGAGCGGGCTCGTGCTCATCGAGCGCATCGCGGCGGAGTGCCGGCGTCGCGGGTCCCGACCGCCACCGTCCTGCGCTGTGAGCGCGCACGCGCGGGACGTCGATCGTCAGCGGGCGATCGACGCCGGCTTCGACATGTACCTCGCGAAGCCGATCACCGGAGAGCGGCTCATCGAGGCGGTCGTGGATCTCCGTGACGTGCTTCGGTCCGATTCGGAGCGCGTGTAGAGGGCGGAAGCGCGTAGCATCTGCGACATCCTGATCGTGTTCGACGGGCCGACCGAGCGCTACTATACGTAGCTAGCCATCGTGAAAAGCCAGGCAGAGCACACCGAGCAGGTTCGGGTTCTGCTGGTCGACGACCATCCCATCGTTCGTGGCGCCCTGAAAGTGCTCATCGACGGGGAGCCGGACATGTCGGTCGTCGGAGAGGTCACGGACGGGCTCGCGGCGATCCGCGCCGCCGCATCGCTCGAGCCGCACGTGATCGTGATGGACGTGTCGATGCCCACGCTCGGTGGCGCCGACGCGACCGCCCAGATCAAGTCGACTCACCCCGCCGTCAAGGTGCTCGCGCTGAGCGCGCACGACGAGCGAGGCTATGTCCAGATGCTCCTTGCGGCCGGCGCCTCGGGCTACGTGCTGAAGCGATCCGCTGCCGCCGACGTCGTGCGGGCGATCCGCGCCGTGGCGGCGGGCGGCGTCTACCTCGACCCTGCGGTCGCCGGTCACGTGATCGAGGGTCGCGCCGCGAGGCCGGAGCGGACTGCCGTATCGCAGCTCAGCGAGCGCGAGACCGAGGTGCTGCGCATGCTCGCCGAGGGATTTGGCGTCAAGGAAACAGCCGCCAAGCTCGAGATCAGCACGCGCACACTCGAGACTTACAGGTCTCGCGCGATGGAAAAGCTAGGGCTCCGCACGCGACCGGACATCGTGCGCTACGCGCTGCAGTGCGGTTGGCTGAAGAGCGGCTAGCGTCCGGGAAACCACGGACGGCGAGCGCGCATAGTCCGGGCAAGACCCTCGTGAAGCGCTGAGCCACGCTCGTGAGTGGTGATGCCATGGTCTACCGGGATAGTTCGCTTCACGAGTTCATGGCGAAGAACAAGACCGAGATTCACCGCCGGTGCGTCGGGAGGATGAAATCGGTCTCCCCGGCGCGGACCGAAAAGGAGCTCGTGGGGGGCCTCGCGACCGTCATCGACGAGGTCTTGGCCGCGCTCCAGCGGGAGGCTGGGCTCCCCGTCGAGTCCGCGCTGCCGGGACGGAGCTCGGCGGCGGGCAACCACGGCGCGGCCCGGCAGCAGCATGGCTTCCCGATCGCGAACGTCGCGCTGGACTTTGGTTCGATCTGCGACGTGCTCGGCGAGATCGGCGCGGAGCAGGGCCGAAGTTTCAGAGCGCGCGAGTACCAGGTCTTCAACCAGTGCATCGACACCGCCATCGCGTCGGGCGTCGAGCAGTTCTGGAGTCGCGCACGCAAGCAGATGGACGACGCCAACACCGAGCGCCTTGGCTTTCTCGGACACGAGCTGCGCAACACCCTGGGCAGCGCGCGCATGGCGTTCGAGAGCCTGAAGCGCGGAGAGGTCGGCGTGCACGGCAGGGTCGGGCAAGTGCTCGATCGGAGCCTCGGACGGCTCGAGAGTCTCGTTAACCAGACCCTCCTCGCCGTCCAGATTCATGGAGGCCTCGAGCCGCAGCCACGGCGGATCGTCGTACGCCAGCTGTTTCAGGATCTCGAAGACGCCGCGGTCCTCGAGCGCAACATCCGCATCGTGGTGGAGTGCGACGACCGCACCGAGGTCGATGCCGACGAGGGCCTCGTGGTCTCCGCGATGAGCAATCTGATCCAGAACGCGGTGAAGTTCACGCGCCAGGGAGGTCTCATCGTCCTTCGCGCGCGTTGCGAAGGCGCGGCCGTCGTCCTCCAGGTCGAGGACGAATGCGGCGGGCTCCCTCCGGGCCGTCCGCAGGATCTGTTCGCCCCCTTCGTCCGACGCGGCACCGACGGGCGAGGGCTCGGGCTCGGGCTCAGCATCACCAAGGAAGCCGTCGAGGCTCACGGCGGTACGATCACGGTCGAAGATCTCCCGGGCAAGGGGTGTGTCTTCGGTGTGCGATTGCCCAGGGGGCCGGCACTTCCGTGAGAGGTTCGCTCGCTCAGCTCGGCTCAGCTCAGCTCAGCTCGGCTCGGCGAACCGCGCAGCGCTCAGCGTCGCGAAAGCCGGGTACATTCTGGCGGAATGCAGCCTTGGTATGCCGGCGTCGTGCGTGACCTCGCTTGCGAGTGGATGGGGACGCGGACGTACATGCGCGGGTTCTTCGGGAATACCGATAGCGCGAGCGGCACGCTGCTGAGCGTGTCGCGCGGCCAGCCGGTCGCGACGTTCGAGACCAAGCTTGAAGACAAGGCGCAGCTCGGAAGGATCGACTGCCAGACCTCGCAGCACCGCATTGGCGTGCAAGTGGGCCCCGGCGCCCTTCGCGCGACCATCAACGGTGACGTGTTCATGCAGATCGTCCGCCGGCAGACCGGCGAGATATTCGACGGTCATCAAAACCGCGTCGGCAGACTTCTGCGCGGCGGGCCAACGTCGACGCTCGTCTGGGACCACGTGCCCATTGCGCTCGTCTACACGGGCGGCGACTGCGAGCTCGGGGTGCCCGCGAAGCGAAGACGGCGTGTCGCAGAAGACCATATGAAATCCGGCCACCATGAGATGGCGGTCTTCGTAGTCGTGCTCATCGAGACAGCGCTCTTCGGCGTCACGTATGCCAACGACGGCCAGCGCGTTGGGCCGCTCTTCGGAGTCTGAGGAACCGCGCGAACGACGTCGCGAGCGTCACGCACGAGCGATTCAACCTGCGCGGTGATCGCCCATCTCGGCGGCGGCGCGAGCATGGCCGCGATCCGCAACGGTCGGTCGATCGACCGACGATGGCCTTCACGCCCCGCGCAGGCCTGGTGATGGGCACGCGCTCGGGCGATCTCGACCCTGCGCTGCTCGTAATGATTGCGCGTTACACGGCGCGGGTCGCTCGAATGAAAGCGAACGCACGGTAGCCTTCAGCCTTGGAGTGAACCGCGCACGCGCACGGCGAGCTCGGTCACGCGCGAGACCGCTGCCTTGCCAGGGTGACCGCGCCATGTTTTCCTTTTTTCGTGCGAAGAGGCAGCAGAGGGCGGGAGTTGCGAGCTCTCGGAGTGGTGGCGCTCACTCTACTTCTCGGTGCAGGCTGCTACGGCTTGGAGGACTACGTGCCCGGGCCGCAAGGCGCCAGCGGAGATGCTGCGGTCGAGGTGTCACCCCCGCCGGGCTGCGACCCTGCTGCCGATCCGAAGGACGCGCCGCTCTGCGTCGCCGACGCGTTCGGCCTCTTCGTCGACCCTGCTTCCGGCGACGACAAGAACGAAGGCACGCGCACCACGCCGTTGAGGACCATCGGCGCTGCAATCGCGAAGCGCACGAGCAAGCCACGAATCTATCTTTGTGAGGGCGCATTCGTCGAGCGCGTGAAAATTGCGGCGCCCATATCGATATTCGGCGGCTTCCGTTGCAACGACTGGAGCTACTCGGGTGTCAGGGCGAAGGTCGGCTCGCCGGACGATGGCTATGCACTGGAAATCGATCAAGTGAGCTCGCCGCTCACGATCGCCGACGTGAGCTTCGCCTCCGCACCAGGTTCGAGCGATCGCAAGAACAGCATCGCCGCGTTCGTACATCGGTCCTCCAACGTCGAGTTCCGGCGCCTCGAGTTGATGGCGAGAATCGGATTCAGCGCGCCATCCCCAGCTCGGGCATCGGAGGGAAGTCTCGTAGGCCAGGCCGCGGCAGGGCATCCAGGGGGCGGCGCCGGCGGCGGCGCGGCGGCGTCCTGCGTTTGCGCAGGCGGAGCGAACACGTTCGGCGGAGGAGGCGGAACATTTGGCGGCGTCGTAGGACAAGTCGGAACACCCGCAATGGTGACGTCCGTACCTAGCGACGCGACAGGCGCGGGCGGCATCAGCTCGTCGCCAGGCGTGCGGGGCTCAGGCGGTCCGATGGGGGCGCTTGGACTCGGGGCAAACTGCAGAGGCACGCTCTCTCCGGCCGGCTGGGCCGCATGCGATGGAACGTCCGGCTCGATCGGAGGCGCAGGTCAAGGAGGGGGCGGCGGGGGCGGCAGCGGCCTCGGTGGCG
>JAYSXP010000616.1:0-2861 GCA_043717125.1 Polyangiaceae bacterium | reverse complement strand
AGTTGCTAATGTTTATGATAGTTTTGTAAAGGTCTGGGACCAACAAATTGCCGCTGCGGCCCTCAAGTATTACAACCAGCTCATAAGTGAAAACGTGAAACCAGGAGCATTTGTACTGGATGCCGGAGCAGGCACCGGAGAGCGCACCCTGGCCCTGCTCGCCCATAGCCAGCCTGGACGCATAGTGGCTTTGGATGCATCCAAGAAAATGCTGGATGTAGCTCGCTCAAAGATTGATGACCCACGGGTGGAATTTCAAATTGGAGATTTAGCTCATTTACCGTTCCCTGATAACACTTTTGATGTAGTTTTGTGTACCTGGGCCATCGAAATAATGGATGACCCCCGGGCGGCTGTTCAGGAGTTTATCCGGGTAATCAAACCAGATGGTTTAGTGATCTATGCTTTCTGTAGTTTGCCAGGTGGGCCAACTGGAAAAGTTCTCAAGTATGTAATTAGTAAAGTTGCCCACGACAGTCCCCTGAACCAGCTGCTTACTGATGACGAACGACCTTTTCACCAGTGCGAACGTTCCAGCCTGAAAAAGTTTGCGGGAGGGCTTACCACTGTAGCAGTTGTAGCCAAGTGTTGCACCGTTACAGATAAAGCCTTACCCTGCAATGATACCAATACTCTGGTTTTAGCGGAAGCTTAAGGGCTAACCCAACCAGGGTAAAATGAGTTTGAGCTGAAAGGTAGATTTTAAGGGTAAGATAAATGCATATTTCGGGTTATGAGTAGGGGATGCCCGATTTTATGATTCGTTCTGGCATAATTTTACCTGCAAAACCCTTGAACGCAGTTTGCAAGCTCTTAAAATCAAGAATTTGCCAGGCAAGAGTAACGGGGTGACCCCATACGTTTGTAGGATATAGCCTGTGGAACATGTGCAAATTGAATTCAATTAATCCGCCTATTACCACAGATTAGGAGATGCCCTAAAAATTCCTTGTTGCACTGCTCAAGAGTTATTCTTCTCTTTTCTATAGCAAAAGCCTAAATGATTGAACCACTTTTGCAGCATTTTTGAGGTTGGAATTTGTTCAATACCGGCGAAACTTTCTGTAATATAATCTAAAGAGCAGATTAATAGGCCAGCAGTAACCTGGTATGCCGGGCAATCATCAGTTCTTCATTGGTCAGAATTACCCGCACCACCACCCGGCTATTTCCATTGTTAGAAATAACCGGAGCATGCGCTTCGTTACTTCCTTTTGCTAACTCGACTCCAAGAAATTCCAGCCCGGCACAAATTCTTTGCCGGATAGGGGCGGCGTGTTCGCCGATCCCGCCGGTAAAAACTAAAGTATCGAGGCCGCCCAGCACCCTAGTTAAGGCTCCGATAAATTTTCGAGCCTGGTAGCAGAAAAGTTCCACTGCCTGGGCCGCGTGCGGGTCAGTGGTCTCCTTTTCCAGCAGGTCCTGCATATTGCCGCTGGTGCCTGAAACCTCCAGCAAACCAGACTTCTGGTTGAGTAATCGGTTCAAATCGTCAGGTGTAAGGTGCTTTTCCTGTAAAAGATAAAGCAGTACCCCTGGGTCGAGATCGCCGGTACGGGTACTCAGCACCAGGCCCCCGGTGGGAGTAAAGCCCATCGTAGTATCCAGGCTGAGGCCGCCCCGGACAGCCGCCATACTGGCTCCGTTTCCCAGGTGGGCGATAATTAAACGCCCCTGGGCGGCTTTGGGGTCTAACCGGCCCAATTCATACATTATGTATTCATAAGATAATCCGTGAAACCCGTACCGTTCTACTCCGGCTTCTAATTGGTCTCTGGGCAAGGCGCAAAGCTGGGCTATTCTGGGCATGAGGCGGTGAAAAGCGGTATCGAAACAGGCTACCTGGGACAATTCTGGATAAAGCTCGCTCATAAGCTGGATCGCCGTAATGGCCTGGGGTAGATGATCGGGTGCAAGGGGAACTATATCTTGCAGATTGGCGACCAGTTGCGCGTTAATTACTTCGGGCTCGGTGTAGTGGCTGCCTCCATGGACAACCCGGTGCCCTACGGCAGCCAGGGCAAGCCCAGGACTATTTTCTTGTAGCCATTTCAGCCAGACCTTTAGTGCGATACTAAAGTCAGGGAGAAGGGCCGGTTGGTCAAAAACAACCACACCACGAGCGTCTTTGACCTGCATGTGGCTATTGGGGCGGCCAATTCGTTCCAGATTAGCCGAAAAAACTAAGGTCTCTGTTTGACCAGGCGTGTAAAGACCGACTTTGAGGCTGGAGGAGCCGCCGTTGATTGTCATTATACGAGGCACTGTGGCTGCTGTGGTTTGATTTGCCATCAAACCTACTTTCCAGGTTATTATGCCCTGATTTTAGAAATGCATTTGCCAGTAGAAAAGTGCTGGAGTCCTGGTGGTAATAACAGGGACCAGACAAAACAGGGGTGACGACAATTGTTAACGGTGGTAAATTACGGGATTAAACGGTTTAAGAAAGAAAAAGCTACCTGCAAACACTTAAATCAATTTGATTGCTGGTTGCGATACTGTTAGCTGCCGTACTAACATTATCCCTCCCCACTTATTTATGTCTGGCCTCCCTGATGGTGAAAGCTCCTCTCTGATGCCTTGTGCAAGCATACTTAAGTTCTTATAGTTGATATTGGTCATAATTTGTTTCCCAGAAAAACCTCTTCAAATGCTAATACCAGCGATAATAGATATAGAACAAGCAACAGCCCAATAACTATCACAAAATCTGAATTGAGAGACAAATTAACAAAAAGAAAAATTGAAAGTGAAGGGAGTCCTCCAAGCGCTAAAACGTAATAAGCCCAAACCGTTTTTTTGCGTAAACCATAGGCTGCCGTTCCCATAATAAAAACTCCTGTTGATATTGCGAAGGCTCC
>JAYSXP010000615.1:0-23669 GCA_043717125.1 Polyangiaceae bacterium | reverse complement strand
CGCGAACGGGATCGGGACGAACTGCCACGCCTTCCACCCCCAGTGGTCGAGCGTGTAGCCCATGCCGATGCCGACGAGCGAGCTCGCAAGATACTGCATGCCGTCGAAGAGCCCGGCCGCCGTCGCCGCGGCCTTCCGACCTCCGAAGTCCATCGATGCAGCGCCGCCGATCATCGCGTGCGCGCCGTTGACGAACACCGAGAGGATGGGGAGAAAGATCGCCGCGGCCCACGGGCCGCCGCCCGCGCGGTCGACCAGGCCGAAGACCCCGAGGACCGCCGCCATCCCCGCGAACCCGAAGAAGACCACAGGCGCGCGACGGCCCTTGAAGACACGGTCGGAGGTGATCCCGAAGGCGAATCCACCCGCGATCCCCATGAGCGCGATTCCCCACGCGGCGGCCTGGTACGGCACGTACGACGCGAGGCTCGCCGTCGCGTCGCCCAGGTGAATCTCCTTGAAGTACTTCGGGTACCAGGAGTCGATCGTGCTGCGGCGTACCATGCCGATCATCATCGAGCCGAGCGCGATCGTCCACGTCACCGGGCTCGCAAAGACCGTCTTGAGGACGAACTTCAGACTGCTCGGCTTGCCGTCGGAGACGCCTTGCGCGTCCCCCGTGTCGAGATCCCCGAAGCCTGCGTCGAGGGGTGAGTCGCGCATGAAGAGATAGTTCAGGACGAACAGGACGCCGACCGCAACGCCGGGGATCCAGAACGCGTACTGCAGCGGAAGCACCGTCGCGATCGCCGGCACCGCGGAGAACGCGAGGATGAGGCCGAAGCGGATCAGCACGCCGAAGATGCCGGCGAACGTCCCGCGCTCGCGCACGTGGAACCACTGCGCGTTCACCTTCACGATCGAGAGCGCGCCGAAGGACTGGAAGTAGCCGTTCGCGCCCCAGATCGCGGCCATCAACAAGAGGAGCGACCGGGACTGGAAGCCGTGCTTCAAGACGGCCGCCGTCACGACGTGAGCGTCGTGACCCTTGCCGATCATCACCGCGGGGACGTCGACGAAGGAGATGCAGAGGCCGAAGAGCCCGTTCATGACGACGACGCCGACCGCGCCGAAAAGGAACGCCTTCCTGCCCCCGATGCGATCCGCGATGGGACCGTTGAAGACGACGGAGAGCCCGTAGATGAGCGGCATCGCCGTCTCGAAGATGCCGAGGTCGGTGTTCGTCCAGCCGAACGTGCCGGCGAGGTTCACCATCACGGCCGCGAAGTTGTAGCGGCTCATGTAGAAAGCCGCGTACAGAAAGCCGAGCACCAACCAGTTGCGCGTACGAACCTTCCGGAAGGCGGGGTCGTCGAAGCCGGTCGAAAGTAGCGCAGGCGGAACGCTCATGAGGGCGCGCCGAGCATGGCACGACGTGGCGCCGCGGAGAACGGCTTACTTGAGCGCGTCGATGGCGAGTTTCAGCGCGGCGTCCGGCAAGGTGCGGAAGAGCGCGGGCGGCATGTGGAGTTTGTCGCTGGAAGGCAGGGCCATGCGAGAGATCGCTCTCGACTTGTCCGCGGCTGACATGGTGTCGAGATCTGCAACGTCGAACTTGGCGCGCGAGATCGACGGGTCGAGGCGTGAATTGTGGCACTGCGCGCAGGCCTGGACGAGGATCTCCTTGCCCGTCATGCCGGCCTTCGGGCGCATCGAGAGGTCCTCGAGGGCGGCATCGAGGAAGATCCGGCGGATGTCAGGCAGGTTCGCGGCCTGGAGCTTGCCGTCGGCGAAGCTGCGGTACTGGCCGGACGCGAAGTCGAGCTTGTCCGGATCGGTGACCTTCACGTCGTGGTACGGCACGGGGATGAACTGACCCGCTGCGGAGGCCGAGTAGAGGCTCTGCCACGTCGCGCTCTTGCCGATCGGGAAGTTCATCACCGGCTGCGCCGCCTCGGACTGCGAGACCTCGGACTCGATGCGCTTCGAGTCGAACGAGTTCGGCTGGCTGCCGAAGCCCTGTCCGGTGACGAAGTCCTCCATCGCGCGGCCATCGGCGCTCTGGAGGATCGCGGCCGGGATGCCGAAATAGTCCTCCTTGTCGCCGTGCGCCTTCACGTAGTCCTGGATGAGCGCGATGCCGCCGGGGCGGTCGTTGCGGAACCAATGGGTCCACGGGTCCTTCAGCTCCTGCATGCGGAGCATCGGCTTCGTGGTCGGACCGCCGGGCTGGTGGCAGTGGCGGCAGTCGACGATCGTGTTCTTGAGATCCTCGTCCTGGTAGAGCGTCCAGCTCTTCCAGTTCCTCTCGATCGCCGGCGTGAGCTGGTCGCCCGGCACGCACGTATGCGTCGCCTCGCAGGCGATGTCGAACTTGAGGAGGTAGAAGTGGAGCGCCCGGTTGTTCGGATCCTCGGCGGCGATCTCGACGACCGGCTCGCCACGCGCGAAGCCCATCACGACGAAGCCCGGAATGTGGACGGGCTGGCCGGGCGGCGGTGAGAAGACGAAGGCGCGCGGGTTGATCGCGGAGACCTCGCGCATGACGAGCGAGCTCGAGTGACCGAGGAGGGCGAAGGCGGGGTTACCGCGGGCGCCGTTCTGCGCCTGGTCGGAGCGGTCGACGAAGCCGAGACCGAGGGCGTTCTGGAGATCGTCCACCGAGCTGATGCTGGGGTTGTTGCAGAGGGCCTGCACGACCCTGTCGTTCTGGCCTCGGGCACACACGGTATCGAGCTGCGCTTTGCCGCGCGGGAGGCCCTCGAACGGATCGGGCATGATCTCGACGCGGGTGTCGCTCGGATCGTTCGAACCGGCGGGCGCGCTCGGGCGCGTGTCGACGGTCGCCTGGTCGGTGCTTCCGCCGCCACCGCTGTTGCGAGCGAGTCCGTCCTCGGAGGAGGAGCAGGCGGCAGCTGCGAGAGAACCAGCGACCGCGAAGCCGAGGAGGAGAGAAGAAGCCTTCATCGCTCGGGAGGACGAGCAACGATGATGCCGAGTCTTCGCGGTCGGATGTTCCGCCGTAGGCACTTGCACACATCGTGTGACTGATCAGCGATTGCCCGTAAAAAATGTGGCTTCGTGGAAAATTCGGGCTCCGCGCTGACCCATGATCGATCGTATCGCGGGTGGGAAGATCCAGGGTGCGTGGGCTCAATCCCTCGCTGTCGCGCCCCCGGTCGAGCGCCGGACGACGTGACCGCAATCGCGCGTCGAGAGGTCCGTGCATCGTGCATTCGTGTGTCTTCGTGTTCGACATCGGATCGATCGCGAGCGCGTCGCGAGCGATGGCAGGCCTCGTGCAACGTCCGGAAGTGGGAGCCGGGCCCCCGGAGAACGACCAGCATGAGAGCGCGCCTTCTATTCGTCACGATCGCCAGCGCGGGTGCAGTGAGCGCCGCTACGGCGTGTAGCAGCCCTGATGTCGCCGCGGAGTCGGAGGCAAAGAGAGCGACGCAAGCGTCGGCCGTCAGCGTCTCGATGTTCGACAAGGCGGGCGCGTCGCTCGGCACTTGCTCGGGCACACTGGTCGCGAAGGATGTCGTCCTCACCGCGGGCCACTGCGCCGCGGGCGCCGCCAAGTGGTCGATCACCGCGAGGGGCGCGGACGCGACGTCCGAGGCCAACCGCGCCGTGACGCCGTGGAAGGCGTTTGGGTCGGATCTGTCGCACCCCGATCACGCGGACGTTGCGCTCCTCATCCTCGATACGCCGATCGCACTGGACTCGTATCCGGCGATCGCGACCTCCAAGCTCGCGGACGGCGCGAAGGCGCTCCGCTTCAGTCGCGCGTCGACGTCCGCTGGCGAGCCCGCGAGCTCGGAGATCGCGGTCTCCAGCATGACCAAGAAGGGATTCCGGCTGAACTACGCCGCGAAGATCGACAAGGGCGCGTTCCTCGACACGGGCGGCGCGATCATCGACCCGAAGACGGGGAAGATTCACGGCGTCGTCTCCGGCGTGGGCAACGAGTCCGGCCTCCTCCACATCGCGCGCACCGACAATTTCGCGAAGTGGATCACGCACGCGAAGTCGTGCGCGAGCGCGACGAGCCTCGCGACCCGCACCTACGGCACCAGCAGCGGCGGCAGCAGCGGCGGCAGCAGCAGCTGGGGCGGCGGTGGTAGCAGCAGCTGGGGCGGCGGTAGCGGTGACTGGGGCGGCTACGGCGGCTCTGGCGACAAGCTCGACGGCGGCGGGGCGTCGAGCGGCTCCTCCGGCTCGATGGATGGCGGCGCGGGCAGCTCGGGTGCGCCGGGCTCCTCCTCGGGTGCATCGGGTTCGTCGGGCACCTCGGGAACCGCGGGCAGCTCGTCGGGGAGCTCCGGTTCGTCCGGCACCTCCGGGAGCGCGGGCGCGGGCGGCAGCGACACCAGCGGCGCGGGCAGCTCCTGCCCGGGCGTCCCGAGCTGCGAGGGCAACGACTGCCCCGGCGGCCAGGGTGGCGGTGATCCCGGAAGCGGAAGCAGCGGCACGAGCGGAAGCAGCGGGAGCGACGGCACGAACGGCGGTGGCGCCGAGGTGTGCCCAGGCCCGCCGAACTGCCCCGAGCCCGACAGCCAGGCCTGCAGCGGCGCGGCGTGCGGTGGCTGCGGAGGCGTGGCCGGATGCGTCGACGCGACGATCGACTACGGCAACTGCGCGTCGTGCGGGAGCTCGGCGGGTACGGGAACGTCCCCGGTCGTTCGCTAGCCCTTGCGCGGTGGGTAGCGAGCGCGCGACCATTGAGGTCCGCTTCCGCGTGATCCCGCCCGATGCTGCACTCCGAGCTCCTCGCCCAAATTCCGCTCTTCGACACGCTCGCCGCCGAGGACCTCGAGGCCCTCGCCGAACGCATGACGGAGCGGCAGTTCAAAGCCCTCGATAAGGTCTTCGACAAGAATGACGCGGGCTCGAGCATGTACATCGTGCTCTCCGGGGCCGTGCAGATCTTCCTGCCCGGCGCGACGCCCGACGAGCAGCCCGTCGTCCTGAAGGACGCGCGTACCGGTGAGTACTTCGGCGAGCTCTCGCTCTTCGACGACAAGCCGCGCTCCGCGAGCGTTCAGGCGACGGTCGACACGACGTTGCTCGAGCTGACGCGCGCCGACTTCAGCGATCACCTCTCCAAGTCGAAGAACGCGGCGATGACCATCCTCGCGGAGATGGCCGAGCGCCTCCGCGAGACGAACGCGCTCCTCTCTCAGCGCGCAGCCCGCGACGTCGTCAAGGAGTTCGACGAGAATCTCACGTGGGGCCAGAAGCTCGCCGACAAGGTCGCGGAGCTGAACGGCAGTTGGGCGTTCATCCTCTTCCTGCTCATGATCACGGTCCTCTGGGCCGGTCTGAACCGGCTCGTGCCAAAGCCGTTCGACGAGTATCCCTACCAGTTCTACAACCTCGCTCTCGCCATCCTGGTCGCGCTCCAAGGTCCGCTCATCGTCATGAGCCAAAACCGCCAGACGATGAAGGATCGCGCGACTGCCGAGACGGACTTCCGCGTGAACCTGAAGAACGAGGTCGGCATCGAAACCTTGCTGCGCGAGGTGGGCGCGATGCGCGCCGAGACCAACAAGCGTTTCGAGGTGCTCGAGCGTTCGATGCGCGCCGACCGCGTTCGTGCCGAGATCCCGAACAAGAAGCCGGGCGGGCCGCTCGGCCCTTCCTGAAGACGCGCGCATCGTCGATCCCCACGCTGTCCCTTCTGGGGTACGGTTGTGACGTGGGTCGGTTCGCTTCAAGGTCGCGCGCTCGTGTCCTGTGCGTCGCCGTCGGCGTCGCGTCGGTCGCCGCGGGCATCGTCGCAGGATGCGGCATCGACGTCGTCGGCTCGTTCGACCTCGGTACCGATTCGAGCACTGACACGAGGCCGTCACTGCCACCGGGGAAGGACGGCTCGATGGTGACCGATGGAGGCATGGGTTCCGACGCCGACGCCGACGCCGACGCCCCGCTCGCGTGCGCGGACAGCGCCTGCGTGTCGAACGGTGGCCGTTGCGAGGACGGCGGCAACGACTGCATCATCGAGTGCAACGACGTCGGGACGAACTGCACGAGCACCATCGCCTGTCCGCCGGGCGTCGGCTGCCGCGTCGTCTGCGCGTTCGACGACACCTGCGCCCAGAAGGTCGACTGCACGCAGGCCACGTCGTGCGACGTCGTCTGCAGCGGCAAGCACACCTGCAACGGCGTCGCCTGCGGCGGCACGAACTGCAACGTCGCCTGCACGGGCGTGGACTCGTGCCAAACGAACGCGATCGATTGCAAGGCGACGGACTCGTGCACCATCGCGTGCACCGGTTCCGGGGGGATGAACTGCAAGGGCCCCGTGACCTGCACGAGCGCGTCGTGCGACGTCGTCTGCGACAAGGACGGGTGCTCCGGCGGAGTCACGGCGACCGCCGGGGACGCATCGATCGTCTGCGGCGAAAACGCGTGCGGTCCCAAGGCAACCTGCTACGCGCAGAACTGCAGGCTCGCGTGCAAGTCGGGCTCCTGCAAGACCGGGATGTGCTGCGACGCCGGCACCTGCCTCGTCGAAGGCGGCACGAACAACTGTCCTTGAGCGTCCCACGTCGCGACGCTTGCCGGTCCCACGCATCGCGGCTAGGGCAAGCAGCGCCGTAGGAGGCCGAAGCGTGAGATCCTCGTTCATCGTCTGTGCCGTCGCGCTGGGTTGCGGGGCGTCAGCTCTCGCGTGCTCCTCCGACCCCACGTCCTCGTCATCGGATGCTGCGCCGCCCATCTCCCTCGGCGACGGAGGCTTCTTCGATGCGCCCGATCCCGACGCGAGCCACCTCACGGTCGACGGAGGTTTCGCGGGGCCGGACGGAAGCGTCCTGCGCGCCGATCGCTTCGTGACCAAGGTGGTGAGCGTCACCTACGGCGACTGCGCGGGCTTCGGACTCACCTCGATGCCCGCGGTCGTGGAAGGCCCGCCGGTCGGTGGCGGCGCGCTCGCGGGAAGCCTCGACGTCGTGTCTCTCGGATACAAAGGCGAGATCGTCCTGAGCTTCGAGCCGAACGCGATCGTCGACGGCCCCGGCGCCGATTTCATCGTGTTCGAGAACGCGTTCGCCGGCGGCAGTTCAGCGGGCCCTGTCTTCGCCGAGCTCGCCGACGTGAGCGTCAGCGAGGACGGCATCACCTGGAAGACCTTCTCGTGCACGCCCGGAAGCGGTCCGCCGTACGGCTCGTGCGCCGGTTGGCGCCCGGTCTACTCGGCGCCCGGCAACGCGATCTCGCCGGTCGACCCGAGCGTGGCCGGCGGCGACCCCTTCGACCTGGCTGAGGTCGGCCTCACGACCGCGCGCTTCGTCAGGATCCGCGACCTCGGGACGATTGCTTGTCCCAGCGACCCGGCAAAAAAATCGACGACCGTCGGCTTCGACCTCGATGCGGTCGCGCTCGTTCACGCCAAGAACATGTAAGAAACGCCCGCCGCGCTCCGTTGAGATCGGAAACCGCGGGCGAACGTTTTCGAGGTGGCAACGTCCAACCTTGCATGCCTTGTCGAGCGGTCGATCGGGCGTGAAAAGGGCGGGTCGATGCGACCACATTCCCCTTCACGCCCGTGTCGGGTTCCGAGCTATGCTCGCGCCCGCTTCCGCAAGACTGTAACCAAGGAGCTCAGCTGTGACTCGAACGGGCCTTTCTCTCTCGCTTGCCGTCGTCCTCGTGACCAGCCTCGGCGCCACCGCTTGCGGTAGCAAAGATCCTCCGCCTGCTCAGCAGCCCCAGGGCTACAACGGGCAGCCCGGTGCGTACCCGCAGCAGGGTCAGCCCGGAGCGTATCCGCAGCAGGGTCAGCCCGGCGCGTATCCGCAGCAGCCCGGCGCGTATCCGCAGCAGCCCGGCGCGCAGCCTGGCGCGCAGCCTGGCGCACAGCCCGGCGCACAGCCTGGCGCACAGCCTGGCGCCTCTCCTTTCCCCGGCATCCCGGGTTTCCCCGCACCCGCTCCGTCGGGGGGTGGCGGTGCGTCGGGCGGTAGCGCGCAGGCGCTCGATCCGAACCTCGCCGCGCTCGCGGTCGCTCCGCTCGGCCTCTTCGCGAACAGCGAAGCGCCCGGCATGGCGAAGGACGGCCCGATCGTGGCCGGTAACTTCCAGGCCGGTCAGACGCTCGAGGGCTCGTTCACCTTCCAGCCCGGCAAGTGCTACACGCTCGTCGCGCAGGGCGCGGGCCCCTCGGCGGTAGGCCTCGAGATGCAGTACGTGACGCCGCTCCCCGGCCTCGCGCCCAGCATCGGCAAGAGCTCGCAGGGCGGCGCGCAGGCATCCATCGGCGGCAAGGCCAACTGCCTCCGCCCGATCAGCCCGTTCCCCGCGCAGGCGAAGTTCATCGTGACGGCGAAGGCCGGCGCCGGCGTCATCGCCGCACAGCTCTTCTCCAAGTAGGCGATCGAACGCAAGAGCGGTGCGATGTGCGCGTGGCGAAGGTCCCGCGCATCTCGCGCCGTTTTCGTTTAAGGTCGCAGCCCTGATGCTCGACATCGCCTTCATTCGACAGAACGCCGACGCCGTCCGCGCCGCCATCAAGAACAAGCGCGTCGACCTCGACCTCGACCGCCTGCTCACGACCGACAAGGAGCGCCGCGCGCTCCTCGGCGAGCTCGAGCAGAAGCGCGCGCGCAAGAACGAGATCGCGCAGCTCATCTCGAAGGCGAGCAAGGAAGAGCGTCCCGCGCTCATCGAAGAGGGCAAGGCCGTGAAGGTTGCGCTCGAGCAGAGCGAGCCGGCGATGACCGAGGTGCAGAAGCGCTTCGACGAGCTCATGCTCAAGGTGCCGAGCCTCCCGCGTCCCGAGGTGCCAATCGGCGTCGGTGAGGAGGACAACGTCGAGATCCGCAAGGTCGGCGCCGTGCGCTCGTTCGACTTCAAGGCGAAGGATCACGTCGAGCTGATGACGCTCCACGGGATGGTCAACTGGGACGGCCCGCGCAAGTTCGCAGGCGGCCGCTCGTACGCGCTCATGGGCACGGGCGCGCTCCTCGAGCTCGCGGTCACGCGCCTCGCCGTCGACACGCTGGTCGAGCGCGGCCTCACGATGGTGATCCCGCCGGTGATGGTGAAGGAGCGCGCCATGACGGGCACGGGCTTCTTCCCGCTCGGTCGCGAGGAGGCCTACGCGATCACGGCGGACGAGCTGTTCCTCGTCGGCACCGCCGAGGTACCGCTCGTGTCGCTCCACGCCGACGAGACGTTCGAGGCCTCCGCGCTGCCGCTCCGCTACGCGGGCATCTCGAACTGCTTTCGTCGCGAGGCGGGCGCGTACGGCAAGGACACGAAGGGCCTCTACCGGGTCCACCAGTTCACCAAGGTCGAGCAGGTCGTCTTCTGCATGCCCGACGAGGAAGTGGCTGAAAAAGAGCACTATCAATTGCTCGCCAACGCCGAGGCGATCCTCGCGAAGCTCGAGATCCCTTACCGTGTCGCGCTGGCGTGCACCGGCGAAATCGGCCTCGGCCAGACGCGCAAGCACGAGGTCGAGTCGTGGATGCCGGGCCGGAACGACGGCAAGGGCGCCTACAACGAGACGCACTCGTGCTCGACACTCGGCGACTTCCAGGCGCGCCGGTCGAACATCCGCGTGCGCACCGCAGACGGCACGACTGCGTATGCGTACACGCTGAACAACACCGCGATCGCGAGCCCGCGCATCCTGATCCCGCTGCTCGAGAACCACCAGAACGCCGACGGGTCGATCACGCTGCCGAAGGCGCTCGTGCCTTACATGAACGGCGTGACCGTCCTGAAGCCGAAGGTCTGATCAGCGCTTCCCGAACGGCAGGCTCTTCGAACCGGGCTTGCTGCTCGGCGATGCGGACGGTGACGCGGACGGTGACGCCGACGGCGTTGCGGGCGCGGACGCGGTGGCCGACGGGACGATCGTGAGCCCGTTCTTGCCACGCAGCGCCTTGCCGCGCACCGCGCCCGTCTGCGCGATGTCGCTCGCGGGCTCAGCGGGAGCGACGGCCTCGGCCGGATCGGAGTCCGAGCCGTGGCGGAGGACCACGAACAGAATGACCGGGACGGCGAGGGAGATCACGGCCACGATCGCGACGAGCAGCTCGTACCTCGGCCCCTTGGTGAGATCGACGTCGTGCAAGCTGGGCTGCATGTGCTGCATGCTCATATCACCCGTCCCGTGACCCGCGCTTGGCGCGCCGCCTTCGCCGACCGCGGCAGATGCAGCCATCGCGCCGGAGTGGCGCGCGTCGGCGGAGAGAAGCCGACCAAGGCTCGCGCGCTCGTCGCTACCCGAGCCCGCACGCGCGACGCGGAGGCCGCTCTTCGAAGACGGCTCGAGCCTCGGCGCAGCAGCGCCCATGGGGCCGTGCGAGAGCGCGCCGCCGGTCGGGCGGATCGCGGGGAGCCGTGCGTTCGACTCGACCTCCGCGATCACCCGCTTCAGCGGTGCGCTCGCCATCACGGCGGTTCGGTTCTGGGGGTCGCCGTCGTCGTCGTCGTCGACCGGCGCGGCGGCGGTTCCCTTCGTGAGCTCGGGCGAAGACCCGGACGCGAGGACGCGCAGCATGTTCGTGACGAGCCCGGGGGCTTGCGTCGTGATGCTCTCACTTTCGTCGTCGTCGGCGGGCGAAGCGACTGGACGCGTGTGCTTCGTCACCTTCTGCGTCGTGGCGGCGCTCCTATCGTCGAGCGCATCGGCAGCCTCCGCGGCCTTGATCGCGGCGTGGAGGATCTCGGGCAGAACGGTCGGCGCTTGCGCGGTGACGCTGTCCTCGCCGTAGGGCTCGGCGGACGCACCGCGCGCCGTGACGCTCTCCTCGTCGTCCTGATCGTTCGCGTAGCCGGCGGTGTCGACCTTGCGCGTGGGACCTTCGGCGAGGCCGGGCTGCGTCGCCGGCTCGCTCGCGCCTTCGAGGCCTGGACGCGTCGGCGGTTCGGACTCGCCGCCCAGCCCCGGACGCGTGAGCAGCTCGTCTCCCTCTTCGGCAAATCCCGGTCGCGTCGCGGGTTCGTCGGCGGACGTCGTGGAAGGCGACGGCGCGCGCATCGGCGCACCGATGTCCGGTACGGAGCCGAGGCGCGGTGCCGCCGCCTGCGTCGTGACGCCATCGTCGTCGGGGCCATCGTCGGGCCCGGGCTCGGGCGCGGGCTCTGGCGGTCGCCCGGCGGCGGGACGCGGAGCCGGGAGCGCGGCAGCTGCGCGAAGCGTGACCGGCACCTCGACGCCGCCATGGCCGGGACGCGTGCGAACCTCGGTCTTGTCTCCCGCATCGTCGTCGTCATCGTCGTGGAGCGTGCGGATCTCCACGCGACCCGGGATCGAGATCGGAACGCCGTGCCCTGACTGCGCGGCCTCCATGAGGTTCGACGCGTTGAGTCGAGGTGCGGTGGCGGTGATGCTGTCCTCGATCGGATCGTCGTCGCTGAGATCCGACGCGTCCGTCTTGGCGGCCTCCCTTGGGCCCGCGGCCGCGGGGAGTCCGGGCACGGGCTGGTTCGACGCCATGGTGGGCGCGACGGCTCCATGCCCGCGAGCCCTCGAGAGCCCTGCGGCAACGGCCGCGGCGGCAACCGCCGTCGGGACGGCTCGCTGGACCGTGCGCTCGTCGGGCTCTTGCTCGTCGTCGATGGCGAGATCCGCCGGTCTCAGGTCACCCGCGGGAGGCGGCGGCGCTGCGGGCGGAACGACCTGTGCGGACGTCGTGTCGTCCGGCGGGACGTCACCGTCGTGAACGGTCGGCATCCGGACGACGACGCGTTCCGCGGCCACTCCGACCATCGTCGGGCCGTCGTCCTCCGGCAGTGATGCCACCTCAGCAGGGTACAGCGTTCGAGAAAACTAGCCTAACGACCGGCCGAAACGCCGCTCGGCCGGACTCGAGCCGCCTCGTTTGCACGGGGAAACGGGCCTCCGAAGGGGCCGGCGCGCGAAGCCCGGTTGACCTGGCTCGCGGAGCCAAGTATCGATGCTCTCCCCCGGTCACGAGGGGCGCGACAAGCGTTGGGTGCAGTAGCCAAGTGGTTAGGCACCGGTTTGCAAAACCGGCATATGTGGGTTCAAATCCCATCTGCACCTCTGACACCCCCGCAACGCGCAAGCGCGCCGGTCGCGGAGAGCTTCGTCGCCGTCCTAGGCGAACAGCCCCGGAATGCGCTCGCCGCAACCGCGGCACGCATCGCCGTCGAGACGATTCTCGGTCGTCGTGAAATTCTTCCGCTCCACCACGGTCGCGTGGCAGCGCGGGCAACGCGTGTGCTCGAGCTCCTGGAACGTGCCGGTCACGTTCCCCACGTAGACGAACGAGAGCCCACGCGCGAAGGCCGACCCGGCGACCGAGAGGAGCAACTCCGGGTGCATCGCAGGTCGGTCGGTCATCTTGTAGCGAGGCTGGAACGCGTTGAGGTGCCAGGGCAGCGCTGGGTCGATGGCGACCAGCTTCTTCGCGAGCCCGCGGAGACCCGCGGCGTCGTCGTTGAACCCCGGGACGACGAGCGTGACGACCTCGACCCAGTAACCGAGACGCCGCGCTTCGGCGATCGCCTCCAGCACCGGCTCGATCCGACCGCCGAGCGCCTTGTAGTGCTCGGGAGCGAAGCCCTTGAGATCGACGCGGAACACGTCCGTCGAAGGACGCAGATACGCGAGCGCCTCGGGCGTCGTGTGGCCGTCGGAGACGACCATGGTGCGGAGGCCGCGCGCCTTGGCCTGCTCGAACACGGTGCGCACCCACTCCGCAGCGATCATCGGCTCGTTGTAGGCTGCACACATCACGCGGCAGCCTGCAGCGACGGCCTCGTCGACGAGAGCGTCCGCGGTCATCGGGATGGGCGCCTCGCCGGCGACGTCTTCGCGTAGCGCCTGCGAGAGGCGCCAGTTGTGGCAGTACGGGCAGCGGAGGTCGCACCCGTACATCCCGAACGTCAGCGACTTCGAGCCTGGCTCGACGTGGTAAATCGTGTTCGTTTCGACGGCGCGGACGTAGCGGCGCGCGATGTAGCCGAACGGGACGACCACGCCGCCGTCCCTGCCCTCTCGAACGCCACACGCGCCCACGCGACCGTCCGTGAGCACGCAGCGATGTGCGCACGCCGTGCAGCGGAGGTGTCCGTCTCGACGCTCGTGCAGCTCGCCGGGGACCGCGAGGCGCGAGAGCGCGGCGCTCAGGTCGACGGAGGCGATGCGCGGACGCCGCGTAAGAGTCGCGCCGCGCGTGAGCGACGACGTGGGGATGAGCTCGTCCTGATCGCCCTCTTCCTCCATCGGTGCGGCCGTCGTAGCACGGCCTGGCTCGGGCTCAACCATCACCCGCGACTCCGGCGCGGCCCCCTCAACGTGCGCGACGACGTCGGCGAACGAGAGCTGTGGCGAGCGCGAGCGCACATCGTTTCGACGGAGTTTGTCCTCCCGCATGCCGCGCGCACTGTGGCCAGGCATCCTCGCCCGCGCTCGCGCGGTTCGTCTCCGCGCTCGCGCGGTTCGCGCGATAGCTCTACCCTCACGCAAATGGGTTGCCTGTTCTGCAATGTGCTCGAGAAGAAGATCCCCGCTGAAATCGTCTACGAGGACGAGCACGCCGTTGCCTTCCGAGACATTCGCCCAGTGGCGCCGACACACGTGCTCGTGGTGCCGCGCAAGCACATCGCGGCGATTCACGATCTGACCGAGGAGGACGTAACCCTGATGGGCCGCGTCATGCTGGCCGCGCGGGCCGTCGCCCACAAGGAGGGCCTCGAGCCGACCGGCTATCGCCTCGTCATCAATGACGGCGACGCGGCCGGGCAGACGGTCCACCACGTCCACGTCCACGTCCTCGGCGGCCGGAACCTGACCTGGCCGCCCGGCTGACCCGGCGAGATTGAACGGAATCGCGGCCCGGTCCGTCGAACGCCGTGCGTCCTCGGGCCGCACCGGGATACCCTGGTTTCGAGGGATCTTTGAAGGGTCGTCTGGTTCTCTCTCGTGCGTGTCGCGCGGCCACCGGGCTTGCTCTCGTCGGCATCCTTGCGTGCGCCTCTGGCTGCGGATCTGCGACGCAGAACGTGCGCGCCTATCGGGCGTTCGCGAACGAGGACCCGAACATCAAGGTGTCGATCGATCGCGTCGAGGACCTCGCGGTCACGCTGCAACTCGTCGACCGCATCCTCCTGCAGACGTCCTACACGCCGGGGGACATGTGGCCGAGGCGCCTCGGCCTGACCGACCCGCAGTTCCGCGACATCAAGGCCGACCTCCGTGACAAGTACCCGTACAAGGCCCTCGAGCACGCCGAGGTGCCCGTCCTCAAGTGCTACCGCGTCCACCTCGAGCGGACGCTCAGCGAGTACGGCCCGCCGCCCGAGAAGGGCAAGTACGCCTCGCTCCTCGACGCCGTCGGCGCGCTGAACCCGCGCACCGCCGACATCAAGAAGCACTGGATCGCCTACCGCGACGCGACGGAGAAGCTCGCCGCAGCGTCCGAGGACGAGGAGCGCCTGTCGTCCGAGCTGCTCTCGCTCTCGGACGCCCAGCGAAAGCCGCGCGAGCAGGAGCTTGCCGTCGCCCGCGACAAGGTCGCTCGCGCGAAGGGTGAAATCCTCTTCGCGACCGACGCCGTCAACCACGACTCGGAGAACCTCCAGAGCGACGCCACGCTCCTCTCCGGCGACAAGCAGCAGATCGCACGAGACGCCTTTTACGCCCTGTCGGTGGCCTTCCGCATCGAGCTCGAGGCGCTCGCGCTGATCCCGATCGTCGTGATCCAGGCCGTCCGGGGGATCCCGACCGCGCCGCGCGACCTCACGTACAAGACGCACCTGAAGCTCGCCAAGCAGATCTGGCTGATGCCGTCGTACGTCGCCGGCATCAAGCAGTCGTTCACGCGCCAGGCCGAGCTGCTCGATCGCATGACGAGCAACCTCGCCAAGGCCCTCAAGACCGACGTGAAGAAGAGCCCCGGCATGGAGCTCGGCGAGAGCGTCGTCGACCAGATCGTCGGGATCACACTCGACTCGTTCCGCATCGATCTCAAGGCCGGCGGAGAGATGCTCATCTTCAGCTCGATCGGCACAGGTGATCGCAACGGCAACGACTACGACTTTCGCGGCCGCCAGTACAAGCTCGACTACCGCGTCGAGCCGATCGTCCTCGCGAGCGCGCGCCTCGACATCGTCCTCGACTGGATCCGCATGCCGGGCGCCGCGAACCTCGGCTTCGGCTACGCGACCGACCGCGTCTACCGGAGCGGCGGCAAGATCGAGCAGAGCTCACTCGTCGACCAGCTCGGCATCGACGGCGTCGCCAGCGACGTCATCGACGCCGGCCTGGGCCTCCTCGGAATCCGCTCCTCGGTGCGCGTCGCGAACTTCACCGGCGGCCGCATCCACCAGGTGCAGGCCACCAACATCGACAACGTCGTCGCGTCGGCGCCGCTCCGCCTCAAGTTCACCCAGATCGACGTCGGCTACGACCTTCTCTGGCTGATCCACGACGACAACATTCGCGCGTACACGGAGGAGCTCGTCGTCGGCGCGCGCTACTACCGGTACACGCTCCCGCGCATCGTCTACGAGCTGCAGGACACGGGCGTGAACGGCAACGAGCATTTTACGTTCGCGCGCGAGACTCCACCGCAGCCGATCACGAGTGAGTTCTGGATGCTCTCCGCATCGGGGCGCTTTGGCGTCGGCGAGGGGCCGCGCTGGTCACCGTTCCTCGATCTCGGGATCGCGGGCGGCGTCGGGCCGACGAAGTTCTACTTTCTCCAGGATCCGACGCTCGCCGACACGGCGCCGAACCGCGACCACGCCAAGGAGGCGGCGATCGGATTGAACGGCGGCGGCGCGCTCGGCCTACGCTGGCGGCTACTTCCGCGCGGCAGCCGCGTGCGGCTCGACCTGCGCGCCGAGTATCGCGGCAACACGGTCTATACGATCGTCACGAGAGACGCGACCCGCGACGGACGCGCGCTCCGCACCGATTTCGGCAGCTTCGACGTGTTTCACGGACCCTCGCTATCGATTCGAGGCGCGCTCTAGACCGGTTGGCTCGCGGAGCGTCACTCGCCGGGAGGCGGCGCGCTCGAGTCCCGCGCCGCGCGCGCGAGGTTGCCCGCGTCACCGCCGGCGGCGAGCAGACTGGCAAGCGCTGCATTGACGAGCGCACGGTCCTCATCAGCTGCGCCGAGGCATGGCGCCCCGGCGCGTGATGCCAGGACACGCAGCGTCGCCAGCTCGACGCGCGTGAGCTCCGCCGCTCGCGTGAGGCTCATTGCGGGGATCTCGTAGCGGAGAACGAAGCCGAGCCCTTCCCCCTCGAGAGTCAGCGACGACGCGCGACCGAGCTGCTTGACGATGCCACGCAGCGTCGCGGCCCTCGCCTTCGCGCGCTGCACGCCGACGTTCGCGAACAGGTCGAACATCCGGTTCCGCGCGTAGACCCCCGGCGCGAGCGCCATCGCCACCGTGAGCGACTCGACGCGCGCTTCGTCGGCCGGGCGGAGGACGAGCGAGGCGTATCGCGCACGGCGAGAACGCTTCACTCGTCGTCTCCGCCGCCGAACGCTGGCATCCCCGTGGTGCCGCCGGTGACGTCATTGAGGAGTGAGGCCTGTCGATAGGTGCGGAGCGCGGTGATGAGCTCCTCGAGATCGCCCTCGATCACGCGATCGAGCTTGTTCAGCGTGAGCTTGATGCGGTGATCGCTGATGCGATTCTGCGGATAGTTGTAGGTGCGGATCTTCGAGCTGCGCTCACCGGTGCCGACCATGCCCTTGCGCTCGGCGGAGATCGCGGCGTCATGCTTCTGGATCTCGAGATCGAGGAGGCGGCTGCGAAGAACCTTCATCGCCTTCGCCTTGTTCTTCAGCTGCGAGCGCTCGTCCTGGCACTTCACGATGAGGCCCGAGGGGCGGTGCTGGATCTGGACGGCGCTGTTCGTCGTGTTGACGCCCTGCCCTCCCGGCCCGCCGCTCGCGGCGATCGAGATCTCGAGGTCCTTGTCGTCGATCTGCACGTCGACCTCGTCGGCCTCGGGCATCACGGCGACGGTCGCTGTCGAGGTGTGGATGCGGCCCTGGGTCTCCGTCGCGGGCACGCGCTGTACGCGATGGACGCCACCCTCGAAGCGAAGCTGCGAATAGACGTCCTTGCCGCTGACGAGCGCGATGACCTCTTTGTACCCGCCCGAGGAGCTCTCGCTGACGGAGAGGACCTCGATGTTCCAGCCCTTCGTCTCGGCGAACCGCGAGTACATGCGAAAGAGATCGGCTGCGAACAGCGAGGCCTCCTCGCCGCCTTCGCCGCCGCGGACCTCGAGGACGATGTTCTTCTTGTCGTTCGGGTCGGTCGGGAGAAGGAGGAGCTGGATCTGCCCCTCGAGAGTGGTGCGCTCGACCTGCAGCTCGGGGAGCTCCAGCTCGACGAGCTCGCGGAGCTCCGGGTCCGCGAGCGCCTCTTCGTCCTCCCGGATCTTTTTCGCGAGCTCGCGGTAGCGGCCGAACGCCTGCACGATCGCCTCGATGTCGATCCGTTCCTTGTTCAGCTTCGAGAGCTGATGGCGGTCTGCGAGCACCCTCGGATCACAGAGAAGGTCGTCGAGCTCGAGGTATCGCCTCGAGAGCTGCTCCAGCTTGTCGAGGGGAAGCATCGGGCGTGGAGCCTACCACGCGCGCGACTCAGGTGGCTTTGCGGAGACGCCCTGACTTCATCAGGGAGTCGAAGCTCGCGTAGCGCACGTCGGCTGGGCTCTCGGTGCTCTTCTCGATCCCCTCCTCGCGGAAGAGGGTCACGCGCAGCGACGCGAGCGCCACTTCGAGCTGGTGATCGTCGGGCTCGATCGTCGTGATCTTCTGCACGAGGAAGCCCGGCCAGAGGAGCATGCGCAGCGGCCCCGTCGTGCAGTACTTCGCGAAGACGCGCTGGATCTCGAAGGTGAACGCTGCGATGAGCGGGAGGAACGGGAGCTTCTCGAGGAAGAAGAGCAAGTTGTCGAGGACCACCTTGCCGGTGTTGATCTTCGGGAGAAAACCGCCGACCGCCGTGAAGACGAGGATCGAGACGAGCGCGACCATGACGAGGAACGTCGTTCCGCAGCGCGGGTGGAGGCGCGTCTTTGCCCGCGCGTTCTCGACGGTGAGGGCCTCGCCCGCCTCGTAGGTGCTGATCGTCTTGTGCTCGGCACCGTGGTACTGGAACACGCGCCGGATGTCGGGGAACACCCGACGAACGACGAGCAGGTAGCCGACGACGATCGTCAGTTTGAACACGCCCGTCATCGCCTGGAAGCCGGGCGACTGCACGTCCAGGTTGAAGCCGAGGACCTTGTTCATGCCCGCTGCTGCCGCCTGGGGAAGCGCGATCATGAAAGCGACCATCATGACGAGCATGAGGACCATCGGCCCCTTCGACGCCTTCTTCTCCTCTTCCTTCGGCGCGTCGTTTTTCTCCTCGACGCTGCCGCCGTCGGTGTCCGCGTCGGCTGTGAGAAGGAGGAACGTCGCGTAGCCCAGCGCCTGGAGCATGCGCATCGCGCTGCCACCGAGGCCTGCACCGACGCTCGACTTCTTCTTCGCCGCGGACGCCTCCGCGCTCTTCGCGGTTGCGCTCGCGTGGGCCTCTTCGGCCGCCATGTCGCGCTCCATCTGCTCTGCGGAGAAGCGGAGCGACTCGCCGCCGAGCTTCAAGCTCTCCACGAGCGACGCTACGCCGCGCGCGAGGGGGAGCTTTGCGAAGCCTCGACGCGTGTCGGTCACTCCGCGTTCGCGAACGTGGAGCGAGCCATCGCGCCGACGAACGACGACCGCGAAGGAGGTCGGCGACCGCATCATCACGCCCTCGAGGACGGCCTGACCGCCAATGTACGGGCCGGTCGGCTTGCCTCCCGTGACGGGAGTGACGGGAGGCGAGAGGGCACGAGACGGCCGTGCAGCGTCAGCGGAAGAGGTCTTTTCAGACATACTCCTCAACCTTACGCACGCGCAGCCGTTCGCGCGAGGGCGATCCTACTCGGTGGTGTGCGCGGGTTCAGCCGGGACTTCGGCCGCCTCGGCCTTGGACGCGACCTCACCGGCGGCGCTGCCCGGTTTCGCGGCGTAGCGCTTGCGGAAGCGATCGACGCGCCCCGCGGTGTCCATGAGCTTCTGCGTGCCCGTGTAGAACGGGTGGCAGCTCGAGCACACGTCGACCTGGAAGTCGCCGCGCGTCGACCGGGTCACGAACGAGACGCCGCAGGCGCACTTGACGTTCGCGGACGGGTACTCGGGATGAATGCCTTCTTTCATGGGATCCTCTGCAGCCCCCTCCGGAAATAGGAAGAGGGCCGCGTTCTTAGCGGAGGCGGTCGGCTTCTGCAAGCACGACCGCGCAGCTACGGACGCGACGCGCGCTCAGAACGGGATTTCGTCGTCCCCGCCGCCGCCGCCGCCGCCGCTGTAATCGCCGAAGTCGTCGGCGGCCGCCGCCGGTGGGGCGCTTGGGGCCGGACGGCCCTGTTCGCGGTTGCCACCGCCACCGCCGCCACCCTGCGGGCGGCGCTCATAACCGCCGCCGCCGCCACCCACGTCGTCGCCCGCGCCCGCACCCTTGCCGCGACCGGCGAGGATGACGTTGCTGGCATTGATCTCGGTGCTGTAGCGCTTCTCGCCGTTCTTCTCGTAGCTCGACGTACGGAGCGAGCCCTCGACGAAGATGCGCTCGCCCTTCGTCAGGAACTTCGCGAGTGCCTCACCGCGCTTGCCCCAGAGGGTAACCGAATGCCATTCGGTCCGCTCCTGGCGCGTCTGGTTCTTGTCGAGGTACGTCTCGGTCGTCGCGAGACGGAGCTTCAGCACGGACTGACCGCCCTGGGTCATCTTCAGCTCCGGATCGGCGCCGAGGTTTCCGAGCAGCATCACCTTGTTCAAACCTTCGGCCATCGCACGCTCCTTGGGGTCAAGAGTGTTCGTACAGCGACGCGCGCATGTCAACGGTGCGCCCCCACGCGTGGCGACGACGTGCGTCGCAGGACGCTCAGGGCTTGGGCGCGGGAACGGCCGCGGCGCCGCCGGGCTGCTCGAGACGGTTTTTTAGCTTGATGACGGTCGCGACCGACTGCTTGCCGCCCTTCGGGTCGACGATCTCGATGGTTCGCGTGATCGCCATGTCGCCTTCGACCTTCGTGCAGATGTGGTCGAACTTGAACGCGTACGTATAGGAGCCCTTGCCCTTGACCTCCTCGGTCGCGCCCGGCGGGACACCCCGCTGGACAAAGGGATGCTTGGGAACGGCGATCTCGACGTCGGCCGTGACGACTCCGCCCTCGGCGGTCAGCTCCTTCAGCGTGAAGGAGTGCTTCGCGGAGTTCTCCATCCCGCGCTCCTTGCGCTCGACCTTGCGCTCCCACCTCGCCCCGACCCCGACCGGCTCGACGGGAAACGGCGGGACGAGCAGCTCGAGCGACTGCTGGAGGCTCTGGACGACCATCTCCGCCGCAGGCCCCTGCATCCGCTCGTCGGCCTTGAAGTCAACCTCGCCGATCTCACCGCGCGCGGTGATGTCGAACGCCCCGCTGAGCCCGGTGAGGGGTGCGAACTGAGCGGCAGCCTGCGCTCTCTGCGCGGCCGGCACGTCGGGCATCTCGATCTTCAACACCTTGAGCTCGAACTTCGTCGCGGCGGGCAGAACCCTCTTTGGCGTGAAGTCGGCGGTCAGCAGGAATGTGTTTTCCTGCGCAGGGCCGCCGGCCTGGCTGGCGCTCTGGCGCACGGTGATCTGGCGTTTGTCGCCGTGGTTTGCGACGAAGGCGTACCTCCGGGCCGCGCGCGGCTCGGCGCCCGCCTCGGTCACGTGGAGCTTCATCGCGTCGTCTGGTGCCGCGGGCTCGGTGGCGCCGGCCGCGGCGGGTTGCTCCGCGGAGGCCATTCCGCCTTCGAGCATGCCGCCGTCGGTCTTCACGCCGACGATTCCGCCGCCACCGCCGCTCGGGACGAAGTCGTTGAAGACCATGTCCGAGGGGACCGGTGTGGTCTTCTTCGGCTCGTCGACGGGCTTCTTCGGTGGCTCCTTGTTGCAACCGCCAAGGAGCACGAAGGCAACAACGACCGGGAGCGCGCGCCAGATCTGCGGCAAAACGTGGGACTTCATCGCGGGCGCGACCCTACTACGACACTGCCGACTTGGCGACCCAGTGAGAACCGTACTAGAAGGTGCGAGGTTTCCCGTCCGCACACCCATGACTCCGTCATCCCCTTCCGACAGCGCTGCTCCCCGGATCTCGATCGTCATCCCGATCTACAACGAGGAGGCGATCCTCCACGCTGCTGTGGTCGACTTGCGCGACCGGCTCGAGCCGATGGGGTGGAGCTACGAGATCATCCTCGCCGAAAACGGCTCGAAGGACCGGACGGTCGAGATCGGCAAGGAGCTCGCGGCCAGGTACGGCCACGCGGCCGACGGCCAGGTGAAGATCATCAGCATCGGCGAGCCGAACTATGGCAAGGCGCTGAAGCAGGGCATCCTTCTTGCGCGCGGCACGCTCGTCCTCTGCGACGAGATCGACCTCTGCGACGCCGACTTCCACCGCCGCGCCGTCGAGATCCTCGAGACCGGCGAGGCCGATCTGGTCATCGGCTCGAAGCTGGTCGCCGGCGCCGAGGACGACCGCCCCGCGATCCGTCACGCCGCCAGCATCGCCTACTCGACGATGCTGAAGCTCCTCTTGGGCTTCCGCGGCACCGACACGCACGGGCTCAAGGCCTTCCGCCGTCTGGCGCTGCTCGACGTGGTCCGCTCCTGCCTCGTCGACAAGGACGTGTTCGCGAGCGAGCTCGTCATCCGTGCCGACCGCGGCGGCGTCCGCACACGCGAGATTCCGGTCCGCGTGGTCGAGAAGCGCCCGCCCTCGATCAACCTCTTCAAGCGCGTACCGAACGTGCTGAAAAGCGTCCTGAAGCTCACCTATGCCATCCGCGTCCGCGGCTAGCTGGTTCATGTACACTGGCGACCAGCACGGTGGATGACAGGGCTTCCAGGCGAGCCGCGTTGATCGCGTCGATGGCGCTGCTCGGTTTCAGCGCTCTCACTGCTTTTGCACTCGTCGGTTGGTTCAAGGGCAATCCGGTGCCCTGGAGCTGGAAGAGCCTGCTCGCGGTCGGCTGCGCAGCGCTCGCGGTCACGACGAGCGCGCTCGTGTGGAGCTCGCCGTCGCGCGGCCATGCGATCCTGGGGATCGCGATCATGGTGGCGTCGCTCGCGCGCATCGGCGCGCCGGCCGACTGGACGTGGGTGAGCTTCGCGCTCGTCGCCGTCACGTTCGTGCTGCTCATGCCGCTCGTACACGCCGCCATCGTGCTGCGCGACGACGAGTAGGCCGTGTGCAACGCCCACGGCACAGCCTCCCGGAGGTCGGCTAGGGCGGTTCAGCTCATTTCGTGAACGTCGGGCGCGTCGCGACTTGCGCCTTCAGCATCTGGTAGCCCACGCGCAGCACCACGTCGTTCGAGGCGGACGGGTCGACGGGGACGTCGCGCGCGAGCATGCCACTCACCATGTCGGGCGTGCCACCGTCGACGACGAGCGTACCCGCATCGCGCTGCGCCCCGTTGCCCCTCGCCGGACCTTCCGCCGCGAGGTGACCCGGGAGATCGCGCTCGCGCGTGACCTTCGGCGCCTCTTGCGGCCCCTTTGTTCCCGACTCGATCACGACGTCGGGATGGATGCCGTCGGCCTGGATCGCGTGCCCGCTCGGCGTGTAATAGCGCGCGGTCGTGAGCTTGAGGCCCGCGCCGCTCGGCAGCGGAAGGATCGACTGCACGCTTCCCTTCCCGAACGTGTTCGCGCCGACCACGGTCGCGCGCTTGTTGTCCTGAAGCGCGCCGACGAGCAGCTCGCTCGCGCTCGCGCTCCACTCGTTGACGAGCGCGACGCACGGGATGTCGACGAAGGCGCCGCCGGAGCGCGCCTTGAGGTCTTCGATCACCTCGCCGCGATGGCGCATCGAGTAGATGCCGCCCGACGAGAGGAACTCGTCGGCGATCTCGGTGGCCTCGTCGACGAGGCCGCCGGGGTTGGAGCGCACGTCGAGGAGGATCGCCGTGAGCGTGCCGCCCTTCGCCTCGGCGCGGAGCTTCGCGGTCGCGGCCATCATCTCGGCGTGGGCGCGCTCCTGAAACTGCTTGATGCGGATGTAGCCGATGTTTCCTTCAAGCAGCTTGAAAGTGATGCTCGAGACGTGGATGACCTCGCGTGTGACCTCGAACGTGAGCGTCTGACCGGTGCGCTCACCGCCCGATGGGGAAGGCGAGCGGAGGTCTCCCGGGATCGACGGCGACGGCGCAATCCCCGAGTCAGGAGCGCCAGCGACGACGGTGCCGCGACCACTCTCGCGATGGACGGTGATCTTCACCTTCGTGCCCGCAGCGCCGCGCATCTTCTTCACGACCTTGTCGAGCGGCTGCGTGATCACGTCCTCGCCGTCGACCGCAAGGATCTGGTCGCCGCTCTTGATGCCGGCACGCTGCGCAGGCGAGCCCTCGATCGGCGCGATGACGACGAGCTTGTCACCGCGACCGTCGACCTCGAGGCCGACGCCGCCGAACTTCCCCTCGGTGTCGCTCTGAAACTGCTTCCACTCGTCCGGCGGGAGATAGGAGGAGTGCGGGTCGAGATTTTCGACCATGCCCTTGATCGCGCCCTCGACGATCTTTCCGCGCTCGACGGGGTCTACGTAGTTGTTCTCGATCTGGACCAAAACGCGACCGAGCTGGGCCACTGATTGATACGGATTCTGCGCTTCGGGGGTGGCCTCGGCGCGCATGCCGCCAAGGGCG
>JAYSXP010000614.1:0-8447 GCA_043717125.1 Polyangiaceae bacterium | reverse complement strand
TCGGCGGGGCGACCCTCGAGACGCGAAGAATCGCACACGGCTCGTTCACCCAGGGAGCGCTCGCGACCGAGGGCGGACACGACAAGGAAGAGGAGCCCGCGCACCACGTCACGATCACGAAGGACTTCTGGATGGGGAAGTACCCCGTCACACGTGGTCAGTTCGCGAAGTTCGTCGCCGACACGCGCTACGTGAGCGACGCCGAGAAGGGACAGAGCGGCGGCGCAGGCTGGGTGGGCGCGATGGTGCCCGACGGAGGCAAGGGTCCCGTCCTCGTCCAGAAGAAGGACTTCACCTGGCGTAGTCCGGGGTTCACGCAGACCGACGAGCACCCCGTCGTCCTCGTCTCCTACGGCGACGCGAACGCGTTCGTCGGCTGGGCCTCGCGGAAGAGTGGCAAGCGCGTTCGCTTGCCGACCGAGTCGGAGTGGGAATTCGCGGCGCGTGGTGGAACGACGACGTCGTGGGCGGGCGGCGCGGTCGCCGAGTCCGACCCTGCGTCGTACGGATGGTTCAAGCCGAATGCGGGCAACGGGACGCGTCCCGTCGGGCAGAAGAAGGCGAACCCGCTCGGCCTCTTCGACACGTCCGGCAACGTGATGGAGTGGTGCCGCGACGTCTACGCGCCGTATCGCGAGGGCGCGCTCATCGATCCCGAGGTGACGACGAACACGAGCGCCGAGCCGGAGCGCCGCGTGCTGCGCGGCGGATCGTGGTTCAGGGATCCGAAGCGAGGCCGCAGCGCCGCTCGCTACAAGAACACCCCGGGGAGCCGCAACGCGGACAACGGCTTCCGCGTCGTCGTGACGAACGAGGAGACCGTGGCGCCCGGCCTGACCGGTCCCGGCCCCGACTTCGTTCCTTCGGGCCCGCTCGGCGGGGCGGGGTCGAGCTCGGGTGCGCTCGGCGGGAGCTCGGGCAACGGCGGCTCTGGGCCGCTCGCGGACGGGGAGCCGCTGCGGCTCGAGCCCGTCGGCCACCCGGGTGATGCGTTCTCATGGGGGCTCTTGCTCGCGTCTCCCGTCGCGGCGGCGAGCGCGGTCGTCGCGTGGATGCTTCTTCGAAGGAAGAAGAAGCCCGCGGCGAAGGCAGGAGCGAGGACCGTCGCGGCGAAGGCTGCCGGAATTTCGACCGAGGCGCTCAGCAACGGCTTCGTCGTCCGCATCTCGGATGCTGCGCCGGGTGCGAGCGTGCGCTTCGCGTGCACCGTCAAGGGCAAGCAGGTCTCCGACGTCGTCCTGCTCGACGCGAGCAAGGAGACGTTCGTGCGCACCGGGTCACCGCCGACGGCGATCCGCATCCTCGAGATCATCGCAGCTGCGCCTGCCGTCTACCGTCCGTCGGCCCCGAGCGCTGCGCCTGTTTTGTCTCCGGCTCCGTCGTTAGTCGGCAGCGGGCAAAGCTCGTCGGGCGTGCCGCCGCGCGCTCCGCCGCCCCTGCCGTCGAGGCCTCGAACGTCGCAGCCGCCCGTGCCTTCTCCGCTGCCGTCGAGCGCGCGTGCCTCGGCTCCTCCGCCGATCAGGCGGGAGCTCGATTCGGTCATCATCGAGGACGCGTCGACCGCTCCGGCGATGGTCGAGCCGATCGAGCCTGTGGAGACGGCGGAGTCGATGGAGCGCACCGAGCCGCTCCCGCCGGTCGCCGTGCGCGCGTCTGCCACGCCGCCTGCCGCCCTGCCGCCGCTCGAGCCGGAGGAGCCGGGGGAGACAGCGGAGTCGATGCAGCGTACCGAGCCGCTCCATCCGCTTGCGCCTCGCGCGCCGCTCGAGGAGCCCGCGCCCGCGCCCGCCGCGCGGATCGAAGCCTCACTTGTCGTCATGATCGGACCAGCGGCCGTGGTCGAAGAAGCTCCGGCGGCCGCGAGCGCGACGGAAGAAGCGCCGACCCCGCCGAGCGAACCGACCGCGAGCGCCGAAACCCCGGCTGCAACGGCACCCATCGAAGCGGTACCGGTCGCGACGCCGGCATCGAGCGCCGAGACACCTCCGTCCGCGTTCGAACATCCGCCGTCAGCCCGGAGGCCGAGCGAGGATGCGTCGTCTTCGAGCGCCGAACCGCCGCCGAAACCGGAGGAAGGGGCCGCGACGGAGGCCAAGCCGACACCGACCGAGACGCCGACCGAGACGCCGACCGAGGAAGGGGCGTCGGCCGACCAACGGCCGAGCGGCAAGCCCCCCGAGCCGAGCCCCTAGGTCGGCACGACTCGTCGTCGTTCGTCGCGAGCTCGATCTTCTCGATCAGAGGAGTGGAGGTGCTTGCGGCTCAGGCCGGCGGCGGCCGCGGCCTTCGTCACGTTGCCTCGGTAGCGATCGAGCTAGAGCTTTCCCACGACGGCTTCCGCGCGGAGCTTCCACACCACGCCGATGGCCTCGAGGAAGATCTTCCGGCTCATCTTCGACGCGCCCGCAGTGCGATCGACGAAGACGATCGGCACCTCGGTGATGCGCATGCCCTTGCGGATCGCGCGGTAGGTCATCTCGATCTGGAACGAGTAGCCGTTCGAGTGGACCGTATCGATGTCGATCGCCTCGAGCGCGCGTCGCGTGAAGGCCTTGTAGCCACTCGTCAGGTCCTTCACGCCGAGCCCGAGGATCGTGCGCGAGTAGAGCGAGCCGCCCTTCGAGATGAAGTGACGCCCGAGCCCCCAGCCGAGGACGCCGCCGCCGGGGATGTTGCGCGAGCCGATGACGACGTCGGCGCCGTCATCGAGCGCACGCACGAAGTCCGGCAGGTACTTCACGTCGTGCGAGAGGTCGGCATCCATCTCGAAGAAGCGGTCGTACCCCTCGCCGAGACCCTTCTGGAACGCCTGGATGTAGGCCGTCCCAAGGCCGAGCTTGCCGGCGCGGTGCATCACGCGGACCTGGCTGTCCTTGGCGGCTATGGCGTCCGCCATGTCGCCCGTCCCGTCCGGCGAGTTGTCGTCGACGATCCTCAGATCGGCGTCGGGCATCGCTGAACGCACCGCGTCGACGAAACGCGGCAGGTTGTCCTTCTCGTTGTAAGTCGGTGTGACAATGAGGGTTCTGGGCATGGAGCGGGGTCGTAGGAAGCGGGGCTGGAGGGTAGGGGGGTCGAAAGCAACTCGACCAGAGCCGCCGCCCTCCCATACCACTTTTCCGGGCTGGGTTCGCCGCGCGAGCGACTTCGAAACCGGTTTAGAATCGGAGCGTGGCCCTGAAATCCACACGCCCGCCGCCGGCTCCCGGTAGCTCCGCGGACTTCGTGACCGACGCTCGCGCCCCCCGGCGACAGAGCTCGCGCGAGGTCGACGTGCGCGTCGTGCAGGCCGAGCACAAGCTCGCTCTCATGGAGGAGGAGCTCGGTCGCGAGCGCCGGATCGGCGTCGCGCTCCGCGAGGTCGGCCTCGCTCTCGGGACCACGCTCGATCTCGACCAGCTCCTCGACCTCATCCTTTCGAAGATCGTCGACGCCGTCGAGGCCGACCGCGCCACGCTCTACCTCCTCGACGACCGCAAGAACGAGCTCGTCTCCCGCATCGTGCAGGGCGACGAGGTACGGTCGATACGCCTCAAGGTCGGTCAGGGAATCGCGGGCCATGTCGCCCACACGGGCAAGGCGCTTCTCGTCAACGATCCCTACGAGGACCCTCGCTTCAACCCCGAATGGGACATGACCTCGGGGTACCGCACGCGGTCGATCCTTGCCGTTCCGATGAAGAACCACATGGGGCGCACGATCGGCGTCATCCAGGTCCTCAACAAGAAGTCGGGGCTCTTCAGCGACCACGACGCCGTCATCCTCGCCGCCCTCGCGACGCAGGCGGCGATCTCGATCGACAACTCGCGGCTCTTCCTCTCGGTGACGCAGAAGAACACCGAGCTGCTCGAGATCAAGGAGCAGCTCGAACATCGCGTTCGCGACCTCAAGCTCCTGTTCGACCTCGAGTCCGCGATGGGCCGCGCGACGTCGCTCGAGGAGCTCTTCACGGGCGTCCTCAGCGAGGCGCTCCGCACGAGCGACGCCGTGGCCGGCGCCTTCGCCCTCCGCGACGGAGGCACCGAGGTCGCGCACCTCTACCTGATGCGCCATGGCAACCCCGAGCTCGTTCGCACGAAGGTCCGCGCCACCGCGGGCTTCACCGGCGCGGCGATGGCCGAGGGCGACACGGTCTTCACCAACGACGCTGTGAATCACGCGAGCAACGACCCCGCGCTCGACGAGATCCTCGGTGAGCCGTGCCGCGCCTGCATCTGCGTCCCGCTCGAGGGCGAGGACGGCGAGGCGATGGGCGCGATCGCCCTCTACAACAAGGGCGGGATGAAGAGCGAGCGCGACTTCGACGAGGACGATCGCGCGCTCCTCCTTCTCATCGCCGCCAACGCTTCCACCGCGATCCAGCTGCAGATGTCGCGCGAGTCGCGCGAGCGCGAGGAGCGCCTCACGACGATCGGTCGCCTCCTCTCCGGCGTCATTCACGACCTGAAGACGCCGCTCACCGTCATCAGCGGCTACGTGCAGCTCATGCAGCATGCCGACAAGCGCCCTGTGCGCGAAGAGTACGCCGAGCTCGCCCTCAAGCAGTTCGAGCACATCGGCGCGATGCAGCGCGACGTCCTCGAGTTCGCGCGCGGCGAGAAGAATGTCTTCATCCGTAAGGTGTACCTCGCCAACTTCTTCGGCGACGTGAAGGAGCAGCTCACGATGCAGCTCGCGCGTATGGGCGTGGAGCTCGTCATCGAGCTCGCCGACAAAGGCGTCGCGCGCTTCGACGAGGGCAAGATTCTCCGCGTCATCCACAACCTCGCGCGCAACGCCGCCGAGGCCATGGCGGACAAGGGCGGCAAGCTCACGATCAAGGTGAGCCGCGAGAAGGACAAGGCTCACCCCGGCGACGAGACGCTCGTAGTCACCGTCTCCGATACCGGGCCTGGCATCCCGAAGGACATCGAACACCGCCTCTTCCAGTCGTTCGTGACGAGCGGCAAGAAGGGCGGAACCGGCCTCGGTCTCGCGATCACCAAGCGCATTGCCGAGGAGCACGGTGGCACGATCAGCGTGCATTCGTCGAGCCGCGGCGCGACTTTCAAGATGCGCCTGCCGCAGCCCCACCTCGAAAGCACATGAGCTCGCGTCGTGTGCAGTCTGCATGCATCGCACTGGCGATGCTCGCGGTGCCGCTGGTCTTCACCTCGCATGGCGCCGCGCAGTCGCGGCAGCCGCCTCCGCTCCAGCGCCCGCTCGAGCCGGGAGTTCCGCAGGTCGAGCCCGCGCCTTTCGGGGAGGATTCGCTCCCGCCGTGGGTCGACGTCGGTGACGTGCCGGTCCCGGCCTGGGCGCGCTCGGTCGCGCCGAGCAAGTCGGACGCCGCGTTCTACGCCGAGCCGGGCAAGCTCGACACGCGCCGTGGCAGCGCGCAGCTCGGCGCGCGGCTGCAGCTCTTCGGAACGAAGCGCGGCGGCGGCTGTCAGGGGCGATGGCTCGAGGTCGGCCCCTTCGCGTGGATCTGCTCCGACGTGGCCGACTACTCCGGCGATGACCCTTCTTCGCCGCAGCTCGGCTCGCGCCCGTGGCTCATCGACGGCGCCGATGTGATCCGTCCGCGACGCCCCGGGGTGAGCCGGCTTCCGCCGCTCGAACCGAGCTCGCCTTCGGATGACGGTCTCCCGTATCGCTACTTCTTCGCGGGTGCGAACGGCGCCTACGGCTACTCGAACCTCGAGAACGCGCTCGACGACTCGCCCGATCAGGAGCTCGAGCAGGGCTTCGCGGTGGCGATCGTCGAGGAGAAGCGCGCCCACAACGAGGCGTGGGGCCGGACGAAGAAGAACCGCTGGGTCGCGATGCGCGAGCTCGTACCGGCGCGCTCGTTTCTGTTCCACGGCGAGCTCGTCGCCGACGGGAAGCTCGACGTCGCCTGGGTGACCGTCGAGAAGGCGAGCATGTTCGCGTCCGAGAAAGCAGGCGTCGCCACCGGCACGCACGTGCGCTTCGAGAAGCTGCACATCCGCGAGGAGAAGGGTGCCGGCGACAAGCTGATGGTGCGCGTCGAGGAGCCTCCAGCCCGCGGGGAGCCCTCAGCTCCGGGGGCACGCGGCGAATCCGGATGGATGCGTGCACGCGACCTGTCTCGCGCCCGCCTCGCACCACCGCCCGCCGAAGCAGGCGGCGAAGCCGCCACCCAGCGCTGGATCGACGTCGACCTCAACCAGCAGACACTCGTCGCGTACGAAGGAACGAAGCCGGTCTTCGCGTCGCTCGTGTCCACGGGCAAGGGGCCGCCGAAGTCGGACTTCGCGACCCCTGTCGGAGTACACCGGATCTGGGTGAAGATCTTCACGACGAAGATGGACAACCTCGAGAAGGAAGACGTCGAGAAGCACTACGCGCTCGAGGACGTCCCCTGGGTGCAGTTCTTCGACAAGGCCGTCGCGCTGCACGGCGCGTTCTGGCATCACGACTTCGGACACATCCACAGCCACGGCTGCGTGAACCTCGCGCCGCTCGACGCCCGCTGGCTCTACGCCTTCACGTCACCGCACTTGCCAATCGGCTGGAGCGCCGTCTTCCCGACGAAGAGCGAGCTCGGGACCGTCGTTCGCGTCCGCTGAGCGACCTCTCAGAGACCGCACGCGGCGCCGACGGAGATCGGAGAGGCCGCGAGCTCGGCGATCTCCTGCGCCGGAAGGACGCGACTCCAGAGGACGATCTCGTCGAAGACGCTTCGCGGAGCCGAGACCTCGCTTCCGATGCGCAGGAAGTTGACCGGCGATTCGTTCGGATCCCACGGCATCGCGGTCGAGATCGGAGTAGCTCCGTTGACGGCGAACTGGAGGGTCGGTGACGTCGAGCTCCAGGTGCCGACGAGGTGGTTCCACCCTCCGCTGTTCCAGTTCGCTACGACCCCCGACGAGCCGACCTCCGTGAGCCCGCCGTCGGGCAAGTAGACCGAGACCCCCGTGAGCCCGCCCTTGCACTCGATCAGGGGGCCCGCGCTGGGAGCCGTCGTTGCATGGGACGACCGGGGCTTGAAGAGGACACTCGGCGCCGTGGGTGCGCACGGCGGCTGCCACGTGGGCTTCACCCACATGCCGACGGTGCCACGCGTGAGCGAGTACGTCGTCCGACCGAGGTACGTCGACGCATAGTAGATGGCGACGCCGCTGTTGTTCGTGAGGTCTGCGCCTTGACCGAACTTGCCCGGCACGAACGCGAGGGTCGGCGGCAGGTCCGGAGGCTGACCCGAGGCGGCGTTGAGCGTGCCCTCGAAGGGCAGATAAAGCTCGATGCCTTTGCAGAACGTCGGCCGCTGCGAGGCGTCGTTCCCGCCGTCCAAGGATCCCGGCGCGTCGGGCACGACGGTCGCGTCTCCGAATGGTGAATTCGCGTCCGGAAAAGTCGTGCGCTCCGGCACTCCGGCTTCGCAGTCGCTCAGGCACTCGCCGGTGTCGAGCTCGTTGACGCCGGTGAGTGCATTGCAGGCGAGGAGCGCGACCGCGGCCGCACTCCCGAACGCAATCGCCCTCCGGAACCTCACCCCGTCATTGTTCGTCGATTCGGCCTCGGCCGCCACACGGAAGCGTCGCGCGCCGGGATCCCAGCCCGAGATTACCCCGAGGTAGCTTCAGGGGAGGTGGAGCGCGACGAAATCCCGGATCTCGCGCTCCACGAGCTCGCTCCGCACGAGGAGCGCGAAGTGTCCGGCATCGACGTCGACATAGCGCGCGTCGTGGCGTTCGGCATAGGCCGCCGGGTCTGCGGCGCGGACCATGGTGTCGTGACGTCCCTGGATGACGAGCGTGGGAATGTCCGCCGCCGGCGCCTCGGGGTCTGCGCCCGAGAGGAGCACGAGGCATAGGAAGTCGCCCTTCATGCGCGGCGCCAGCATCGACGCGCCGTAGCCGCCCGCGGACAGACCCGCGAAGACGAACTTCTCGATCCCGCGCGCGCGGAGGAGCGCGACCGTGCGGCGCACGATGGCCTCGCCATTCTCTGACTCCCAGTCTGCGACCCATCGTGTCGATGGACACGCGGTCGCGAGCCCGAGCGAGGCGACGGCGCGCGCGATCTGCCAGCAGGGGAGCTCGAAGTTGCCCGCCGTCCCGTGCAAGAAGACGACGGCGCCTCGCGTGGGTGAGGGCGGGTCGATCACCACCAGGTCGAACCCCGAGGGGTGCTGGAGGCCGAGGTGGGTCGCGACGAACGGCGACGCGACGTTGCCGTGCTCGCGACGCATCCGTGCGTACTCGGCGCGCATCGCCGAGGAGACCTCACCCGCGTCGTCGTGGAGCAAACCGAGCGCGAACGCCGCGCGCGAGGCGTTGATCGCGACGTCGGACTCGTCGACGACGCGACTGATCCAGCGCGCGCTCGCGCCGTCGCCGTCCGTGACGTGCATCGTCTTGTCGTGACCCACCGTGAGAATGCGCACGAGCGCGATCACGACGAGGCCCGCGAGCCCGAGGCGAGTGACGCCCCGCCGGCGC
>JAYSXP010000613.1:0-59973 GCA_043717125.1 Polyangiaceae bacterium | reverse complement strand
TCCGGCGTGACGCCCGTGCCCTGGATGGAGATGTCGCCGGGCTCGGTGAGGTACTGCGCGATGGTGAGCTTGAGCGCGGCGCGGTCGGGGAGCTCGGTGAAGACGAGCTGGACCGAGCCCTTGCCGAACGTGGTCTCACCGATGACGATCGCGCGGTCGTGGTTCTTGAGCGCACCGGCAACGATCTCGCTCGCGCTGGCCGACGAGCCGTTCACGAGGAGCGCGATCGGGTAGTTCGGCTCGGTGCCCTCGGCGTGCGCGACCTTCTCTTCGCGATCCTCGCCGGAGCCCGGATTTCCAACGGTGGCGACGATCGGGCCGCTCACGAGGAACTTGTCGGCGACGCGCGCCGCCTGCTCGAGGAGGCCGCCCGGGTTACCGCGGAGATCGAGGACGAGGCCCTTGAGCTCACCGTTCGCCCGCATCTTGTTGAGGGCGTCATCGAGGTCCTTGGCGGTGTTCGCCTGGAACTGCTTGAGGCGCACGTACCCGATGTTGTCGGCCAGGAGCTTGCTCTCGACGCTCGCGACCTTGATGACCTCACGCGTGAGCTCGAACGGCTTCGGGTTCTGGAAGCCGTCGGGCCCATCGCGGCGGAGCCACACGGTGACCTTCGTGCCGGGCGCGCCGCGGAGATGCTGGACGGCCTCGTTGAGGCCCATGTTCAGCGTCGACTCGCCACCGATCTTCATGATGCGGTCGTACTTTTTCACGCCGGCGCGGAAGGCGGGCGTACCGGGCATCGGGTTGATGACCGTGAGCTGCTGATCGCGGATCGAAATGACGATGCCGAGGCCGCCGAACTGGCCGCTCGTCGACAGGTTCATCTCCTTGTACGCCTCGGGCGACAGGAGGACGCTGTGCGGATCGAGCGTGTGCAGCATGCCGTTGCACGCGGCGTATTCGACCTCGCGCAGGTCTACTTCGGTTCCTTTCAGGTTCTCCTGCACGAAGCCAAAGACCTCACGCAGGCGCGCGCTCACGTCCCAGAGACCGAGCACGTTGTCGACGCGGAACTCGCGCTCTTGCGTGTCGACGCGCACCTTCACCGTGGGCTGGTTCTCGTCGTGCAGGACGATGACCTGCGCGACGTCACGCTGCACGTAGTTGAGCGAGGACAGCAGCATGTCCTTCGGCTTCACGCGCTTCGGGTCGACATACTTGTCCCGGACGTTCTTCAGGACCTCGTTCACCACCTTGAGCTGGGTGAGATCGTAGTTGGCCGGGGTGTGCGTCTTTCCGTTGGCATCCGTGGCCGCCGCACTCGCAGGGGCGAGCCCGTCCCAGAGCCCGTTGCCGTGAAGGCGAAAGGCGAGGAAGGCGGCGAGACCGAAGGCAGCGAAAAGCGCGATGAACTTGAGCGCGCGTGCGAAAAAACGCATCGGGACCAGTATAGACGCGCGACCCTCCCTTTCGGGCCTAATCGCGCTTCGGGTTTAGAGGGGCGGACCTGAAAAAACGTGGGATGCGGGCTCGGAGGGAGGTCATCCTTTGCGGATCACGGCCACGTAGAATCCACCGAGGACCGCGGCCGGAGAGTCGCAGAGGAACCGCTCGGCCCGACGAAGTATTCCGGCGAGGCCAGGGACACGCATCACGAAGGCCGCAGGCGTCACGATGCGGATGCCCCGCGCCGCTTCGATGCGCGTGTTGGGTGGCAGGATGCGCTGCAGCACCCACGGGGCGTCGAACCGCGTGTAGACGGCACTCTCACGTGTGTGGTCACCCACCTTGCCTGCCGGGCCGAGGCGCTTGGCGAGGCCGCGGAGGCTGAGCGGGTTGTAGAACTCTGCGACGATGACGCCGCCAGGACGCGTGACGCGCGCCATCTCAGCGAGCGCCTTGCCGATGTCAGGGACGTGAGCGAGGACCTTGAACGAGCACGTCACGTCGAACGAGGCGTCGTCGAACGGCAGCTCCGTGACGCTGCCCTCCTTGACCTCGAGGCCGCGCTTACGCGCGTGAGCGAGCATGCCGGGCGAGAGATCGATGCCGACGACGCGGCTCGCGAACTCGGCGAGCCGATGAAGTATGAGCCCGGTGCCGCAGCCGCACTCGAGGACCTCGCGGCCGGTTCCGTAGCGCGCGCAGAGCTCGACCTCGAGGTCATCGACGAGCGCGTGGTAGCCGCTCGCGTCGTTCGGACGGCGATGCCGCTCGTAGATCTTGCTGAACTCGTCGTAATACGCGCGCGTCCGATGATCAGAGTCGTCGCCTACGGGCTCCATGGAGAGCCGAAACTAACACAAGGCGATGCGGCTACTGGGTCTTCGAAAGCATCTCGACGATGCGTGTGACGCGCCCGCGTAGGTCTGGACCCTTGGGGATGAAGTCGTGCGCGCCGAGCTCGAGCATCAGCTGGACGTCCGTCGCCGAGCCGCCCGCGCTCATCGCGACGACCGTCGACGCATCGACGAGGTGAACTCCGCGCAGGTAGGTGAAGAGCTCGAACCCGCTCATCTTCGGCATCATCAGGTCGAGAAAAACGAGCCGCGGGGGCTTCGTACGGAACGCGGCGAGCGCCTCGGTCGCGTCACGCGCGATCGTGATTTCGGCGTTTGGCGCGGCCTTCTTCACGTACATCGCCACGAGGCGCGCGATGTCGACGTCGTCGTCGACCACGAGCACGGCGAGCGGAGGCGGCGGCGGCACGGTGCTCTGCTCCGCGACGCGGGCGAGCTCTTCCTTTGCAGCGCGCAGCTGCCAGACCACGGCATCCATCGACTGGGGACGATCTGTGGGCTCCTTCGCGAGCAGCGTGTCGACGAGCTCGCTCAGGCGCTTCGGGATGGCCGCCACCTCGTCGAGCTTCGGGGGGGGCTCGTGGAGGTGGTGGAAGAGGGTGAGGACCGTGCTCTCCGTGTCGAACGGAAGCACCCCGGCGAGCACGCGGAAGGCGAGCACGCCAAACGCATAAGCGTCGACGTAGTGCCAGCCCGCGTTGGTGTACGTCGGTGAGACGATCTCCGGGGCCATGTACGCGGGCGTTCCCGCGACGATGCCTCCGTCCGGCTCGTACGCAGCACGGACCAGGCCGAGGTCGGTGAGGACGACGCGTCCGCTCGCAGAGAGGAGGACGTTCTCTGCCTTGATGTCCCCGTGCGAGATCCCGGCGCGATGAATCGCCGCGAGGCCGTCGGCAATGGCGACGAGGACGTCGAGCTTCTCGGCGAGCGGAAGCCCCGTCCCCTCGAGCCGCTCGAGGTGATGCGCGAGGGTCACGCCCGCGACGTGCTCCATCACCATGTAGTCGACGCCACCGTGCGAGCCGAACGCGTACACGCCGACGACACCGTTGTGCCTGATGGCGGCGAGCCCCTGCGCCTCGACGCGTACGGACTGTGCGACCTCGGCGAAATTGGCCTTGATGGCGACGCGCCGCGACAGGTTCCGATCCCAGGCGTCGTAGACTTGGCCCATGCCGCCCTCGCCGAGCACGGCGCGGATCTCGTAGCTGTCGGCGATCACGTCACCGAGGGCGAAGATGCCACGCGCTGCGGCAGGTTCCTCGGACGGCGGGAGCTCTTCGAGCTCGTCGGGCGGCGGCTTTGAGCCTGTCGTCATGCGCATCTCGTCGTTAGCATCCTCCAAAGTTGGACGCCGCGCGACTGCGATTGCAGGGTTCGTGACGCGCTGGAGCGGGCTCCGGCGAACCTCCTCACAATGACGGTCGCGCTTGCCGTCGGGCGGCTTTCCGCTCGACCGCGTGAGCGCAAAGTCGCTCGCCTCGCTCGTGGCGGCGGAGCGCGTTGCGTTCCGTGACATGCCGTCCTGGCCTCCGGGGCGTGCCGGGCCTCCGCTCGTCGGAGCGCGCGTGGTGAGGAGTGACGCCATCGCGACACTCGCGGCCCTGCCCGTGCGAGCCGGCCTGCATTTACGTGTAGATTGCGCGTTTGACAGCGCGGTCGCGAATCAGTGGTCGGCTCTCACCGGTGAACCCGGCCACGACGCGCCAGCATCGCCATCTTCGGGGCGGGTCGCCGGACGCTCTGCGCGGCTCTCCTGACGGGTCACATCGTCGGACACACGCGACGTTCGAGCCACGTGGCGTTCGCGTCCCCGTAGAGGATCCAGACCGCGCCGAACGAGTCGGCGGCGATGGCGACCTCGGTGATCCGCTTGTCGGTCGCGACCGCGCCGAGCGAGGTGAACGCGCCCGCGGCGTCGAGCCGACCGAGCTCGAGCATCCGCGGTGACCCGGCCGCGCGCTCGCTGGGCCGCACGCGAGCGACCCACGCGGGGCCGTCGCCGGTACCGTGAATCGTCGCGGCCATCGGGGCGGGGTCGAGACCGTTCGGGTAGGGCGACCACAGCGCCTGCACGTCGTGCTTCGGCTCCTCGGCGACCGGAATGGTGGCCATGCCGAAGTCGCTCGTCTCGCGGGCGGTGGCAATGAGCGCAAAGAGCGATTTGCCCGCCATGGCGCCCGTGAGATCGATGCCGCGCTCCGGCGGTCCGCCGACGAAGATCACGGCGTCATCGGCGAGAACCAAGTCCTTGCCGCGCAGCGACATCGGTCGCGCATGCACGGGGAGCATCGCCATGCGTGCGTCGAGGTAAAGGGCGACCGCACGGTCACCGCGCGGCACGAGACGGAGCACGGTCGCGCCAGCGCCGTCGTCGGAGAGCCGCGTCGTCTCACCGTCGTCGAGCGTGATGAACGCCTGGAGCATCACGCCCTCCGGCGTTCGTCGCGAATCGAGGGTGGCGACGACCGCGTGTTCGGGCCCGAGCGACGATGCCGAGATCCGCGTGCTCGGTGCGCTCTTCGCGATCTGCTTCGTGTCATTGGCGCCGAGCGTGGTGCGATACACGATGCCGCCGAAGGCCTGGCAATACGCCCAGCGCCCGGCAATCTCGCACGGAGGCCAGCGCATCGCGACGAAGGAGGAGGGCCTGGGCGGAGCGGGCAGCGGCGCCGATGCGGGCGGAGGGGCGGCGAGCGGGACCGGATAGACCTTTGGCCTGCCGCCGTCGTTGGCGATCAACTTCAGCTCGTTCCCCGAGGTGACGAGCGCAGCGGGACCGCGGAACGGCTGCTCGGCGGGACCGTACGCGAGGCGACACGCCGAAGGGCCGGCGTCGGGCGGCGCGGCGTCGCTCGCGCTCGCGCTGGCCGCGGCATCCGTCGAGGGCGCGACGGCGACGGCTGCATCGCGCTCATCGCCCGGAGACGGTGCGCTCGCGCTGACGGAAGGTGACACCTCCGCCGCGTCCTTCGTGCCTGCGTCGGACCCGCCACTGCACCGATCGCATGAAGCGGTCACGAGAACGAAAACCAGGACGGCGGCGATGCGAGCAGTCTTCAGCACCGCCGCTATCTAGCGGCATTTTCTGCGTCTTCGTAAAGACCTTTGCGAATCACCGATTCGGGCACGCGCCCGAGACCTTCAGGCCGTCGACCGCCATCCAGCCGTAGCGCACGCTGCCCGGCGCGGTCTTCACGTAGCCGTAGACGAACTTCATCGTGCGCTTCGAGAGCACCGTGTACGCGTTGCTTGCCGCGGGCTTCGAGAAGAGCTTTGCGTCGAGGGACGGAGCGGCGCCCTCCCAGGTCGGAACGTCGAGGCGCTGAAACTTCGTCCCGGCCGGGAAGATGTCGACGGCGGGAGCGCCGAGGGCGTCGCCGGGGATGCTGAACGCGAGGTTCACGTAGACCTTGCCGTTGGCGCGCTTCATCGGGAGGTAGTCGTTCGGCTCCTTGGAGTCGGTCTCCTTCGCGCCCTTGACCACCTTGAACGTGTCGAGCTGCGGGTCGAAGGTCGTGCCGACCTCGTAGCAGCCCAGGTCCTTCAGGTCGTCGCCCTTCGCGTTGACCTCACCGACCCGCGCGCGGATCGAATCGGCGTGGACGAACGAGTCGATCGGGACCCATCCCGCGGAGGAGAGACCGCTGCTCAGCGCCATCACGTAGGTGACGTTCGCGATGCGGCGGGTCTGACCGTGGTTCAGCGTGAAGGACGTCTTCTTCGAGATGCCCATGCGCTCGCCGTTGCCGTCGACCACCGGGACGCCGCCCAGCTTGTGATCGGCGACCCACTTCGGGTCCACGCCCCAGCTCTCGCTGCCGTCGGCGGTGTAGACGCGCTGACCGTTGCCCGCGTTGAGGCCGCAGTTGTAAGCGCTCCGCCGGCAGCCGGAGCTGTTGACGCCTGGACGCAGAGTCGCGATCTCGGACTCCACGGAGCCCTCGTCCGCGCCGTCCGCTCCGTCGTCCGAACTTTCGGCCGCGCAGCCGCTCGTCAGCGAGAGCATCGCGACGCCCGAAACGACCAACCCGAGGACCTTGCGCATATTTTTGCTCATCGCTCTTGCTCCCTTGTCGTGCACGGGGAGGAGGACTGCAGGCGGCGCGCCAACGGCGGCCGGAGCGCCTGCGCAAATCGCGCAGCGATCCCCAGCGACCCTACATTTACCTGCTCAGGCGCGCGTCGCCCACGCGAACGGCCTCGCCGCGGCCCGCGCGAGCAGGTTCGCGGCGCTGCGAGCGGGGGACGTTCGGCCCTCGGGCACGGCGAGCTCGCGACCGAGGTCGGTGAGAACGCGATCCACACACTCCATCGCGCTAGCGGCGGCGAGCTCGGTGCCGACTCCGCACGCGCCGGCATTGCAACCCGCGAGGTAGAGCCCGCGGAGCGGCGTGTGCACGGTAGGTCGCTTCTTGCCGACCTGATCGGGCGTCTGCCCGGTCGACACGGCAGGACCGAACTCCTTGCCGATCCAGCTCTCGATGAAGCTCACGTCGAACGTGTCGATGAACACGGCGTGCTCGTCGAGCCCGGGGACGACGCGCCGGATCGTCCGGAGCATCGCCTCCTCCCACGCCGCCGGCGGCGACGCGAGCGCGACGTCGCTGGTGGGCGCCACCGCGCAGAGCGTGAGCAGCTGATGACCCGGCGGCGCGAGCGTGGGGTCGAAGTTCGTCGGCACGGGACAGTAGAACGGTACGATCGGCGGCACCTCGCCGCGAAGGAGGTGGGCGAACATCTCCTTCATGTCGTTCGTACCGACGCGCGCGAGGTCGACGCCGTCACCGACGCCACCGACGATGCACCCGGCACGGACGAGCTGCTTGCGAAGGCCGATCTTCGCCTGCACGGCGATGTACGAGCCGCGGATCTTCATCGCGCGGTCCGCGTACGCCTCCGGGAAGTGCTCCTGGCCGACGAGCTTGCTCACGGTCGTGCGCACGCTCGACGTGGAGATGACGATCGTCGCGGGGAGGACGGTGCCGTCGGAGAGCTCCACGCCCGTCACCCGGCCCTCGCGTACGAGCACGCGCCGCACGCCCGTGCCCGTACGGACCTGTGCGCCGTCTTGCTCCGCGAGCCGCACGTACGTCTCGGGGATCGCGATGGAGCCGCCCTTCGGGTAGCTGAGCGCGTTGTCCCTCGCCATCCGCCGGAAGCACCAGAGCGCCTCGCCCGCGGAGACCTCCCAGTACGGGAGGATGAAATAGAGCCCGAGCAGGAACCCGAACACGCCGATGGTGGGCGCGTGATCGGTGAACGGCTCGAGGAACTCCTCGATGGTCCGGTGATCCCAGGAACGGACCTCGGCGTCGCTCATCGAGAGGATGTGCGTGAAGAGACGCGCAGCGCGCATCGCATCGGCCACGGAGAGTTCGAGCGCGCGTGCGATCTCGAACGCGAACCGCGGCATGCGAGAGACGTCGGCAGGTACGGCGACGCCGCGCACCTTCGTGGGGTCGTGCGGATCGATGAACCTGAGCTCGGCGATGTCGCGCGTGCGCACGAACTCGATCGCGGTCGGTCGACCGGCCCGGCGCAGCACGTCGCCGAGCGGGCCCTTCGCGCCGCGGCAGAACATGTGCGTGCCGATATCGATACGAAAGCCCTGTTTTTCGTAGCCCGAGCACGATCCGCCGACGCGGCGGTTCTTCTCGACGAGCGTGACGGGGATGCCCGCATGCGCGAGCAGGAGCGTCGCCGCAGAGCCGCCGATGCCCGAGCCGATCACGACCGCGACGTCGCTCCGCCCTGCTCTCGCGCGATCCATTTACCGATGGCTCAGGCCGCGAAGAGCTCGCGGAGCGCTTTCGGCGAGCGCACCGCGCGCTCGCAGGTCTCGAGGAGGCGCTTGTAGTCGAGCTCGCCGTCGGCGCGCGTGTACTTCTCGATGCGCCCGATGGTCTTCGTCGTCCCCTCGCGGATGATGTCCATGATCGAGTCGCGGATGGCCTGCTCGGGGAACGGCGGCAGGCTGTGCGTGACCTCTTCGTAATGGTCGTACATGCGCTTCATGACGACATCGAGGTCGATCTTGAGCTTGCGCATCGGATTGACGAGCTCGTACGTCGCGCACGCGAGCATGAAGGTCGTCGCGAGGTTCTTCACGAGGATCTGCGAGCGGCGCTTCTTGAACTCGGGATAAACCTCGCCGAAGAAGCGCTGGCCAGCGGCGATGTGCCGCGACTCGTCCTTGCCGATGAGCGCGATGATCTTGCGGACGGTCTCGTCCTTCGCGACATGGTTGATCTGGTGGAAGATCTGGTTCGCGAGGTGCTCGCCGATGATGTTGATGTTGCCCATCATGTACGCGACGTCGGTGCGGTCGACGACGCCGAACGAGTAGAGCGCGCGAACGAGCGGCGCCGGCTCAGCCAGGGGGCGGCCGGTGATCTTCGGGATCAGGCGACGCAGCGCATCGTAGTGCTTCGCCTCTTCCAGCGCCTGCTCGACGAAGTAGAACTTCGCCTCCTCGGAGCGCACCATCGTCGAGATGTAGCTCGCGCCGGTCACGGCGGTCTTTTCGCCGGGACAAAGGAACGAGAGCATCGCGGCGATCGGCTCCGCGTACTCCGGATCTTCGCGGACGGGCTCGTCCCAGGCCACGGCGGTGGGGACGGCCCAGAACGACTTCTGGCCGAGCTCGAAGATGTCCCAGCCCTTCTTGTTCTGGCGGGGGCTCGTGTTGTCGAACACACCTCCCCCGAGCAGGACGTGCTTCCAGGAGAAAGAAGCGGTGTCGTTGGTGACGCCCGCGGCGCGCTTCTTGGCCATGAGAGCCTCCCGAACGAAAGCGTAGCTCTCGAACCGACCTGCAGGGAAGCGGCGTGCTACTTCAGAGACGTGTCGTTCATGTCGTCGAAAGCCGCGGTCAGCGAAGGACTGCGTCCCCTTGCCGTTCCGGTCGGTCCTCGCCTCGAGAAGGTCCTCACCGTCGCCTACCGGGCGCGTCGGGCCGTCCTCCTCGAGGGCCCCACGGGCGTTGGAAAGAGCGAGATCATCCGGCGCGTCGCCGAGCAGCTCGGGATCGCTACGACCGTCCTCGACCTCAGCCTGCTCGAGCCGCCGGATCTCGTGGGTCTTCCCATCGTGAAGGATGGCCGCACCGAGTACGCGCTGCCGCACGTCCTCCCTCGCGGCGGCGCCGGCATCCTCCTGCTCGAGGAGCTGAACCGCGCGGAGCGATACATCCAGCAGCCCGCGCTCCAGCTCCTCTCGGCGCGCCGTCTCCACGAGTACGAGCTGCCCGAGGGGTGGGTCTGCGTTGCGACGATCAACCCGCAGACGGCCGACTATCATGTCACGGCGCTCGACAAGGCGCTCCGCGCACGCTTTCTCCAGGTGAGCGTGCGCGCGGATCGAGCCTCGTGGCTTGCGTGGGCGCAGACGCGCAACCTCCATCCCGGAATCATTGCGCTCGCCCACGCACACGAGCGCATGCTCGACGATGTGCCGCCACGCACGTGGACGTACGCGTCGGAGCTCCTCCAGGCCTTCACGCCCGCAGAGCTCGAGGACGGCGCGCTGACGCGCGATGCACTCGGCGGATACTTACCGGCGGCGTGGGTCGAGGCGCTGCTCGCGTCGAAGGGCTCGTGGGGCTCGCGCCTCGAGCTGGACGTCCGCGATCTCCTGGGCTCGTACGCGCCCGGTTCGGCGCTCGCGAAGCAGATCGCCGAGTATCGCGATCAGGGGAAGACGGATCGGCTCGACGAGATCGTGCAGCGGTTGCTTCCGCTCCTGGCCGGCCCCGAGGCGGGCGTGCTCGCAGCGCAGAAGCAGCTCACGCTCGCGTCGTTCGAGGCGCTGCTCGGAGACTTGCCGGGCGACCAGCGAGAGAAGCTTCAGGAGGCGATCGGACGGAACCCGACGGCGGCGGTCCTCGTCGACGTCGACCCGACGGATCTCCTCTCCGGATTCTCCGGAAGCAGCGCGGAGAAGAAGATCGCGGCGTGGCGGAGCGACTCGAGCAAGCAGCACCGGATCGCGCTGGCGATCACCGGGCTCCGCGCGTTCCTCGAGCAACCCGCGCGGCTCGTCGAGCTGAAGCGGAGCAACGTCGCGCGGACGAGCCTCGGCCATCTCCTCGTGCAGCTCCACGAGCGGCATGCGATGCCGCTCGTCGAGACCTTGAAGCGCGTAGGTATCATGCCGGTGCGGCCCGGGGGCTGAGCCGATGACGAGCGCACCTCACGTCGCAAAGGCGACACGTGGCGAGCTCGAGTTGTGGCTCGACGGCTTCATCCGCGACCCTGCGTTCCTGGAGGCCTACCCGTATTACGCCGCGATCCTCGCGAAGATGACCCCGGTGGCGGACCCGTCCGTGGCGCGAATGGCGGTGTCGCTCTACGACGGGCGCTTCTATCTCCACGTGAACGTCGACTCTTTCATGGCGGAGCCGCAGTTCTTGCGAGGCGTGCTCCTCCACGAAGTGCATCACATCGTCCTCGGGCACCTCACGCACCCGAAGTTCGCGGAGTGCGAGGAGCACGAGCTGATGGACCTCGCGATCGAGATGTCCGCGAACGAGTACATCGAGGAGGAGCTCCCGCCCGCCGTCACGTGGCGGGCGTACTCGTCGGTCGGCATTCGCGCGGGGCAGAGCACGCGCGAGCGTTACGAGATCCTCCTTCGTCATCTGCAGGGAACCGGATCGCGACCGAAGCCGGGACCGGGCGAGTCGGGCTCTGGCACGGTCGACGATCATCGGCACCTCGCGCACGGCGAGAGCGCGGCGGGAGGAGTGGCGCAGACGGCGTTGCTCATCAGCCGTGCGGTCGCGGAGGAGCGCGCCGAGCGCGCGGCGAAGCGGCCACCGCCGCCCGAGCCGCCGCCCACCGCGCAGCCGAAGAAGCGAGGGAAGAAGGCGCCCGTGCCGCCGCCAGAGCCCTCGGTCGCATACGACGACGACGCGGACGACGATCAGCCGAACGTGTCGCGCCGGTATCTCATCGCGGGGCGCACCGCCGGCAACCTGATCGAGGAGCTCTCCGACACGATCCGCGCGCCCGATGAGGTGATGGACTGGCGAGCTGCGCTCGCGATGTTCGTCGCGCGAGCGCGGTCACCCGTGCACACGTGGTCGAGGCCGAGCCGCAGGTTCCCGAGCCGCATCTTCGAGGTTCCGGGCCGGAGCTGGGCGCCGCGACGGAACGCGGAGCAGCGGTTGCTCGTCGCGATCGACACGTCACTCAGCATGACGAAGCAGGAGCTCGAGGAGATCGCCCGGCAGCTCGTGGTGCTCTCGGAGCGCGTTCACGTGACGATCGCGGAGTGCGACGTGTCGGTCGCGCGCGTCTATCCGTTCGCGGGGCGGATCGAGAACGTCGTCGGGCGCGGCGGGACAGATCTGCGGCCGGTGTTCGCGCACTCGCTCCTCGGGGCACACGACGTCGACGGCGTCGTGTACTTCACGGACGGCGACGGGCCGTTCCCGAGGGAGCCCGCGGCCGTCCCGACCTTGTGGGTCCTCACGAAACCGATGACCTTCCGCTGCCCGTGGGGCCAGAAGGCCTTCCTCCGCGCCCCTCGGGTGTGACCGCTCAGCGGAGCGCAGCGTCGATCGCAGTGGTCACGAAGAAGCCGAGGCTCACGTAGGCGTTGCAGTCGAAGAAGGCCTTGCCGATGCGCGCGAAGTCGACCGGGCCCGCGCTCGCGTCCTTCGGGCGCACCAGGCGATGCTCGATCACGAGGACGACGGCGACGATGGCCACGCCGCCGAAGAACACCGCACCTCGATGGAGCATGACGCCCGTGCCCACGAGCGATGCCACCGTCACCACGTGCGCGAGGGCCGCCATCGTCATCGCGCGCTTCGCGCCGAAGCGCGCCGGCACCGAGTGCAGGCCCTCGCCGCGATCGAAGTGTTCGTCCTGCAGCGCGTAGAGCACATCGAAGCCGAAGAGCCACGCCAGCACTGCCACCATGAGGAGCACGATGCCCGGGCTCGGCGCCGCGCCCATCGCGAGCCACGCGCCGCCCGGTGCGAGCGCCAGCGCCAGGCCGAGCCATGCATGTGAGGCCCACGTGAAGCGCTTCGCGTACGAGTAGCCGAGGAGAACGAGGAGCACCGGCGGCGCGAGCAGCCGCGGCCAGCCCCCGAGCGTCGCCGCAATCCCGCAGAACGCGGCGCCCGCGACGAGCGTGAGCGCGAGAGCCTCGCCGGCGCTGATGCGCCCGGCCGCAACCGGCCGCGCCTTCGTGCGCGGGTTCTTCGCGTCGACGTCACGATCCGCCCAGCGGTTGAAGGCCATCGCGCTCGAGCGCGCCGTCACCATGCAGCCGATGATCGCGAGCACGCGAAGCGGCGTGAGCGACTCGTGCGGAACGGCGAGCGAGAGCACCACGGCCGCGGCCGCAAACGGCATCATGAAGATGGTGTGCGTGAAGGTGACGAGCTCGCCCCAGCGACGAATCAGCGCGATCATGAGGAACTTTCCGCAGTGCGCGGCACGAGCATGCGCCGCGGCAGTCGAAGGTTGGAGAGAAGAAACGCGGCCGCGTCGAGGCCGCTGCCGATGTCCGCCTCGACGGCGAGGAGCCCCGGACGAGCTCCCTTGGCGAGCCGTCCAAGATCGGTTCGACCGAGCGCGCGCGCGCCGTTCCAGGTCGCCATCGTGACGAGCTCGTGCGCAGGCACGCCTGGGAAGCGATCCGCGAGCGCCTTTGCCTCCGCGAGCACGTCGAGCGATGCATTCGACGCGAGCGAGTCGGTCCCGAGCGCGGCCTCGATACCCGCGCTCCGCACGGCGAGCAGCGGCGGCAACTTCATCTCGATGTGCAGGTTGGACCGCGGACAGAGGACGACCGGGGAGCCCTTCTCGGCGATCCGGGAGAGCTCGTCGGCGCGCGCCTCGACGAGATGCACGAGCAGCACGTTCGCCGAGAGCGCCCCGACGCGCTCGGCGTAGTCGAGCAGCGGCACCTTCGGCCACTCCGGCCGCTGCTTCGTGCGCGCGAGGAGCCACTCCGGTACTGGACCGTCGCCGTGCTCGATGGCCCGACGCTCGGACACATGCTCCGCGAGATGGAGGCTCGTCCGCCCTTCCATGTGCCTCACCGCCTCGAGCAGAGCGCGCAACGCATCCTCGTGGGTCGTGTAGAGCGTGTGCGGCGCCGGCGCATACGCGAGGTCCGGCGAGGGCCATCGCGGGACGCGCTCCTCGAGCTCGGCGCGAAGCCCTTCGACACGACGGAGCACCGACGCGCGATCTTGCCCAAACACCTCGTGAAACACGCAGCCCGCGATGCCGCGACGCGCGAGCGTCTGAACCGCGGCGAGCGAGTTGGTCACCTCACCGACCGCGACGGTCCCGGTGCGAACGAGCTCGTCGACGGCGACGTCGATGGCCTCGCTCTCCTCTTCGGGCGCCATCTCCTGCCGATGGGCGATGAGCGCATCGACCCAGCCCACGAACCCGCGACCGCCGCCGACGCGCCCGCGCGTCGCCGATAGCTCGATGTGCGTGTGGGCGTTGACGAGGCCGGGGAGCAAGATACCGCGCAGACGCTCGACCTCCGCACCTGCGTGGCGAGGCAGCAGGTCGGTCGCGCGCCCCACGTCGAGCACGACGCCGCGCTCACTGACGACGACCGCGCCGTCCGCGACCGGCAAGGCGTCTCCCGGAAGTACGTGGTCGGCGTGGAAGATGCGGACGGTCATCGGCGATGGGTCGAGAGACGCTCCGGCTCAGCTCGGCTCGTTCAGCCAGTCGTAGCGCACGTTCCGGCGTACCGCCTTGAATCCCGCCTGACGGATGCGGCCCTCGATCTTGTCGGCGTTGATGCCGAAGGTCGTGCCGGCGCTCGAGACGACGTTCTCCTCGAACATCACGCTGCCGAAGTCGTCTGCGCCGAAGCGGAGCGCGACCTGTCCGACCGCGGGGCCCTGCGTGACCCACGACGCGCCGACGTGCTCGACGTTGTCGAGCATGAGCCGCGCGACCGCCTGCGTGCGCAGGTAGAGGTGCGTGCCGTTGTCGCCCGGCGCGAGGTGCGTGCCCTTCTCGAACTGGTAGTCCCAGCAGAAAAACGCTGTAAAACCGCCAGTCTCGTCCTGGAGATCGCGGATCTTCACGAGGTGCTGGATGCGGTCCTCGAGTGTGTCGACCGTGCCGTACATCATGGTCGCGCTGGAGCGCAGGCCCATTCGATGCGCGACGCGCATGACCCCGAGCCACTCCTCGCTCGTGCACTTCGCCTTCGCGATCTTGCGCCGGACGCGGTCGACGAGGATCTCGGCGCCGCCGCCGGGCACCGAATCGAGACCGGCGGCATGGAGCCGCTCGAGCACTCGCTTCACGCTGAGATTCTCGAGACGAGCAAGGTGCAGGATCTCCTCGGGGGAGAGCGCGTGGAGGCCGAGCTTGTACTCGCTCTTCATCCAGCGAAAGAGTTCCTCGTACCAGAGGATGGGGAGCTCCGGATTGAGGCCGCCCTGGAGGAGGATTTGCACGCCGCCGGCGTCGACGACCTCCTGCAGCTTCTGTCCGAGCACCTCACGCGAGAGCACGTAGCCCTCGGGGTGCCCGACGGGGCGATAGAACGCGCAGAATCGGCAGCTCGTCGTACAGACGTTCGTGTAGTTGACGTTGCGATCGACGATGTACGTGACGACGTCCTTCGGATGCTTGCGACGACGCACGGCGTCGGCCGCGAGACCGAGCTCGAAGAAGCTGCCCTCGCGAAGGAGGCGCTCGCCGTCGGCTGCGGAGAGGCGCTCGCCGTCGGCCGCCCGCGACAAGACCGTATCGAGCGAGGGACGCGCGGCGGACTTCGGCGGCTCGTCGAAGCGCGCGGTCGCGCGCGGGAGAAGCCCGGCCTGGGCGCCTTCGGCCCAGAAGCGCTCGAGGCCGCGGAGCTCCTCGTCGCCGAGGTCGTAGCGAATCGACTCGGTGAGGTAGGCGCGAAGCGACGCGGCCTCGAGGCCGGAGCGCGCGGCGTGCTCCTCGGCGATCGCGTCGACGCGCGAGAGGCCCTTCTGCTTGGCGACGCGGAAGATGTCCTCCTGTTCGGCATCCACCGCGCCGGAGCGCGCGAACCAGGCCGCGAAGACGAACGGAAGGCCGGTCCACTCGAACCAGTCCTCCGCGAGGTCGAGGCGGTGCGCAAAGCGGGTCTCCACGTCGAGCGCCGCGTCACCGATCACGAGCGCGCCCGTGCGGTCGCTCACCGATGCGATGGCCTGCAAGGGATCGGTCGCGAAGAGGTGCGGGGTGAGCTTGCGCCGCGCGAGGAGCAGCCGCGCGAGAACGACGCTGGTGCGCGACGAGAGATCGAGCGCGATAGACTCGAGCTCGTGGAGCGGGCGTTCCGCGACGATCGCGACACTGCGCACCTTGCCGCGCGCGCCGATCGCCATGTTTCGAAGGAGCCGCAGATCGCCCATGGTGGCGGCGGCAGCGACGGGGAGGAGCCCGACATCGGCCTCCTTCTCAGCGAGCGCGCGTGCGAGCTCGCTCGGGCGTGCGAGACCGAGATCGAGCCGCGGGTCGTCCTTGAGCGACTCCCACAGAGGTCGCGCGTTGAGGTACGCGACGCCGAGCGCGCGCAGCTTGGGAGCCGTCATGGCGCTCACGACGGGACCTGCTTGCCCTGGAGCACGGGCAGCTTCGGCCTCACGCGCTCGCGCGGCTTCAACGCCGCCTCGGGCACCTCGGCACGCGTGTGCTCGCGGACCACCTTGTAGAGCGTGTCGCGCTCGACGGGGATGCGGCCCGCCTCGCGGATGAGCCGCACGAGCTCGTCGTATCCGAGGGCGCCCGGCGAGCTCGTCCCCGCGGCCTTGTAGATCGTCTCGTGGACGATCGTGCCGTCGATGTCGTCGGCGCCGAAACGAAGCGCGATCTGCGCGACGTCCGGCGTGAGGCTCACCCAGTACGCCTTGATGTGATCGACGTTGTCGAGCAAGAGGCGGCTCACGGCGATCGTGCGCAGGTCGTCCACCGCGGTCGGCGCCGGCAGATTCTTCATGCCGTTGCCGTCGGGATGGAACGCGAGCGGAATGAAGGCCTGTAGCCCCTTGGTCTCGTCCTGCAGCGCACGGAGGCGAAGGATATGATCCACGCGATGCGCGAACGTCTCGATGTGCCCGTAGAGCATCGTCGCGTTCGTGCGCATGCCCATGCCGTGCGCGACGCGATGGACCTCGAGGTACTCCGCGGCCGTCGCCTTGTCGGGGCTGATGCGATGGCGCACGTCCTCGTCGAAGATCTCCGCGCCGCCCCCCGGGAGGCTCTCGAGCCCCGCGGCGCGGAGCTTCTCGAGCACCTCGGCGTAGGTCATCCCGTAGTGCTGCGCGAAGAAGTGGATCTCGACGCCGGTGAAGCACTTGAGGTGAACGTTGGGGTCGATGCGCTTGAAGCCGCGAAGGAGCTCCTCGTAGTACGAGAACGGCAGCCCCGGATGGAGGCCGTTGACGACGTGCACCTCGGTCGGCGGACCGCCCGGGTCGTTCATGCGCACCTCGAGCTCGCGCCAGGCCTCCTCGAGCTTCATCGTGTGCGCGCCCGGCATGTGCTCCTCGAGCTTCGCGAACGAGCAGAACAGGCACGAGGCGACGCAGACGTTCGTGACCTCGATGCGCATGTTGCGATTGAAGTATGTGCGGTCGCCGTGACGCTTCTCGCGGACCTCGTTCGCGAGCGCGCCCACCGCGAGCAGATCCCGCTCGAGGAAGAGCGCGAGGCCGTCCTCCTCCGTGAGCCGTTCGCCGCTGCGAACCTTGTCGCGAATTGCCGAGAGCTTCGGAGACTCAGACATCGGCCACCTCCTGCGCGGACTCGCGTGTACGCAACGACTCCTCTTCGGCTTCGACGAACACCGGAAGCCGGCCTGCGTGCGTGACGAGCGCGCCGATCTCCCGCCGCTTGATGGAGCTCAGCTCGACCATTCCCTGCCCCTTCACCTTCAGCTTCTCGTCCGCGTAGATGGGGAGGCCGCTCTTGCGCGTGATCGGGCCGCGTAGCTCGCTGGCGCCGAAGCCGAGCGCGACCTGCGCGAGCTCCATCCCGCACTTCGACCAGTCGACGCCGATGCGCGGGCCGCTGGGCGCCGTGATGCGCGCGACGGCAACGGCGCGAAGGAACTCGAGCTCGGAGGGGTACACCGAGGCATCGACCCACGTGATCTCCGCGTCGCCCGGCGCTCCACCGCGCGGCGCATGCTCGTGGATGCGCACAGGCTGACCCACGTCCTCGACGCGCACGGTGTCGGCGACCGCGCCGAGCACGAGCAAGTCGGCCTTGCCCCATGACGCAACGGTCCCGCGCACGGCCTCGAGATCTCCTGCCCTGCGCGCCGCGAGCACGGATGCCATGCCGGCCTTCGCGATCGCTTCTTCGATGAACCTGCTCACGACTTCACCTCCGCATCGCCCCAGCGCTTCAGCATGTCGTGCTCCAGGCCGAGCTGATCCAGCGTGCGGCCCACCACCGTGTCGATCGCTTGCTCGAGCGTCTTCGTCTTTCCGTAGAACGACGGCATTGCAGGCTGGATGATCGCCCCGGCGCGCGCGAGCGCCGTCAGGTTTTCCAGGTGAATCAGGCTGAGCGGCATCTCCCGCGGGACGACGACGAGCGTGCGACGCTCCTTGATCATCACGTCTGCCGCGCGCGTCAGCAGCGTGTCCGAGATGCCGTGCGCGATGCGTGCGCACGTACCCATCGAGCACGGCACGATCGCCATCGCATGCCAGCCTGCGCTCCCGCTCGCGAACGGCGCCTTGTAGTCGCGCATTCCCCAGACCTGGAAGCGCGCTGGGATCTCCTCGCGGATGTCGCCGCCGCACTCGAGCGCCCACACCTCCGCTGCCGTCGAGGACAGGCACACGCCGACTTCCACGTCACCGTGGAGCCGGACGCGCTCGTCGAGGTAGGAGAGAAGACGCTTCGCGTAGGGGGCGCCACTCGCGCCGGTGATGCCGATGACGATCTTGCGCGTGCTCATGTTCTTGCCTCGCCGTTCGCGTGCGCGTGTCCGTTCGCTCGGGCCTTCGCCTTCGCCTTCGCGCTTGCCGTCGCCTTCACGATCGCCGCGACGCCCAGCGTGAGGTCCGTCGCGGTGACCGCCTCGAAGCCCTCCTCGACGAGGAGCGTCTCGTACTGCGCGCGCGTCACGAAGCCGGCCATGCTCTCGGCGAGATACGCGTACGCTTCGCGGTCGCGAGCGACGACCGCGCCGAGCACGGGCAGTGCCGTACGGAGGGCCGCTGCGTGCACCGCGCGCGTCCGCAGGAGCTTCGGCGCGAAGAGCTCGAGGGTGACAAACGTGCCGCCGGGACGGAGGACACGGCGGGCCTCGCGCATGCCGGCGCGCAGATCGGCGAGATTGCGCATCCCGAACCCGCAGATGACGGAGCCGAACGACGCGTCCTCGAAGGGGAGCGCCAGCGCGTCGCCGACGATGCGCTCGGTACGCGAGACCTTGCCCTTCCCGCGCTCGAGCATCGCCGCGGAGAAATCGCACGCCACGATGCGCTCTCCGGGGAACGCATCTTCGAGCATCGCGGAGAGGTCGAGCGTGCCGGCGCACAGATCGAGCACGGGGCCCACGTCGGCGCGCCCTTTGCCGAGGACGACGATCGACTTCGCGCGCCATCCCTTGTCGATGCCGAACGACATGAGCTTGTTGAGCACGTCGTACGTGGGCGCAATGCGGTCGAACATCGCGCGGTTTGCGCTCGCGTGCTCGGGCGCATCCTTGCGGTCGTCGAGCTTTGCGACGGGGCGGCTCGGGCCGTTCTTCGTCTTCATCGGGGCCGCGGCGGAGATCCCGAGCTCGTTCCAGATCGCGTCGACGCGCGCCTTCACGCCCTCGCTCTGTCGTGCGACCTCGGGCCACTCGCGCTTGTAGCCTTCCTCGGCCCACTTGCGCGTGCCGTCGATGGCCATCTTCCCACCGTAGAGCGCCTGGTTCGCGCCGTGATCGAGCTGGTCGACGGGACCGTCGACCATCGAGATGTCGCGCTTTGGGTCGAGGTTCGCGAGCAACCGCCAGGCGACCTCGGCGGTGTTCTGGACGTCGACGTCGTCGTCGAGCACGCAAATCACCTTCGAGAAGGACATCTGGCCCGAGCCCCACAGCGCGTGGGCGATGCGCGATGCGTGGAACGGGTACTGCTTCTTTATCGAGAGGAGCACGAGGTTGTGAAACGCCCCCTCCACCGGGAGGTTCACGTCGACCACCTCGGGGAAGACCATGCGGAGGAGCGGCAAGAAGAGCCGCTCGGTGGCCTTGCCGAGCCACGCGTCCTCCATCGGCGGCGGTCCCGCGAGCGTCGCGGGGTAGATCGCGTTCTTGCGATGCGTGACCGCGGTGACGTGGAAGCGCGGGAAAGCGTCGACCGGCGTGTAGTGGCCGGTGTGATCGCCGAACGGGCCTTCGGCCAAGAGGTCCTCGTTCGGGTCGACGTAGCCCTCGAGCACGAAGTCCGCGCACGCGGGCACCTCGAGGTCGACCGTCTTGCAGCGCACGTGCTCGACCGGCTCTCCGCGCAGGAAGCCGGCAAACATCCACTCGTCGATGCCGTCGGGAAGCGGAGCCGTGGCGGCGTACGTGAGCGCAGGGTCGCCTCCGAAGGCCACGGCGACCTCGAGCCGCTTGCCGAGCTCCTTCGCGCGGCGGAAGTGCCGCGCGCCCGTCTCGTGGATCTGCCAGTGCATCCCCGTCGTGCGCCGGTCGATGCGCTGCATGCGGTACATGCCGATGTTGCGCGCGCCGGTGTCCGGGTCCTTCGTGATGACGTTGGGCAGCGTGAAGACCGGACCGCCGTCGTCCGGCCAGCAGGTCATCACCGGAAGCGACATGAGGTTGACGTCGTCTCCCAGCTGCACGACCTCCTGACACGCGGCCGAGGTCACCTCGCGCGGCACGGCGCTCGCGAGCGCGGGGAGCGTGCCCGCCATCTCGGCGAGCTCGCGGGCGGTCTTCGGCGCGCGCGTGTGAAGGAGCTCTCCGATTGTTTTCGCGTGCTCTTCGAGATCATCGACCCCGAGCGCGCGCGACATTCGACGGCGCGATCCGTACGTGTTGATGAGGAGAGGAAAGCGCGACCCTTTGACGTTCTCGAAGAGCAGGGCGGGACCCCCCGCCTTCATCACGCGATCGGCGATCTCGGCGATCTCGAGATACGGGTCGACCTCGCGCTGGATGCGCACGAGCTCCCTCGCGCCGCCATCCCCGACGTCACGCTCGAGCGTCTCCACGAATGCCCGAAGCCCGTCGTACGCCATGGCTTTTCTCTCTCAACCACAAGTTTCAAATAGATTTGAAGGGTTTATAGACCCCGCCTCCCGGGGGTCAAGACGCGTCAGGGGTGGGGTTTGGAGGATCCGATCGCGCGAAGCTCCCGCACAAAACCATTGCGTTTTTACATGTAGGCTTTGGGCGCACCTTTCGCCATGAGTCCTCGAGGTCCTCTCCTTCACCGAGCCGCTCTCGATGCCGAGGCCGATGCTCGCCTTCTTGAGGTTGCTCCTTACGTCCCTCGCATCCTGCGCGAGCGACGACGCAGCCGCGCCTCGTGTCTTCGATCGCTACGACGGTCCCGCGCCCTATCCGAGCAGGTGCGACGCTCGAAGTGCGAGCGCGAAGCGAGGTCGAAATGTCGCCGGGGCGCTCGTTCTTGGGACGTGGCCGATGAGAGCCGCCGTCGTCGCTGCCGGCAACACGTTCACGTGCGCGACGTGCCATCGCGGCGACGACACGTCGACCGCCACCGCCCACGTTGCCGGGACGGCTTGCGTTCATGGTGGTGTCGCCCTTCGCTCTCCCCGTCGGGGACGCGAAGCGCGGCGCCATCGCGTGGGGCTCGTGGACTACCTGCAGCTACATCCGGTGCTACGTTTCGCATCGGAGGTCCTGCGCATGAAACCGTCGGAGCACCCCGAGTTCTTCCGCTTCCCTGCCCCCGAGGGTCGGTCGCGCGAGAGCACTGTCCGGCTCGACCACGAGGGAAGGTTCTTCCACGACGATGTCGCAGTCGAGCACCCGAAGTTGCGCGACGCGCTGCACACGTGGATCGCACGCCACCCCGACGACGGCCGCTACATCCTGACGAACGGCTACGACTGGACCTACTTCGTCGTCGAGGACGTCCCCTACTTCGTCCGGAGCCTCCGCGCGGACGACGGCGACGCGATCCTCGTGCTCAGCGACGGAACGGAGGAGCCGCTCGACGTGTCGACCATCACAGCGAACGAGCGGGGCGAGCTTTACATGAAGGTGAAGGCAACCGCGAAGGGCGGTCCCTACGACGCCAAGATGACCCGCTTCGCTCAGGGCCAGCTCGGCCCGTTCCTCGAGCCGGACGGGGCTGCGGGGGGTGTGGCGCTGGTGACGAGGCGCGGGCGCATCACGATTCCTGCGGCCTGACGCGGCCAAGGGTGGGTCGCCGAGAAAGCGGCGTTGTTCCCGGGCGCTTCCCCAGCAAGTTCTTCCGTTTCCGGCTAAGGTGCCCGCCCCCATGCGTCTCCTCATTGCCGACAAGCTTCACCCCCGTGCGGTCGAAGAGCTCCGCACGCTCCCTGTCGACGTCGTGTACGAGCCCGAGCTCACGCGCGAGACGCTCGAAACGAAGCTCGCCGGCGTCGGTATTCTTGTCGTCCGCTCGAAAGAGGTCACCCGGAAGGCAATCGAGGGCGCCCGTCAGCTCAATCTGATCGTCCGTGCCGGCGCCGAGACGGCGACCATCGACGTGAAGGCGGCGAGCGAGCGCGGCATTTACGTCGCCAACTGCCCCGGCAAGAACTCCTCGGCCGTCGCCGAGCTTGTGTTCGGCCTCCTTGTCTGCATCGACCGCCGCATTCCGGACGCGGTCGCATCCCTTCGCGCGGGTCGCTGGGAGCGCACCGAGTACGCGAAGGCCGAAGGCCTCATTGGCAAGACCATCGGCATCGTCGGCCTCGGCGCCATCGGCCGTGACGTTGCCCAGCGTTGCAAGACGTTCGGCCTCCACCCGATCGGCTGGAGCCGCGGACTCAGCCCCGCGCGCGCCGCCGAGCTCGGCATCGGGCATGCGTCGACGCTCGAAGAGCTGGCCGCCAAGTGCGACATCCTCACCGTGCATCTCGCGCTCAACGACCGGACGCGCGGGATCTTCAACAAGCGCATCTTCGACCTCATGCCGAAGCGCAGCATCTTCATCAACTGCGCCCGTCCCGACCTCGTCGACTACGAGGCCATGCGCGAGGCGGTGACCACGCGCGGAATGCGCGTCGGGGTCGACGTCGTCCCGGACGAGCCACGTGGGAAAAAGGAAATCTCGCCCGACCTCTTCAACACGGCGGCGGCGACGGCGACGGGTGGCTTCCTCTACGCGACGCCGCACATCGCGGCCTCGACGGATCAGGCGCAGCTCTCCATCGCGACCGAGACGGTCCGCGTGATTCGCTCGTTCCTTCTCGAAGGCGAGGTCCCCAACGTCGTCAACGTGATGAACCTCTCGACGGCGCGCTTCCAGATGGTCATCCGGATGCTCGACAAGGTCGGCACCTTCGCGAACGTGCTGTCCGTCATCAAGCGTCATGGCATCAACGTCGAGGAGGTCACCAACACCGTCTTCGAGGGCGGCGACGCCTCCTGCGCGAAGCTTCGAGTCGTGTCGCGTCCGAGCGAAGGATGCATGGCCGAGATCAGGGCCTTCGACGAGGTTCTCCACGTCGATATCGTCACGCTGCCGAACCTCGCCTGATCGTGCGAAAGCGCCTCACGCAGCTCGCAGCGCTCGTCGCGCTCGCTGTTGCGGGATGCGGTGACAAGAACGCTGGCGTCCCGGACGGGAGCGACTCCGCGCTGCTCGCGCGCGCCAGGGACGCGAGCACCGAGGGCGGCACGCACGCTGCCGACAGCGGAGTGTCCCCCGACGACCTGCTGATGCCGCCGGCAACGAGCGAGGATCTCTCGGCGCGGATGCGTCACCTGCTCGAGGCCGTCGCGCAGAACAACCCCGACCTCGCGAACGATGCGCTCTTCCCCCGCGACGGGTACGTCGCGACCATCGATTCCGCCGACCCGCAGAAGACATGGGAGCGGAAGCTCTCGGGCGCGTTCCATCGCGCCGTCGAGCGCACGCACAAGCGCACCAAGGGCATGGAGAACGCGAAGTTCGTGTCATTCGAACTCGGACACTCGATCTCTCAGCTCGCGCCGAAGAAGCGCGACTTCAAGCGGCCGCTATGGCGGGTGAAACACTCGAAGCTCACGTTCACGATCGAAGGCAAGCAGCGACACCTCGACATCGCCGAGATGACGGCGTGGCGCGGGGCTTGGTACGTCACGCGCCTCCGGTGAATGCGCTCGGAGCGCCGCCCGCAGGGGGGGCGATGGGGTTTGCGGGGCGTGACTCGTTCCGCCCGCAGGCCGCTGTCTTGCTTTGCTGCGGAAGGGATCCCGGGCGCCGCTGCCCCATTTGCTGCTGCCTCCGTGGGTTGCACGGCTACTTCCCTCGCCGTCGTTCCAGCGGTGGTTAGCGGGGCCTCAGCGCGGCGCCTGCGGAGGTCTTCCGACCTACGTAAGTTGGGAAGTGGAGATGGAGGCGAGCGCGTGCAGGACCGACTCGATCCGAGGATGTGACGAGCGAGGTCTGCAAGAGCTTCTGCGTGCGCGTCCTTCCTGCGGACGAGTGTAGGCCTCATCGTCGGCGGTGACGGCTGCAGCTTCTACGCAGACGCCCCGGGCGATGACCTCGGAGCGACTTCGCGAGGCCCAGGCCCCTCTCAAGGCTCGCTACAAGGAGGCGGTGACGGAACATCGGCATGCTCGGGCGACATGCTCCTCGAAGCGCTCGTGAGCTGCGCGGGCGTCACCCCCGCCGCCGTCGCCACCTCGATGGGCATCGAGCTCACCTCCGCCGAGGTCTCTGCATCCGCCGAGTCGACTTCCGCGGCACCCTCGCCGTCGCCAAGGACGCCCCGGTCGGCTTGACCAGCATCACCCTCACCTTCACGACACGATCGTCACCCCGACCCCTCGCTTAATCCGGCCCCATCAAGCTCCTCCTGCCCTGACCAACCAACGAAGGACCGGCCGCCGCGTGCTTCCCGGAGCCGTCCGCGATCACGAGATCGGCTTCTTGCGCTCGTCCTTCTTCACTTCTTCGAGGAGCTGATCGATCCGATCGCGCTTCTCCTGCCCGGCGTCGTATTCGAACTTGAGCTCGGGCGCGACGCGCAGCTGGAGGCGCGCGGTGATCGCTCGCTTCAGCCGCCCGCCGGCGCGCTCGAGCGCAATCTGCGTGTCTTTCAGCCGCGCATTCAGCAGCGGCCCCGGCTCGTCGAGCACCGCGAGCCGCCAGAAGATCTTCGCGAGCCGGAGGTCGCCGCTCATCGTCACATTCGCGACGACGAGCCCCTCGAGGCGCGGATCGCCGAGGTCACGGGAGACGAGACGAGCGATCTCTTGACGGAGCTGCGCGCCCACGCGCGCCGGCCTGGTCTTCGCTTCGTTCGCCATGAGCGCGCGCGAGCGGCCAATGAAACGCGAGCCGGAGGACGCCGTGCGACCTCCGGCTCAGCGACTCACAGGCGCTGCTTGATCTCCTCGATCTCGAAGGACTCGATGATGTCCTTCTCCTTCATCTCGGAGTAGCCCTCGAGGCTGATACCGCACTCGAAGCCCTCGGAGACCTCCTTGACGTCCTCCTTGAAGCGCTTGAGCGCCGCGACTTTGCCTTCCCAGATGTTCTGGCCGTCGCGCATGAGGCGGGCATGACCGCCGCGAAGGACCTTCCCGGAGATGCACATCGAGCCCGCGACGATCACGCCGCGGATCTTGAAGATCGCGCGAACCTCGGCCTTGCCGGACGGCTTCTCGACCTTGGTGGTCGGGAGGAGGCCTTCCATCGCAGCCTTCACGTCGTCCACGGCGCCGTAGATGATGCTGTAGAGGCGAATCTCGACCTTGTTCTCCTCGGCGAGCGCCGAGGATTTTCCGGCCGGACGGACGTTGAAGCCGATGAGGATCGCCTTCGACGCAATGGCGAGGTTGACGTCGCCTTCCGTGATTGCACCCACGCCGCCGTGGATGATCGTGAGCTTCACGCGGTCCGTCGTGAGCTTGTTGAAGGCGTTGGCAACGGCTTCGAGCGAGCCCTGCACGTCCGTCTTCACGATGACGCGAAGCTCCTGCTGTTCGGCGGACTGCATCCGCTCGACGAGGCCCGCGAGAGAGATGCGCGCGTCGTCCCCGATGAGGGACTTGTCGCGCTTCACCTTGCGGCTGTCGGCGATCTCCTGGGCCTTCTTCGGGTCCTTGACGGCGTGCAGCGGATCGCCGGCGCCGGGGACATCGGAGAGGCCGAGGATTTCGACCGGTGTGGACGGCGGCGCCTCGTGCACCTGCTTGCCGTGCTCGTTCGTCATTGCGCGGACCTTGCCGAAGCCGGGGCCTGCGAGGACGAAGTCACCGACGCGCAACGTGCCTTCCTGAATGAGGACGCGTGCGACCGGACCGCGACCGCGATCGAGGAGAGCCTCGAGCACGACGCCGTTGGCGGGCTTTTTCGGGTTGGCCTTGAGGTCGAGGACCTCTGCCTGCAGCCCGATCATCTCGAGGAGCTGCGGGATGCCATCACCGGTGAGCGCGGAGACTTGCACGAAGATCGTGTCGCCGCCCCACTCTTCGGGCTGGAGGCCCTGATCCACCAGCTCGCGCTTCACACGCTCGGGCTCGGCGCCCGGCTTGTCACACTTGTTGATGGCGACGATGATCGGGACCTTGGCCGACTTCGCGTGAGCGATGGCTTCCTTGGTCTGGGGCATCACGCCGTCGTCGGCAGCGACGACGAGGACGACGATGTCCGTCGCGCTGGCGCCGCGAGCGCGCATGGCGGTGAAGGCCTCGTGGCCCGGGGTGTCGAGGAAGACGATGACGCCGCGATCGGTCTTCACCTTGTAGGCGCCGATGTGCTGCGTGATGCCTCCGGCCTCGCCCCCGACGACGTTCGCCTTGCGGATCTTGTCGAGGAGGCTCGTCTTGCCGTGGTCGACGTGACCCATGACGGTCACGACGGGCGGACGCGTGACAGACCCGGCGTCGACCGGAGCGGCGACGACGGGGGCGCCGTCGACCGGAGCGGCGGGACTCGCCGCGGATTCCTCACCGCGGGCTTCCGCGATGATCTCTTCCTCGGTCTGCGCGAGGTCCTCGACCTCCCAGCCGAACTCGCCGGCGAGGATCTTCGCCGTGTCAGCGTCGAGTGTCGTGTTGATGTGGATACCGGTCATGCCCATGCCGAGGAGGCGCATGAGGAGCTCGGTCGCCTTGAGGCTCATCTTCGCGGCCATGCCGGAGAGCGTGATGTTCTCCTCGATGCGGATGACCTTCTTGTGCTCGGACATCTCCTTCGTGGAGACATTGACCGGGCCACGGCGGACCTGCTGGAAGCCCGGACGGCCGCGGCCGCCCATGCCGCCGCGACCCATCATGCCACCGGGCCCGCGCTGCTGGCCGGGGCGCATGCCCGGGCGAGCGACGTTGGTGGTTGCGCGCGGGTCGTACTGCACGCGGCGCTGCATCGCGCTCGCGGGACCACCACCGATGCCGGTGCGCGGTGCGTTCATCGGAGTCGGCATCGGCACGCCCGGACGGCCGGCCCAGTATTCAACACCGGTCTTCGGCGCCGCGGACGGGCGCGCCAGAACCGGCGGCTCGGACTGGACGACGGGACGAGCCTGATCGCTCGGCGGACGAGCGGCGAGCGTCTCGGGCGGCGGGGGCGGTGTCGGAGGCGCCGCATGCGGCGGTGCCTCAACCACGGCCGGCGAGGACGTACGTGCCTCGACAACCGCGGGACGCGAGGGCTCGGCTGCGGGGGCGACCTTCTTCTCCTCGTTCGCGGCGGCCGGCACAGCGGCAGCGACGTCAGCGACGGGCGCTGCCGTAGACGGAGGAGACGGCGGAAGCTTCGCAGACGACTTCGGCGCGGGGACCTTGCGCTGCGACTCACGCTCCGGGACGACGGGCGCCGCGGGCGCGGCCTCTTCGACCTCGGCGCGAACGTCTTTCGAGACACCGCGAGCGGTGCTGGGACGCTCACGCACCGACGGCGGCGCGGGAGGAACAGCGACGTCCTGGCTCGATCCGGGCGCGCTCTGGCGATCCGCGGGAACCTCGCGGAGCGTCATCTTCCGCGCGCTCTCGCGATCGGCCATCACGTCGGTCTTCGGGAGAGCACGCGTCGAGGCGGGCTCCTTCGCGAGCGACGCGACGTCGCGACGCGACGCGACGTCGTCGTGGCGAGCGGACACGTCGGGGCGGCTCTCGTGGGGGTGAGTCGACGCGTGAGGTGACGCGACCGAGCTGGGCCCGGCATCGTTCCCACCCGGCTTCACCACCGCGCGACGCTTGAGGACGGTACCCGGCCCACGCCGGATGCTCTCCTGCACGACGTCGTGCGTCTTCTGCTTCTCGAGGTTTAGCTTCAGGCGCTCGACCGCGTCCACGTCGACAGACGACATGTGGTTACGCACATCGGTCACACCGATCGACTGGAACAGCCCCACCACCGCCTTGGGGTCGAGGTTCAGCTGCTTCGCGACTTCGTAGACACGGACCTTGCTCATCGATCCTCCGCCGACCACCATGCTTCGCTCCTAGCTGCGCCCGCGAACGGCAACGCCATGAGGCGTGCGCTCCCGATCGCTTTGGCCACGCCTTCGTGAAGCACGGCGCACACAGCAACCTCGTCGCGACCGAAGATCGCTCCGAGACGCTGCTTGTTACTCCAGCCGATCGCCTTGCCTTGGGCGACCGCATCCTGAATCTCCGAGAGCTTCGCCGCCGCAGCCGCGTCAGACGCGACCACGATCATTGCGGCGGTACCCTCGCGATACGCGGCACGGACAACGTCCGAGCCGGAGATCGCGAGCTTCCCGCGGCGTGCGCCGGCGAGCAGCCCCTCGATCCGGCGATCTGCCGCATCGAGAATTTGCTCGCCCAACGACTCCACGGTGCCTTCGACCTTGCACTTGAAGACCTTCGCAAAGCCTCCGCGAAGCGCTTTCTGCACGCACTCTTTCGAGGCGTGCATGTGGGCGCCGCGGCCGAATCGCGAGTCGGCAAGGTCGACGGCGAGACTCCCGTCGGCCGGGTCGAGAACGACACGAACGAGGGAGTCCGCGAAGTCGCGCTTGGCGCAACCCGCGCACTGCCTCCTGCTACGCGCCGAACCGGGCTTTTCGCCCTGCTCGTCACGCAGCAGATCGTGCTGTTTCGTCTCGGCCATCACGTTTTACTTCTTCTCCTCTATTGAACCCGAGCCTGTGTCCTCTGCCTGCTACCGACGCGCCTTTCAGGCGGTCGGAGCTTCCGCCTTCTGGGCGGCGGCGGCAGCCGCTGCTGCGCTCTTGCGAGCCGCGTCGATCTGCCTCCACTCGTTCTGGAGGAAGTGCTCGGCGCCCTGCTTGAGCGCGCGTGCCTTCTTGATGCCGAGGCCCGTCTTGACGGCGAGCTTGTCCTCGTCCTCGCGCATGATCTCGTCGACGCTGCGGTAACCCGCATCCGCGAGGAGCTGGACCGTGCGCTCGCCGACACCGCGCACGAAGAGCAGCTTCTCTGCGTCCGTGAGGGGCTCGATCTTGCTCGAGGCCGCGACGATCCGCTCCTGACGGAGCTTTTCCATCGTGGTCTCGGCCGCGCCACGGATCTTCTCGGCGTTCTCGGGGCCGACGCCCTGGATTCCGCCGATCTCCTCGGACGTCGCCTCGGCGACCTCCTCGAGAGCGCGGAAGCCCATGCGGTACATGTTGCGGGCGACCTGCTCGGTGATGCCGTCGATGCGGCCGAGCTGGGCGATTGCTTCCTCTTCCATCTGCTTGAACTTCGACTCGCTGATGATGTCGAGCTTCCAGCCGGTGAGGTGCCACGCGAGGCGCACGTTCTGCCCCTTGCGACCGATGGCGAGCGAGAGCTTCTCGTCGGGGACGACGAGCTCCATGCGCCCGTCGGCCTCGTTGACGATGACCTTGTTGACCTCGGCGGGCTGGATCGCAGCGCACACGAAGCGTGCGGGGTCCCGGTCCCACGGGACGATGTCGATCTTCTCGCCGCGGAGCTCCTGGACGACGGCCTGGACGCGTGAGCCCTTCATGCCGACGCACGCGCCGACCGGATCGACGTCCGCATCGCGGCTCATGACGGCGATCTTCGAGCGAGCGCCCGGCTCACGGGCGCAGGCGACGATCTTTACGATGCCTTCGTAGATCTCGGGGACCTCGCTCTCGAAGAGCTTCTCGACGAGCTTGCCATCGGCGCGCGAGAGGACGATCTGCGGGCCGCGGGCCTCGCGATCGATGTCCTTGAGGAGGGCGACGATGCGATCGCCGGGGCGGTACGTCTCGCGCGGGGTCTGCTCGCGGAACGGCAAGATGCCCTCGGCGCGACCGAGGTCGACGATGAGGTTGTTGCCCTTCTCGAAGCGACGGACGACGCCCTTGATGAGCTCGCCCTTCTTGTCCTTGAACTCGTTGAAGATGAGGTCGCGCTCTTCGTCGCGGACGCGCTGGATGAGGACCTGCTTGGCTGTCTGCGCCGCGATGCGGCCGAAGGACGAGCGGGCCTGCTTCACCATGAGCAGATCGCCGAACTCCTTGTCCTGATCGGCCGCTTTCTTCGCGTCGTTCGGGTGCCAGAAGATCTGGAAGCCGAGCTCCTCGCCGATCTCGGCTTCGAGGCCTGCGGCCTTGGCGTCCTCCTCGGCGATCTCGCGCTCGTCATCGGAGACGTCGTCGACGACCGTCATGAACTGGAAGAGGTCGATCTGACCGCTGTCCTCGTTGAACGTGGCCTGGAGCTCGCGGTTCGGGCCGAACACGCTCTGCGCGGCCTTGAGGATCGCTTCCTCGACCGTCTTCACGAGACGCTCGCGGTCGATCCCCTTCTCCTTGGCGACCAATTCGATCGCCTGGAGAAGGCTGCCTTCGCTGGAGGGGGCTTGCTGCTGAGTTGCCATGGCTTTCCTCTTCGTCGAGGCGTTGCTCGAGCCTCGAGTCGTGTCTGTCGGGACGGAACCTTGATCGTTTGTGAGCATCAGGTCTTCCCCTTCTTCTTCGTCTTCGTCACGGGCTTCGGTGCCGGACCGAACTCGAACACGAGCCGGGCCGAGACCACGTCGTCGAGGAGAACGGGATAGACCTTCGCGCCGTCTTCGAGCGTGAGGGTGTTGCCGTCCACTGCGCCGAGCTTGCCGACGAGCACCTTCTGCCCGCCGACCCCCGCACGCAGCTTCAGCTTCGCCTTCTCGCCGGCGAAGCGAACGTAGTCCTCCGCTTTTCGGAGGGGACGCTCGACGCCGGGCGAACCGACTTCGAGGTGATAGCGACCCGGAATCGGATCCGCCTGGTCGAGCACGGGGGACAGGTCACGCGCGATGAGCGAGCAGAGGTCGAGGTCGATCGCGGCGGCCTTCGTGCTCAGCTTGTTCGCCATCGCGCCGAGCTTCTCCACGTAGATGCGGAGGACCCAGCCGTTCTCGTTCTTCATCTCGAAGTCGCAGAGCTCGGCTCCATGGGCAGACACGACGGGTTCGATCACGGCGACAAGCCGTGCGCGATCGATCATCGGGGTGCTCTTGGGAACTTCTGCGTGCATCAAAAGAGGGGGCGATCGATGGACAAAAAAATGGCGGGCCGCGTAATTGGGGTCCGCCAGGCGTCCGACCAATTTGGGGTCGCATAGATAGCTCGGAACCGATTTCCGATCAACCCGCGTAGGACAAGTCGGTAAAACGAGCCCAACAGGCGCGTCAAGCGTCGACATCCATCGGCTCAAACCTCCGAAATCGCTCTCCTTAGGTCGCCGTCGAGGGCACCGCGACCGGCACGTCGCTCATGAGCTTCCGACCAGGGAGGACGTCATCCGCCGCCCGCTCGACGTCAGGGAATCGGCTTCTGCTGGATCATGATGCCGTCGGCGAAGTAGTGCCCCTGGGCGTCCTTCAGCACGAGGTCGTAGGTGACGACGCCGCCCGGCTCGAGGGTGACGTTGGCGATCCGCTTCGCGACCGCGGCCCCAGCACCGTCGGCGACCATGACGACATCGCCCGCGCGGATGTCCTCCATCGTCGCGCTCTTGCCGTTGACCAGGATCGGGTGGTTGCGTGTGGCCCGGAGCGCGCCGTCGATCACCACGAGGCCTGCGCGCGAGAGCGCCGCCGGGTGGACCTTCCGCTCGACGACCTGCTGTCGGCCGAACGTTCCGGTCGCAGGGTTCGCCGTGCGGACCCAATCGCCGGCGACGACGCTCTCGATCGACTTCTTCGCGCCGTCGCCCATCGTGATCTGCGTGCCGCCCGCGAAGCACGACGTACAGGAGCCGCAATTGAGAGGTGCGCCACAGCCGTTTGGGTGGCTGCCGCAGACGAAGTCGTTGCACGTGAGCGGCGTGCACCCGCAGACGTTCGTGGCTCCTCCTCCTCCGCACGTTTGAGGGCTCAGGCATGGGCCGCCGCACGCGAGATTCGTCCCACATCCGTTCGGGATCGAGCCGCAATTCTGCCCGGTCGGGCAGGCAGTCGCCGTCGGGGTGCAGCCGCACACGTTCGCGATGCCGCTGCCGCCGCAGCTGTTCGGGCTCGCGCACATGCCGCACCCGAGCGTGCCGCCGCAGCCGTCGGCGATCGCTCCGCAGCTCTTGCCCTGCTTGGCGCACGTCGTCATCGTGCAGCCACAGACGCTCGGAGTGCCGCTGCCTCCGCAGATCTGCGGCGCCGTGCAGCCGGGACAACGCAGAACGGTTCCGCATCCGTCGCTCACGTCGCCACATTTGCCCGCGCAGGTCTGCCGGACGCACGCATTCATCCCGCACTTGTTCGGGCCGGCACCTCCGCAGTTCGGACCCGCCGCGTTGGTCGAGCACGTTCCGCAGTCGTAGGTGTTTCCGCAGCCGTCAGGGACGGTGCCGCAGTTCGCGCCACGCGCCACGCAGTTCTTCGGCTGACATTCGCATTTCTGCTGCGCGCAGGTCAGACCTGCAGTCGTGCATGCCCCGCAATCGAGGGCAGCGCCGCAGCCATCGTCGATGACCCCGCACGACGCGCCCAGCTCGGGGCATGTCTTCGGCGTGCAGCTGCACTTGCCGTCGGTGCATTTCTGACCGCCGTTGCAGCTTCCGCATTCGATGGCCCCGCCGCAGCCGTCGCCCTGGGTGCCGCACGCCAGGCCCAGAGCCGTGCACGATTTCGGAACGCAGCCGTCGAGCGAGCGAACGCCGCCCTCGACGTCACCGTCGACCGCGCTGCCGAGATGCGGCGCGTCGAAGTCGACGCCGAGCACCGTGCTGCAGGCGGCAACGAGGACGCTGACGACGCCGGCGAGGAGGTGGTTCGTGCGACCTGTGCTCATCAGAAGGATCCTCGGAGTTGCAGCGCCTGGAGGAGAGCCGTGGGCGTCGCCTTGGGACTCTTGGCGCTCGCAAAGTAGAAGTACGCCCCGGCGCCCGCAAGCGCCGCGCCCACGATCAGCGTCACCGTGCTGAACGGAGCGAGAAAACGTCCCGAGGACGCAGCGTCGACGCCCTCCTGATCGCACGCATTGCTTGCGTCGCAACGATCGTTGACGGTGCTCGCCTTGGAGGCCGCAAGCACCCCGGTGATGCCGCCTGCGACGAGGCTCGCAGCGCCGACCCCGAGAAGTACGTAGGCCACGGTGCGGCGGGGACCGGCCGGGGAGGTCGTGGCGACGTCGCGCGGCTCCGGTCCGACGGGTGGCACGGGAGCGGTGCTGTTTGCCTCGACCGCGCCGAGCTCGCACACGACGTCGCGCGTCTCGCCCTCGCCCAGCGTGACGACGACGGTGTTGTCCTTGCGGCCCCGGGCGCTCACGAGCACCCGCAGCTCACCGGGGTCGACGACGGTCGGCGTACCGAGCTCGGACGACGGTACGATCGCGTCGCCGAGCCGGACCGTGCTGCCCTCCGGCGCATCGACGGGCAGGCGCAGGGTCGCGTGGGCGAGGCGCTTTTCGATCGCCTGCGCGCGAGCGGTGGCGAATCCGCGACGCGGATCCTTCTTCGGGAAACCGGAAGCGGCGAGCAGGTAGTGCTCGCGAGCTTTCACGAGCGATTTTGCGCGCTCCTCGCAATCGGCGAGGCTGAGGAGCGTGCCCGGTGCCGGGTCGAGCTTTTCGCTCTCGGCGAATTTCGGACATGCGTGGGCGAGATCGCCGGCTTCGACGGCGGCGCGCCCTTCGCGGAAGAGTCGCTCGGCATCGCCGGTGCGCGCCGCCTCGGAGGGAGGTACGCCCTGCGCCGAGGCCGCGCCCACGACGAAGGTGGCGCAGGCGAGCGCGGCTGCGACGATGGGAAGCCTCATCAAAACCGCCGATCGAAGAAGCCGGAAGTGTCGGTGGGGCCGGCCGGACCTTGACCGGTCGCGGACCCGCGTGGAGCACCCGATGCACGAGGCGCGGCCGAGCGTGCGTGCGCGGACGCGGGCGGTTCCGGAAGCGCCGAGACCGCCGGCGGACTAGACGCGGCATACGCTGCCGATCCGTCCGCCGCTGCGACGCTCGTCGGCCGGTCGACGACCGGGGCGGGAGGCGGCTCAGGAACAGCGGCAAGCGCCGCGCTCGATGCGGCGCTCGCGGTGTTGGGCCGTGCCGCAGCGTCGGCGCTCGCCTGATGGCGCTTCCACACGACCGCGCCCACGCCCACGCCGAGGATCACGATTGCGGTGGCGGCGAACGCCACGGCTGCGGTCACGGCTCCGCCGCGAGATGGAACCGGCGCGGGCCCCTGAGGTGCAACCCACATGGGTCGTCCAGTGGTGAGTTGCGGCTCGGGAGCCTGCACACCACCGCCGTAGCTCCCGCTTCCGTGGCTGGGCGACGTAATCGGGGACGACGGTGAGCTCGCATGGGGAAAGGTCGCGCTGGGCGGCGGCGTCATCGGGTTCGGAGTCAGCTGCGTTCCAGGGTGCATGACGGGGGCCGTGTCCGCGGTGGGGCCAAAGACCAGCGTGCGATCGAGGAGCTCCAGATGTTCCGTGGCGTCCGTGGCGCGACGGAGCTCGAGCTGCATCGCGTGCGCATCAGCGAAGCGTCGATCGCGTTCGAACGCGACCGCGCAGTCGATCGCGCGCGCGAGCCGCTCGGAGAGGAGCGGAAGGAGGCTCATCGTGGGCGGCATCGGGGCTGTCATCGCCATGAGCAGCTCCTCCTGGACGGTCTCGGCGCGCCGCGGCCGATGACCCAGCAGGAGAGCGAGCATCGTGACGCCGACAGCCCAGAGGTCGCTTCGCGCGTCGACTTCGCTCCAGCGACCCCGCGCCTGCTCGGGCGGCATGTACGAGGGCGTTCCGATCGCGGCGCCGGTCTGCGTGAGCGCAGCGTCGCTCGACGGCTCGGCGAGACGCGCGATCCCGAAGTCGAGCACCTTGACCTTTCCCTCCCGCGTGAGGAAGAGGTTCGCCGGCTTGATGTCACGATGGACGATGCCCTTCGCGTGCGCCGCGGCGAGGACATCGAGCAGCTCGTCGGCGATCTTGAGCACCTGGCGGAGCGGCAGCGCGTTCCGGGACGACTGGGTGTGCCGATCGAGCGAGTAGCCGTCGAGCAGCTCCATCACGAGATACGGCGCGCCGTCCTCGGCGAGAGCGTCGTCGAGCACGCTCACGACGCCGGGGTGGTCGACCTTGTTGGCGAGATAGCCCTCGCGGAGGAACCGCGAAACGAGCGAAGGATCGCTGGTGAGCTCCGCGTGGAGCATCTTGAGCGCCGCGCGCTTGCCGTTGCGATGCGACGCGCCGAAGACCGCCGCCATTCCGCCGATGCCGAGAAGCGAGTCGAGCCGCCACTTCTCGTTCACGAGAGTGCCGACCCGCGCCTGCGCGCGATGGGTGGACGCGGGTGAATAAGCCATCCTCGTGTGATCGTATCGCTGACTGCGCCGCGCGTGCAAACGAGCGCCCCGCGCCCGAGGGGTCCTAGACCCCACATTGGCGCCAGGTCGAAGGAGGCGAGGCCGCCACTGCCGCCGAGACCGGCAGCGGCCTCTGGAATCCTCGTGCTCCCCGGATCACACGGCGGCGGGCGACGCCTTTCGCAGACGCCGCGCCTCGCGACGCTCGAGCGCGCGATGCACCAGCACGAGCATCGGCGGCTGCACGAGCCGAGCGACGATCGCAAGCACGAGCGCACCGCCGATGACGACCACCGCGAGCGGCTTCTGCGTCTCGGAGCCGATGCCGTGCGAGAGCGCGGCGGGGAGCAGCCCGAAGAGGGCAACCAGCGTCGTCATGAGGACGGGCCGCAACCACTTCACGCTCGCGTCGAGCGCGGCCTCCTCGACGGAGAGCGGTACGAACGCACCCGCCGTGCGACCCGCAGAGGTCTGGGCGTGCGTCGCGAGCTCGTCGGCGATGTCGTGCTCCGATGCGGTCTGCCCCTTGGCCTCGGGCGTGCGCACACGTTGAAAGTGGGACACGACGAGGATCGCGTCCTGTATGGCGATGCCGAATACCGAGATGAAGCCCATCGCCGCCGAGACCGAGAAGTTCAGGCGCGTGAAGAACAGCGCGAGCACACCGCCCGCACACGCCACGGGGATGTTAAAGAGCACGATGAGCGTGTTCGGGACGCTCCGCACGGAGCCATACACGAGCAGGGCGATCACCAGCAGAGTCGCCGGAATGATCAGCGCAAGGCGAACCTGCGCCTCGCGCAGCTCGTTGATCTCACCGCTCCAGTCCATGTGCGTGTCATCGCCGAGCTTGATCTTGTCGCCCACCTTCGCCTGCGCTTCGGCGACCGTGCTCTCGAGGTCGCGACCGCGAACGGAGAACTTGATCGGAGTGTAGCGCGTGCCGTCCTCGCGGAAGATGACGGCGGGGCTGTCCTCGATCGCGACGTGCGCGATCTGACCGAGCGGCACCGGCGTGCCGTCGGGCGTGAAGATCATGAGTTCCTTGATCGCCTCGACGGACTCGCGATAAGGCCCGAGCCAGCGCACGGTGAGGTCGAAGCGCCGGTCCCCTTCGAAGACCTGGGTCGCCGCCTTGCCGCCGATCGCCGCCTGGATGACCGTCTCGACGTTTCCCGTGTTGAGGCCGTACCGCGAGCAGGCCTGACGATCGGGGACGATCTTGATGCTCGGCTGCCCGCTCGATCGGACGAGCCCCAGGTCTCGCACGCCCGGGACGGCACCGAGGATGCCCATCGCCTGGTCGGCGATCCGCTCGTTCGCGACGACGTCGGGTCCGAACACCTTGATCGAGTTCTCGCCCTTCACGCCGCTCATGGCCTCCTCGACGTTGTCGGAGATCATCTGCGAGAAGTTGAACACGACGCCGGGGAACGACTCGCTCAGCTGCTTCGAGAGCTCGTCGGTCAGCGACTCCTTCGTGACGCCCTTCTTCCAGTCGCCGAAGGGCCGGAGCGGCGCAAAGAGCTCGATGTTCTGGAAGCCGGCGACGTCCGTTCCGTCGTCGGGGCGACCGAGCTGAGAGATGACCGTGAGCACCTCCGTGTGGCTTCGGTTGTCGTCGGAGCAGGAGCCCTGGTCCGGGCAGCCACGGAGGATCGCGCGCATCCGTCCGACGTACTTGGCGGACTGCTCGAGCGAGACGCTCGTCGGCAGCGTCGCGCGGATCCAGAGGTTGCCCTCTTCGAGCTTCGGCATGAACTCGCCGCCGAGCGCCTTGAAGGCGCCGAGCCCGAGGATCACGGGGAGCAGACCGATCGCGAGCGCGAGCTTCGGCCGCCGGATCGCGAACTTGAACATCGGCAGATAGAGGCGCTTCAGGTGACGGGTCGCGAAGCTGTCCTTCTCCTCGGCGGTCGCCGGGATGAACTTGGACGTCAGCGCGGGCGTGAGCGTCAGGGCGAGCACGATCGCCGCGCCGATGGCGAAGGCATACGTGTGAGCCATCGGCGAGAAGATGACGCCCGCTACGCCCGTCATGGTGAAGAGCGGTAGGAACGCGACTCCGATGATGAGCGTGGCGAAAGAGAGTGGACGCGCGACCTGGCGCGCGCCCGACTGGATTCGATTCTCGATCGAGCCACGCCCGTGCGTCCCGAGGAAGTGGAAGATGCTTTCCATCACGATCACGGTGGAGTCGGCGACGATGCCGAAGTCGACGGCGCCGATCGAGATCAGGTTCGCCGGCGTCCCGGTCGCGACCATGCCGCAGAAGGCCGCGAGCAGCGCGAGCGGGATGTTGAGCGCCGTGATCAGAGCGGCACGCCAGTTCCCGAGGAAGAGGAGGAGGACCAACGTGACGAGCCCCATGCCGACGACCACGTTCTCGAGGACCGTGTGGGTCGTCAGCTTCACCAGGTTGCCGCGGTCGTAGTACGGGACGATCTCGATGCCCGGCGGCAGGAGGTGGTTCGCGCGGATCAGCTCGATGCGCTCGTGGATGCCTTGCAGCGTCCTGGGCGTCTCGCCGCCGTACCGCATGAGCACGGTGCCCTGGACGATGTCGTCGTTGTCGTCATGACCGACGATGCCGAGGCGCGGCGTATGACCGATCTCGACGGTAGCGACGTCGCGCACGCGAATCGGAACGCCGGTGCGCGCGGCGACGACGATCGCCTCGATGTCGTGCACGTCCTTGAGGAGACCGACGCCGCGGATCGTGTACGCCTGCTCGCCCAGCGTGAGGCGCTGGCCTCCGACGTTCTGGTTCGAGCTCTGGATCGCGCTCATCAGCTGATCGAGGTTCACGCCGTAGGCACGGAGGCGGAACGGGTCGACGTTCACCTGGTACTGCTTGGTCTCTCCGCCGAACGACACGACGTCGACGACGCCCGGCACCTGCTTGAACTGACGCTCGAGGATCCAGTCCTGCGCCGTCTTGAGCTCGCGCAGGGTGTGGCCCTTGCCCCTGAGCTCGTAGCGGAAGACCTCGCCGATCGCGTTCCACGGACTGATCTGCGCGTGCACTCCCTCGGGGAGCTGGATCATGTTGAGGCGGTTGAGGACCTCCTGGCGCGAGGCTTCGTACGTCGAGCCCCAGCGGAAGTAGCACTTCACGTCGGCGAGACCGAAGAGCGACTGCGAGCGCGTGTGCTCGAGACCCGGGATGCCGGCGAGACCGACTTCGAGCGGAACCGTGACGTAGCGTTCGACGTCCTCGGCGCTCATTCCGTCGGGCTGCGCGAGGATTTCGACGAGCGGCGGCACCGGGTTCGGGTACGCCTCGATGTCGAGCGCCTTGTACGAGAACAGGCCGGCGCAGATGAGGCCGACCGCGAGCAGCATCACCAGGTAGGGCGCTCGAAGCGCCCAGGCGACGAGCTTTTCGATCATTTCTCGCCTGCGAGGAGGATCGTCCCCTGCGTGACGACGAGCGCACCGTGCTCGGGACCACGCGTGAGAGGCAGCCACTTGCCGCCTTCGGCTTCGTCCACGGTCACCGGGACGCGCGTGAAGACATGACGGCCGTCCGGCGACTTTCCCTTCTCGACGAACACGGCCGTCTGCTCGCCGAGGCGAAGCAGAGCGCTACGCGGGATCGCGATCGCCTTGCGCTCGTCGACCGCGATGAAGAGCGTCGCGTACATCTCGGGCTTGAACGAACGGGCGGTGTTCTCGATCGAGCAGCGCACCTTCGCGGTACGCGTCGCCGGGTCGAGGGTGCCGGCGACCCACTCGACCGCCGCCGGGAACGTCTTGTTCGGCATCGAGAAGAGCTTGAAATTGACGCGCGAGCCGACCTTCACGCGCGAGGTGTCCATCTCGTAGACGTCGGCGACGAGCCAGAGGTGGTCGAGCTCGCCGACCGTGAAGAGCTCGACGGCCGTGCCGCCGCCATACTGTCCCTGGACCTCTCCACCGGGCGAGACGTTGCGGGCGACGACCTCTCCATCGATCTCGGCACGGATCGCGTAGGTCTGCGTGACGCCGGTGGAACCGCCTGCGCGAAAGAGGCTCGCCTTCTGCTTGGCGCGATCGACCTCGGCCTTCGCCTTTCGCGACGCGTCCTCCGCCTGCTCGAAGTCGCGTTGCGACGTGGCATGCGCCGCGAGCAGCTCTCTCTGTCGCTCGAGGTCGTGCTCCGCGGCGATGCGATCGGCCTCGGCCTTGTGCAGATCTGCCGATGCGAGGCCGATGTCCGGCGACTCGAGCACGGCGAGCACGTCACCCTTCTTCACGCGCTGACCGACCTTCGCCTCGATGCGCGTCACCCGACCGGATACGGGCGAAAAGACGTGGTTCACGTGCGCGTCGTCGAAGGCGATCTTGCCGCTCGTCACGATGACGTCGTCGACGTCCTGCTCGGCGAGGGGCTCGACCTTGAGCTTGGCCTCGCTGATCTGGGCGTCGGTGAGCCACACCTCCCCGAGCGGCGCCTCGGGACGCGCGTCGGCCGTCACGACGCTGCGCTTGCAGCCAACGCTGAGAGCAGCCAGGACGACCGCCACCGTGACGCCACAACGCTTCATCGAACGAGCTCCTTGCCGACTGCTTGCTCGAGCAGAAAGACCGCGGTCCAGTAGTTGACGAGCTCCGTGTAGTAGCCGCTGTTGACCTGTACCCAGCTGCGCTGGGCGTCGAGCAGGTCGGTGAGCGTTGCGGACCCGGCGTTGAATTGCACCTGCGTGATGTCGCGCGCGCGCTTCGCCCGCTCGAGCAGCGCGGACTCGTAACGTTCGACGATGCGTCGTGCCGTCCCGAACGTGTTCACGGCAGACTCGAGGTCAGCGGCGACGAGGCTTTCGAGCCGGCGACGCGAGACGAGCGCCCCCTGGCGCTCCGCCTCCGCGCGTCCGATCTCACCTTGCTGCTGGTAAAAGAGCGGCAGTGGAAGCCCGAGGCCCACCGAGAGCGTCGGCGGCGAAGGCGCGTTGTCGCCCGTTCCTTGCTGCTGGTACTGGACGAGCAGAGACATGTCGGGGACGCGCTGGCGCTTCGCGAGCGCGACGGCGGCCTCCTGCTGCGCGACCTGGGCGACGGCCTGCTTGCGATCGGGCCGACTCTCCATGGCGATCTGCAGCAGCGCCGTCTTGTCGAGCGTCGCGAGCTCTTCGGGAACGCGAAATTCGAGGACCTTGCGGTCGACGACGAGCTCGGGAATCGGGCCCGTCGTCCCCAGCATCAGCGAGAGGTCGATCTGCTCCTGGCGGACCTGCCGGAGCGCAAGGTCCACCTCCTGCTGGGCGCGCATCGCTTCTTGCTCGACACGCGCGAGCTGTCCTTCGTCGATGACGCGGGGATAGCGGACGCGGTTGACCTCGACCGACTTCTGCAGCGAGGCAGCAACGTCGCGCGTCAGCTCGACACGCGCCTGAGCGGCAGCGGTCTGCACGTACTGAACCTTGAGCTGCGCGACGACGACGCGCTCGGCGTTCGCCCGGCCAAACCTCGCGGCGTCGAGCGCGCGCTTCGCGACATCCTCTCGGAACCCTCGCTTTCGCGTGATCGCCCCCTCGATCAGCCCCTGGTCAGACAGCGTCGCGAACATGCCCCACGCGCCCGGGCAGCTTCCCGAGAAGCAGTCCACGCGGCGCGACGGCCCCGCCGTGAGCATCGGGTTTGGGGTCTGCCCGGCGACGCGGACCTCCGCCTCGGCGGCATGGACGCTCGCCGAGGCGAGCAGGATGTCGAAGCCGCGCGTCCGGGCGAGCGCCACGGCGTCGGCAAGCGAGAGCGACTCGACGCGTGAGCTCGGCGAAGCTTGCTGCGACTCTGCCGCCACGCCGGTGGGCGGCGGTGCGGACGGGACGCGCGGCCCTTGGTCGGCGCGAGCCCGAGCCGTGAACGATGCGATGACGAGGAGCGCGGCAGCTCGCGACACGCGCGACACGCGCGACACGCTGTCGAGGAACTGGCTCGCCTTCATCGCGCCACGAGCCTGGCATGTCCGCGAAGGTCCAATGTTAACTTTCGATTAACGTTACGTAAGGAACCAGGTGCAACAGGTCGCGATGCTAGGCTCGTGGTGTGAAGGTCCTGGTCGTCGAGGACGACGTGAAGCTCTCGCGGTTCCTCGTTCGGGTGCTGGTCGAAGAGGGGTTTGCCGCGGACGCGTGCGCCACGGGTGCGCAGGCACTGGCGCAGGCACCATCGGGAATCTACGATCTCATCGTGCTCGACTGGATGCTTCCCGATGTCGACGGGCTGTCCGTGTGTCGGCAGCTTCGCGAGACCGGTCTTACCATACCGATCCTCATGCTGACGGCACGAGGTGAGCTCCGCGAGCGCGTCCTCGGGCTCGAAACAGGGGCCGACGATTTCCTCGTGAAGCCCTTCGAGGTCGAGGAGCTGGTCGCCCGCATCCGGGCCCTCGTCCGCCGGGCGGCAGGGTTCGCGAAGCTCGGTATCGGCGTGCTCGAGCTCGATCGCGTCGGTCGCGAGGTGACGCTCGCCGGACAGGCGCTCGACCTCACTTCGCGTGAGTATGCGCTCCTCCTCGACTTCGTGCACCACGCCGAGAAGGTCGTGACCCGCACCGAGCTCCTCGCGCGCGTCTGGGGAACGAGCTTCGACCCCGGCTCGAACCTCGTCGAGGTCCACGTGAGCCGCCTGCGCGACAAGCTTGGCGACCACGCGTGGATGATCGAGACCGTGCGCGGTGCTGGCTATCGACTGACCGCGATGCCGCCCAAATGAACTTCGGATGAAGTTTCGCACCCGTCTCGTGCTCACGCTCTCCGCGGCGACCGCGGTCACGGTGGCGAGCGCGTTCGGAGCAGCTTCGTTCGTCGTCGAGCGTTCCGAGGAGCGGCAGCTCGACGAGGCGTTGCGCGCCGAGGCTCATCTCGAAGCGGGCGAGCTCGCCGTGCAGCATGGCGCCCTTCACGTGACGGGCCGCGGGGGTCCCGCGGCCGACGACATCGGGCGCCTGAAGAAATTCGCCGTCATCTACGACGACGACGGCCGCGTGATCGACATCACCTCGACCTTCGCGACCGGTGCTCCGACCTACGCCACGGTGAGCCACCCTCCGGGAAGCGCGTTCGACTTCTGGTACGGCGCCGACCACCTGCGCGGCGTGTTCGTCGCCATCCCCGAGCACGAGCCCGCGATGCTCCTTCTCGCAGCGCCGCGCTCCGACCTCGAGAAGGACAACGCGTTCCTCCGTCAGGTCATGCTCGTCGCAGCGCTCCTCTCGATCGGCTTCACGCTGCTCGTCACCTGGCGCGTCGTGCGCCAGCTGACGCGCGGCCACGAGGCGATCGCGGCGGCGGCCCGCAAGGTGGCGGATGGGGACCTCGCGGCGCGCGTCGCGCTCGGGTCCGGCGATGACGAGGTCGTCCAGCTCGCCCGCGACGTCGACGAGATGGTCCGGCGCCTCGGGATCTTGGTCGAGGGGCAGCAGCGCTTCATCGCGCACGCGGCGCACGAGCTTCGCTCACCGCTCACGTCGCTCTACGGCGAGCTGCAGCTCGCGCTCCGCAAGTCGCGGAGCGCCGATGAGTATCGCAGCTCGATCGAGGAGGCGCTCGATTCGGCCCGCCGTCTCAAGGTGCTCGCGGAGGATCTCCTCGCGCTCGCGCGAATCGGCGCCGAGCGCGAGCCGTCGCGGACGCCCGTCGCGCTCGCCGAAGTGGCGAAGGCAGCGGCCTCATGGGTGTCACGCGAGGCGACCCGACGCCACATCGAGCTCGCGATCGACTCGGACGGCTCGTCTGTCCTCGGTCATGCGATCGATCTCGAGCGCCTCCTGCGCAACCTCCTCGACAACGCCGTCCGGCACAGCCCCGAAGGCGGTCTGGTGCGCGTCGAGGCGCGCAGCGACGGCGACATGGTTCACATCGAAGTGCTCGACGAGGGCCCCGGCGTGCCGCCAGAGGAGCGCGATCGCGTATTTGACCCCTTCTTCCGCGCCGCAAGTGAGCGACGTCGCGACGACGGCTCCGGGCTCGGCCTCGCCATCGTCCGCGAGATCGCCCGCGTCCACGGCGGCGACGTCACCGTGGAGCAAGGGCCCGACGGCAAGGGTGCGCGCTTCCGGGCGAGCCTTCCGGCCGCGCCTCCGGGCTGAGACGAGCGATCGCGAGGCGGCGACCGCTGCGACTCAAGCCTCGGCGGAAGACGACGGCCGGACGCTTGCAGCCTTCTTCTTGAAGCCGATGACCTCGTAGACCATGACCGGCTTCACGCGTCCCTTGACCGTGATCTCGCGAACCGCACGAGTCTCGAACTCATCGCCGAGGAGCGCGTTCGTGTCGTCACTGATGAGGACATCCGTACCGAGCTCCTTCGTGGAGGTCTCAAGGCGCGAGGCGAGGTTCACGGCATCGCCGATGACGGTGTACTCCATGCGCGCTTCGCTCCCGATGTTCCCCGCGACGACCTCGCCCCTGTGGAGGCCGATGCCGGTCTTGATCGGCGCAACGCCCCTCGCCACGAGCTTCTCGTTCAGCACGGCGAGCGCATGGCGCATGCGCACCGCGGCGCGGACGGCTCGCGGCGCGTCATCAGCCTTCGGTACCGGCGCACCGAAGACCGCCATGATCGCGTCACCGATGTACTTGTCGACGACGCCGCCCTCCTCCATGACGACCGCCACCATCTCGGTGAAGTACTCGTTGAGGAGCTTCACGAGCTCCTGTGCGGACATGGTCTCGCTGATCGACGTGAAGCTTCGAATGTCCGAGAAGAGCAGCGTGACGGTCAAGAGCTCTCCGCCGAGCTCGACCTTCCCTCCCATGACGTGGTCCATGACGGACTGGGTCATGTACTTGCCCATCGTGACGCGCAGCTTGTCACGCTCGCGGAGGCCATCGACCATCGCGTTGAAGCCGGATGCGAGGGCCTCCATCTCGTCGCCAGTCTTCACGCCGTCGACGTGGGTGTAATCGTCACGCGCGACGTTCTTCTACGCGCCGTTGAGGCGCGTCAGCGCATTCGACATCAGCGATGCGAGCCGCGAGCCCATCACGATCGCAATCAGCGCAGCGATGAGGAGAACCACCACCGTGAGCCCCAGATTCTTGCGCACGACGCTGCGGATGCGCGTCATGTCGAGGGCCGCGACGACGGAGAACCGGCCTGGAACGCCGGCAAACGCTGCCGGCTCGAACCGCGTCGTCGCCCAGGCCTTGCCGTCGACGTCGACGAGCGCCTCTCCGGGCGCGCCGCCCAGCGCCGCGGTGGGGAACCCGGGGGTCATCGTCCCGACCGACTCGCCGCGTGCGACAGCGAGCTCGACACCGAGCTTGGCGCTGGTGTTCGAGAGGTACTTGGCGTCGATGGTCATGCACGCGATCACCGTGCCGGCGCCGCGGATCGAGCGTGCCATCACGAAGGACGGGTCAGGGCTCTTCGTCGTCGAACAGCCCTCAGGCAGGATGATCCGGACCTCGCCGGCACCCGTGTCGACGGCCTCGACGCCCACGAATGCGGCACGCGGCAGCGCGGGGCCGGGCAACCCGATCTGCGCGAGGGGCTTGCCCGAGGCGCCGTACACGATGAACGCGGTGCCTGGATACGCCTCGTGGAAGACCTTCAGCTCCACCTCGGCTGCGGTCACCGCTCCCGCCGCGAGTGCATGCTGGAGCTCGTCGGAATCACCGAGGCTCTTGGTCGACGCCACGAGGTCGCCGAGGTCGTCGGTCAGCTCTACCTCGAAGCCCTTGACGGCCTCGGGCACGCGGTCGTCGACCACGTCGACGAGCTCGCGCGACATCAACGCGTGGAGGAGAGGAAGCGCCGCGAGAGTCGCGACCGCTGACAACCCGACCAGAGTCGTCAGCTTCGCTCGCACCGTCTTCAGCAACGCCATCGGTTCGCTCCTCGTGCGCCGAGGCGCCTACATGCGCTAAGGCTACTTCTTCGCCTTCGGCGGCGGTGCATCCCGGGCGGGATCCTGGTCCGCGATGATGAACTGCACGCGGCGGTTCTTCGCGCGGTTGCCACCGGTGACGTTCGGAACCAGGGGCTTGGTCTGGCCGTAACCAACGGGGGTCATGCGATCGGCCGAGACGCCGTGCATCGACAGCCACGACGTGACCGCACGCGCGCGGTCCTCGCTGAGCTGCTTGTTGTGGTCCGGAGTGCCGGTGTTGTCGGTGTGACCCTGGACCTCGACGCGCTTGATGCGCGGGTTCTTCACGAGCGCGTCGGCGATCTCCGTGAGGAGGCCGTTCGACTCCGGGAGGATCGTCGCAGAGTCGATCGCGAATTGAATCTGCTGCTTGATGAAGATCTCGCCCTTGCCGACCGTCACGTTGGCATTCTTGGGCCGCTTCTTCAGCAGGAGGTCGGCGGTGTTGTCCTGGCGAACCTTCACGGCGACGCGCTCGGTGAGCGCGAGGTAGCCGTCGGCGTCGACCGTCACATCGACGTCGCCCGGGGCGACATCCTGGAAGCGGAAGGCTCCGTTCTGGTCCGCCGTGCCGCTGTCGGCCCGGCGCGAGGAGTCGACGATCTTCACCGCGGCGTTGCCGATCGGGGCCTGGGTGTCGGCATCGCGAACGTGGCCGACGATGACGCCGACGCGAGGGAGCGCGACGAGCGTGCAGTCGAGCTGCACGTCACCACCGGCCGTCGGAGGCTGGCTCGGCGGCGCCTGGTTCGGCGGGAGTGCGGCGCGGCCCGCCGGCGACGGAGCGGCCGGCTGCGCGGCGCGAACGATCGTCGTCGCACACTGCCCAGGCTTCCAGCCCTCGGCCTTGATCCCGAAGGCGAACGCGCCCTCGTCGAGCTCGTGCGTCGTGAAGTGCCCGTCCGGGAAGGTCACGAGCGACGTGAGCTCGGGGCGGTTGTCCCAGCTGACGATCGCACCGGCAATGCCCTCGGTCTTGCCCTCCTCGTGGACGAAGCCACGGATCTTGCGACCCGGTGCCCTGACCGCGACGGGCTTCTCGATGACGCGCTCCTTGATGACGGGCGGACGATCCTGCGTATCGAAGGCCCATCCCGCGCCGAGATAGAGCATCCACGGAGCCTCGGGCTTCACCTCTTCGATGAAGCTGCTGACGCCGGACACGCCGATGTCGAGCGCGAGGAGCATGTTGAAGCCTCGCTTCCAGGGGAAGAAGCGACCACCGAGCGTGATGCTGCTCGGGGCGACCTGCTGGTTCGCGAGGCACTGGTCACCGCTCGGGTTACGGGGGCGACACAGGTAATTCTGGCGATTGACCGGAATCGCGATGTTGTATTCGAGGAAGGGGCGAATCTTCTCCTGCGCCGCGAAGACCTCGGCGCCGAGCGCGATGTCGAAGTGGTCGACGCGGTTGATGCCGAGCCCGAAGCGTTCGATGCGCGTGATCGAGGTGCCGCGCGCCTTCTCGGTGTCCTCGACGACGCTGCCGCTGTTGTCGACGACGTACGTCGTATTCAGGCTGAAGCGCACCGGGACGGGCTTCTCCATCCCGCGGAGGTCGGCCGTGGCGAGCCCGCGGAACTTCGCGCCCGTGCCTCCGCCCGCCAGACCGACGGAGCCGGTGCCGTTGACGAGCGCGAGCTCGAAGGCGCCGCCGAGGTTGATCACCTTGCCGAGCGCGCCGTGTACCTTCGCGCCGAGGATGCTGTCGCCGAGCACCTGGAGGAGCGCGGGGCGGTTGGCGGCGTCCGAGTTCGCGTACGCGCTCGTCGCGAGGTACGGCTCGAGCCACTTCAGAACCTGCACCGACAGCGTGAGCCGCCCGCCGATGTGGTCCGTCGTGTCGTTCGTGAGGGTACCGCCGCTGCCCTTCGGGTCCTTGCAGGGGAAGGCGTTCGTGCAGAGGAAACCGGCCGAGAAGTACTCGGTCGTGAAGCCGATGCGGAACTGACCGACGGCGCCGCCCTGGGCGTGCTGCGTGTGAAGGAGACCGATGCCACCTGTGAGGGTCGCCGCCTCGTTCATCTTGCGATCGCGGTCGGCCCACTCCTTGTCGGAGTCCGACGCGGCGGCACCGTCCACCATCCCTGCCGCGAGCAGGTCGCGCTCGGGCGTGCTCGCCGAGCTGGCGCCCGATGCGCTGGACGAACCCGACGCGCCCGCGGGGCTCGCCTCACCCGAGGCACTGCCTCCGAAGGTGACGGTTCCTTGGGCGGCCGCGCTCGAAGGAGCGATCGACGACGCAAGTGTGAGGAGCAACGTGGAGGAAAGAAGGAAGCCGGCTCTCTTCATGATGATGGCCGGCCGAGGTTGTAACACGACTCCGAGAGGCAAAAACGTCTCGTTGACAGCCCCTCTGGTAAGCTGACTCGTCAATGCCGGAGCCTCTCCCGCCCCCCGCGCCGCCCGTCCCGCCGGCTCCCGTCCGGCCGACGCGGGAATCGAGCCCGCGGGGCAGGATCCTCGTGGTGGACGACGAGGCGAACGCGCGTGCCGCCCTCAGCGAAATCCTGCGGGACGAGGGCTACGCCACCGAGACCGCGGCCGACGGGTTCAAGGCCCTCGGGAAGCTCGAGGAGTTCGCCCCGGACGTCGTCCTGACCGACCTGAAGATGCCCGGTCTCGACGGGATCGCCTTCATGGAGAAGGCAAAAAGTGCCTCGCCTCAGACGGTCTTCGTCGTGATGACGGCCTTCGGCACCATCTCGAGCGCCGTCTCGGCCATCAAGAAAGGCGCCGAGAACTACCTCACGAAGCCCCTCGACTACGAGGCGCTGTCGGCCGTCGTCGACCGTGCGATGGAGAAGGCCAAGCTCCTCCAGGAGACGCTCGCGCTCCGGGACCGGCTCCGCGAGCGCAACGCGTTCGGCCACATCGTCAGCGAGGACCCGAAGATGCGCGCGTTGCTCGACCTGGTCGCCCAGGTCGGTCCGAGCAAAGCGACCGTCCTCATCACGGGCGAGAGTGGCACGGGCAAGGAGCTGATCGCCGAGGCTCTCTGCGCGGCGAGCCCGCGCGCGGGCGCTCCGTTCGTACGGCTCCACTGCGCCGCGCTCGCCGAGTCGCTGCTCGAAAGCGAGCTCTTCGGCCATGAAAAAGGCGCGTTCACCGGCGCCGTGGGACGACGCGAGGGTCGCTTCAAACAGGCCGACGGCGGGACGCTCTTCCTCGACGAGATCGGCGAGATCCCCCAGGGCACCCAGGTGAAGCTGCTCCGCTTCCTGCAAGAGAAGACATTCGAGCGCGTCGGCGGCAACGAGACCTTGAAGGTCGACGTTCGTCTCCTCGCCGCGACGAACCGCGACCTCAAGGCGGAGATCAAGAAGGGCACCTTCCGCGAGGACCTCTATTACAGGCTCAACGTCATCGCGGTGGAGCTCCCTCCCCTGCGCGACCGTCCCCAGGACATCGGCCCGCTCGCGAGCTTCTTCCTGGGCCGCTACGCAAAGGAGAACGGACGCAACATCGAGGGCATCAGCGAGCAGGCGCTCAAGGTGCTCGCGGGCTACGACTGGCCGGGCAACGTGCGCGAGCTCGAGAACGCGATCGAGCGCGCCGTCGTCCTCTGCGACGCCACACAGGTGGATCTGCGCCATCTTCCACCCTCGCTCGTGCCGGCCGAGCAGCGCGATGCGGCGCCGCCCATTCCAGGGTCGACCATTCAGGATCTCGAGCGCTACGCGATCCTGAAGACGCTCGAAGCGTGTGGAGGCTCGACCTCGAAGGCCGCGAGCATCCTCGGCGTTTCGCCGCGCAAGATTCAGTACAAGCTGCACGAGTACAGCAGCGGTCCACTTCTCGGCGGCAGCGGCAGCGCGACGAGCGACACCCCGCCCTCGAGCCGTGAAGAAGAGTAGCCCGCCGGTAGAGCTTGCCGGTGGTGCCGAAACGCCCGCGACCTGGTATACCGGCGACTCGTGAAAACGTCCGAGATCGTCCTCTCCGTCGAGAAGCTCGCCAAGACGTTCGTGAAGCCCTTCACGGGCAAGAAGGTCGAGGCCGTGCGTGGCGTCTCCTTCGAGGTGCGTCGCGGCGACATCTTCGGATTCCTCGGCCCGAACGGCGCCGGCAAGACCACGACGATCAAGATGCTCACCGGGCTCATCTTCCCGACGGGCGGCAAGGCCACCATCCTCGGGGAGGAGGTTCCCTCTCCCGACGCAATGGGCAACGTCGGATTTCTCCCCGAGAACCCGTATGTCTACCCGTACCTGACGCCGCGTGAATTCGTGTCGCTCTGCGGCCGGCTCAACGGGATGAGCGGTCAGCACCTCGCGCGCGAGGTGGAGCGTGTGATCGAGCGCGTGGGGATCGGCTACGCGATCGACCGACGCGTCGGCGCGCTCTCGAAGGGCATGCTCCAACGCACCGGCTTCGCCGCGGCAATCGTGCACTCGCCGGAGCTGCTAATTCTTGACGAGCCGATGAGCGGCCTCGATCCGGTGGGCCGCAAGGAGGTGCGCGATCTCATCGTCGAGGAGGCCCGCGCGGGTCGCACCGTCTTCTTCTCGAGCCACATCCTGAGCGACGTCGAGCTCCTCTGCGATCACGTGTGCATCCTGCGGAAGGGCGAGGTCGTGGCGGGCGGAGCGATGAAGGAACTGCTCGGGGCCGGAGCACGCCGCACCGAGCTCACGCTCGTCGACGTCCCGGAGGAGGCCGTCGCCGAGCTGTCGACGCTCGCCGAGAGCACGCAGCGTCATGGTCCGTCGCTCGTGCTCGACGTCCAGGGCGACGAGGCTGTCCGGAAGGTGCTCGAGCGCGCCCTCGCGCGGGGCCTTCGGATCGAATCGCTCATTCCGAAGAGAGAGACGCTCGAGGATATCTTCGTCCGCAAGGCGTTCTGAGCGTCCTCATCGGGGACCTTGTCGGGTATTCGGGTGGATCATTGAATCCGCCTGAAATCTCCTGTCCAGCCTCAGCGTAGTTCTCTACGCATACTGGAATTCATTCGTTTCAAGCACTTGGAGATGTAAGCAGGTGTGCCATTCCTGGCACCAACACTGCAAACATCCGTTGTGAACGTACTGCCCACGGGGCAACGCGAACCACGGAGCTGCCATGTCCCGCTTCCTCTTTCTCTCGGTCATCCTCGCCAGCGTCTCCTCGATTGTCGGCTGTGGAGCCTCGATGCACTCCTCGAACGCGCCGGTCCGCGACGAGGCGTGCTGGACTGCGCCCGAGGAGGTCGCGATGCAGATCCGCGAGGAGGCAAAGGCTCCCGAAGGTGGAGGCACCACCGAGCGCCTCAAGGGCTCGTACCGTCCAAACCGCCAGGAGCGCCCCGTCGCCGGCGCCGTCCACGCCGCCACGTACTGATTAAAAGAGCGTGCCCGTGACGCCGACGAAGAGTGGGGAGATCACCGGTTCGATGCTCGCGACCGGCGGAAGGTCACGCTTCTTCGTCTCGACCGTCTCCGGTACGTACGCAAGATTCGCCTGCACGATGCCCGTGATCGCGATCGCGGCGAACGCTCCGACGAAGCTCAGGTTCACGGTGCGGATGTCGTCGGCGCGGTCCTGATAGAGCTGCGCCGTCCGGAAATCGTTGGCGCGCGCCACCTCCTCCGCGCGACCGCGATGGTAGGCGTACATGGCCGTCGTGATCCCGGTGCCGACGACGAGCGCCGCTTCGCTGACGAGAAACGTCCAGCCGAGCACCGGGTCACGGTTCTGGAACTGACCCACGCCGAACGGCAAGAAGGCCACGAGCCGGCTGTTCCGGACGGTGATCTTCTCTTCCTGCGCCATCTGCTTGACCGTGGCGAGCCAGTCGTCCTGTTTGCGGCGCTCCTCTTCGGCACGCGCCCGGCGCTCGGCCTCGAGGCGCGCCGAGTTCTGCGCTTTCTGACGGATCTTCTCCTGGAGTTGCGCGCGCACGTCGAAGAACGTGTTGATGACGTCGCCCGAGAAGCTGAGCGGGTCGGGCTCGAACGCCGGGTCCTCGAGGATCATGTTCTCGAAGACCTCGATCGCGGGCTCGCGCTTGCCCTGCGCGAGGAGCACAGCGCCGAGCACCATGCGCGCCTGCGAAAGGAGCGAGAGCTCCTTCAGGCCGGTCTTCGGGTCGACGAGCGGGCGCAAGCGCTCCTCCGCCTCGGCGTAGTTGCGCGCGAGGTAGGCCGCGCGCGCCTTCTCGACGTCGACACGACCTTGCGCCGAGGCCGCGCGTCCACCGAGGACGACGACGGCAAACACGGAGGCGATGGTGAGGCGGCGAAGGGCCCGCATGGCGTCAGTGTACCCGACGCCGCGGGCCTGCAGCGTCACGGATTCTTGAATGACACCACGTGCTGCTGGCCGGCCCGAAGCGTCTGTTTCTTGCGCTTCTCGGGGTCCGCGCGGTCGAAGATCACGACGGTCTGCGCGGCCTGGCCGGCACGCATCGGTATCTCGGCGGCGACGCCGGACGCGAGCGTGATGTTCGGCACCTCCTCGATGCCGTAGGAGCGGCCGGGCTCGCCGTCGACCACGAGCTTGGCAGGGAGGATCGTCAGCTGCACGTCGAGCGTCTGCTCGGCGTCGCCGGCCGGGACCGTGACGGTCTTCGGAAAGCAAAGCTCGTTGCCGAGGTGATCCTGGCAGGTGAACCAAAGCGCGTGCGGCTTGTCGTCCGGCAGCATGAACGAGAAGCCGGGGCCCGGATCCGGACCGCGCACGCCGTCGACCTTCATGACGACACCGTACTGAGGCTGGAGCGAGGCGAACGTGATCGACCGTTTCCTTGCCACGGCGGCATCCGCGGCCGGAACGATCGGCGCCTTCACGGTGCCGAGCGCCAGGGTAGGACGCTCGGAGGGCGTTGGCGCCGCGCGCGGTTTGGCTGACGGCTGCGCGCTCGGATCCGGTCCGGTCGCGAGGAGCGTGGTGCTCGCCGACGTGACACCAGGCAGAAGGAGGACCGCCGAGCCGCCTTTCAGCGCACGGGCGACGAAGAATGCGCCCAAACCGAGCGCGAGGGTCCCCAGGACGAGCGGCCCCGCGCGCCGCACGAAGCGCATGCGCGCTTCCGCACGGTGCATGCTGGCGACGATGCGGAGGAGCTGCGGATCATTCGGAGCGTAGGCGAGCGCGCGGTTGTAGTCGGCGGCGGCGGCGACGGCGTCGCCACGCTTCCTCGCATCACCTCCGAGCACGCAGAGCTTGGCGGTGAGTCGTTTCTCGTTTTCCGCCGACCAGCCGTCGGGATCGTCGAAGTACGACTCGAGCTCGGTGCGCGGCGCGGCGACACCGAGACGGAGCAGCTCTGCGGAGAGCGCTTCACGCATCTGCTCGGCGTCGGCGTAGCGGTCTTCGGCCTGGCGCGCGAGCGCGCGATCGAGGATCTGGCTGTAGATCTTGCCGATCGACGGCCGCTCCCGCTCGGCGCTGGGGTAGATACCGTCGAGGACGCGACGAAGCACCTGGGCGGGGTTGTTCCCCTCGAAGGGCAGGTGGCCGACCATGCACTCGTAGAGGAGGACGCCCATGCCGAAGACATCGGCGCGGCCGTCGACGTCTCCGCCTTCGATCTGCTCCGGTGCCATGTGCGCAGGGCTGCCGAGCACCTGACCCGTCGAGGTGACGCCTTGGGCGTCGAGCAGCTTCGCGATGCCGAAGTCGGTGAGCTTCACGCCTATGCGCTCGCCGCGGTTCGAGTCGACGGGCGTGCGGCGGCTGCCGGCTCCGCTCGACGGCGACACGCCCGTCATGTGTCCCGTGCTGCCACCACCAGGAATGGGCGTGGACGTCGACTCGCCCGAGCTGCGATGTTCGAGGAGAACGTTCTCGGGCTTCACGTCGCGATGCACGACGCCAGCGCCGTGCGCATGCGCGAGCGCGCCGAGGAGCTCGACGGCGAGCGCGGCGGCGACCTCGGGCGGCAGCGCCCCCGCCTTCTGCAGGAGCCTGCGGAGCGTCTGCCCGCGGACGAACTCGACGACGAGGTATTGCTCGTCCTCGTCGGCCGAAGAGACGTCGAACACCTCGACGATGTTCCGGTGGCGCAGCTTGGCGACCGCCTTGGCCTCGGCCTCGAAGCGGTGGGCGATCTCGCGACTCTCGCGGAGGTGTGGGTGCAGCACCTTGATCGCGACGTCGCGACCCAGGCGCTTGTCGTGCGCACGGTACACAGTCGCCATCCCGCCGTGCCCGAGCTCCTCGAGCACTTCGTACTTCGTGAGAGCGGGTACTCGTACCGGTCTCGAACCGGCGCTCGCCACCATCGTCACCCAGAGTACCTGCAGGGCGACGAACCTCCCAGCTCGGCCTTCACCCCTTCAAACCAAGCCTTTTCATGCGAGATCGGAAGGTACTCTCGCTCATTCCGAGCGACCGGGCGGCCCGCGACTGGTTGTTGTCGGCGCGGGCGAGGACCTGGGAGAGGATTTCGCGCTCGAGATCGTCGAACGTCGTCCCCCCCTCGGGGAGCTCGAGAGAGAGCGCTCCAGGCGCGATGGCGTCGACGTCGAGCCGCGGACGCGAGAGCGGCGGAAGCTCGAACTCGTCGGACTGCGGAGGCGCGTCGACACGATGAAAGTCGCTCACGGAGTCGGGCGCGTAGGGAGCAGCCGGAGTCGTGCTCCACGGCGGCGCGGGCGGGCGCGAGCGCGTGGACTCGCTCGGCGCGGTCTGGGGTGCGCTCGGAGGCGCGTGGTACGGGAAGAGGCTCGCGCGAAGGGACTGCGGAAGCCCGAGGTCCGCGGGCTCCACGTCCCGCCCCGCATGATAGATGACGAGGCGCTCCATCACGTTGCCGAGCTCGCGAACGTTGCCCGGCCAGGGATGGGCCTCGAGCGCACGCCAGGCTGGCTCGCCGATGCGCGGCAGCTCGCGGTTCATCCGGTTCGCCGCCGCTTCGAGGAGCGGCTGCCCGATGCCGCGCACGTCTTCGGTACGGGCGCGCAGCGGCGGCACCTCGATGGGACACACCGCCAGGCGATAGTAGAGGTCGAGACGGAAGTGGCCGGCGTGCGCGCGTTCGAGCAGATCGCGGTTCGTCGCCGAGACGATGCGCACGTCGACATGCCGCGGTTCACTCGCACCGACGGGCCAGAACTCGCGCGACTCGAGCGCGCGAAGAAGGAGCGCCTGGAGCGAGGGCGGTGCCTCGCCGATCTCGTCGAGGAAGAGCGTGCCGCCGTCGGCGAGCTCGAGGAGGCCACGACGCGCCTGCTGCGCCCCGGTGAACGCGCCCTTCACGTGTCCGAAGAGCTCGCTCGTCATGAGCTCGGGCGGAAGCGCCGCGAGGTTTTGCGCGACGAACCGCGCGCGACGACGACCGCTCCGTTCGTGGATCTCGGCGGCGATGAGCTCCTTGCCGGTTCCGGTCTCCCCGTGGAGGAGCACGCTCGCGTCGGTACCGGCGACGGCCGTGACCTGCGCCATCACCCGCTGCATCATCGGCGACGTCGCGAGGAGCTTCGGCCGCGATGCCGACGCCGTCCGCGAGACGGCCTCGACGTCGTCCCGGAGGCGAACGTTCGACGCCTTGAGCTCGTTTGTGAGCCGCCGGTTCTCCAGCTCGAGCCGGCGCTGGGCGGCCGCGCGACGGATGACGAGCCGCAGCTGCCCGTTGTCCCACGGCTTCTGCATGTACGCGAAGAGGTGGCCGCGATTCACGGCGTCGGCGAGGTCGTCGTGGTCACTGAAGCCGGTGAGCAGGATGCGCTGCGCATCCTTGTGCGATTCGTATGCCTTCGCGAGCAGCTCGGAGCCGTTCATCGGGCGCATGCGCATGTCGGAGACGAGGACGTCGAACTCGCGCGACGCGAGCGCATCCAGCGCTTCCTGGCCGGTGGCGACGCACGTGACGTCGAAGTCGTCCTCGAAGATCGCCGCGAACACCTCTCGAACGTCGTCCTCGTCGTCGGCGTAGAGGACCCGCGGCGGCCGCTCGGCCTTCACTCCGGGCTCGACCCTCGGACGCGCGTGAAGGCCGGCGTCGGGGAACGTCACGACGGGAATGTACCGGACGCGAGCACTTGGGCGGAAGCCTGCCGACTCACGAGGACTGCGCGCTGGGCGACGCCTCGGCGGTCGTGACCAGCTCGTCGTGGAACGAGCGGAACGCGCTCTCGGCGGGCCAGGCCGGCGCCGCGGCGAGCAGCTCGAGCGCCTCGTGCCTGCGCCCGTTGTCTACGAGGAAGACCGCACGCGCATAGCGCATCGCCCAGTGCACCAGCGGCGACGAGCGTCCGGCGCGCGAGAGGACGACCTCGTCTCCACTACGGCTCTCGTGGGCGAAGGCGCGGGTCATCGCGGCGATTCCGCGGCGCAGGAGGGCAATCTTGCGGCGCATCCAGAAGCCCGTCGGCGGTAGCGGGAGCTGCTCGAGCTCGGTGGCCTTCGTCATCGCCTGGCTGCGCTCGCCCTCGTAGACGTCGAGGAGCGCCTCCACGAACAGACGCTGCTCCACAGCAGCGTCCCACGCGGGACCGCGCGCGGCGCGAGAGAGCGAGGTCCTCGCGGCATCGATGAACCCGTAGGCGGCGTAAGCCGTTGCCGTCATGAGCGGCGCCATCGTCTCCGGGTAGGTGACGCGACGGAGCGAGCCCTGCCACGTGCCGAGGATGCGAGGGACGTCCCCCGAGATCAGCAGACGCCGCATGCGGCGACGCGAGAGGAGCGCCGGAACGCCGAAGCCGATGAGCACGAGGAGCACGACGATCGCGTAGCGCCTATCCTGCGCGACGAGACGTGCCGACAGCAGCGCGAAGAGCGCGACCGACGCGAGGGAGAGGGCGCGAGAGAGCAAGCGGTTCACGGGCTACCTAGGGTTAGGCACGCAGCCGCCGGAAATCCAGTGCCTGAGACGATTCAGGTTTCCGAGGACTTTTTCGGATCGCCGATCCCGTGACGGCGCAGGTACCCACGGACGTGCGCCCGCTCCATCGCCGCGCGGCGGCCGATTTCGCTGACGTTGCCGTTGCACTCGGCATAGAGCGCCGTGAAGTACTCGCGCTCGAAGCGGGCGAGGACCTCGCGCTTCGCGTCCTGGAAGGTGCGACCGCGCGTCGGGGTCGACTCGCTCGCCGCGGAGGACATGGGCGCGAGATGCGCGGCGAGGTCGATCGGGCCTTCCTTGCCGAACGCGAGCGCAACGGCGATGACGTTGCGGAGCTCGCGAACGTTGCCCGGCCAGTCGTGGCGCATCAGGCGCTCGAGCGAATCGTTCGTGATTCGGCTGTACGCGGTCGGATCGCCGATGTCAGTGATCATCTTGCGGACGAGCGCCGGGATGTCCTCCGTGCGCTCGCGGAGCGACGGGAGCTCGATGCGGAGCTGCGCGACGCGGAAGTACAAGTCGCTCCGGAACGTGCCGGCATTGACCTCGCGAACGAGGTCGCGGCGGGTCGCGGCGATGACTCGCACGTTGACGGGGCGGTACGTGTTCGAGCCGACGCTCTTGATGCGCTGCTCGGCCAGCGCGCGCAGCAGCTTCGGCTGCACGTCGACCGGAAGCTCTCCGAGCTCGTCGAGGAAGATGGTTCCGCCGTCCGCTTCGACGAACGGGGAGATGCGCTTCTCCTGCGCGCCGGTGAACGCACCGCGCTCGTGGCCGAACAGCGCGCTCTCTGCGAGGGTCGGCGGGATGGCGCCGCAGTCGACGACGACGAACGGTTTGTGCGCGCGCGAGCTGGCCTGGTGGATGGCGGCAGCGACGAGCTCCTTGCCGCAGCCGGTCTCGCCGAGGATGAGGACGGTGAGGTCGGTCGGAGCAGCCTTGCGGCACCGCTCGAACACCGCGCGCATTCCCTGGCTGACACCGACGAGAGGTCCGAACTGCGCGACCTCGGGGATGTCGACCGCCTCGGGCTCGGTGGGCACGAAGTTGAGCGCAGACTCGCCTACCGTGATGATGGTGGGCTTCATCAGGTAGACCTCGCCGACGCGAGTGTCCCCGATGAAGGTTCCGTTGCGAGACCCGAGGTCGCGGACACGAACGCCGCGTTCGGTGGCAACGAGCTCCATGTGCACGGCGCTCACCTTGCGATCATCGAGAACGATGTCGCAGGCTTCATTGCGCCCAACTACCTGGGTCTCGGGACCAATCTCGAGGGTCTGCTTGTTGGCTTGTCCGCGCGTGACCTTGAGGGTTCCGCCACGGACTTCCAGCCGACCCTTCGCGACGACAGTGGCATCCACGGGTTCCGTTTTAACACGCTATGAGCGCGTCACGGCAAGAGGAATGCAATGAGACGCTCCTCGAGGCGCTCCCAAGGCCACCCGTCGCAGCCTTTCGGAGGGGGTGATTTTGCCGCCAGCCCCCGCACCCGCTACCATGAAACGAGCATCTTTGTGGTGGGTCCCGCCCTCTCTCCCGAGGTGCCGCCCGTCATCCAGACCTCGATAAGTAATGCGGCGCTTTCTTTTCATCCCCCTCCCCCGATCGCTCGCCCGATCGCTCGCATCGGCGGTCCCGTTCGGGCTGATCGCACTCGTCACGACGGCCACGGCCCTCCTCGCCGCCGCCGCGTGCAGCCCCACGGAGGGGACCGACCCTCCCTCGAGCAGCGACGATTCCGGCCCCCGCAGAGACGGCGGCCTGGTCGGGCCGGCCGACGGGGGCAGCTACGACAGCGGCACCGCCCCCGGGCCCGAGCCTTCGTGCTCGAAATACTGCGATCTCGTCATGCGCAGCTGCGCGGACGCGGAGGCTCAGTACGCCTCGCGGGGCGATTGCCTCGAGGTCTGCGCTCGCCTCCCCGCCGGCGACGCCGGCGACGTCGAGTCGAATACGGTCGCGTGCCGCCAGTACTATGCGGGGAGCCCGGCGCGCACGAACGCGGGTGGATATTGCCTCGCCGCGGGCCCGTTCGGGGGCGACGTCTGTGGCGATCGGTGCACGGCGCTCTGCGGGCTCACCCTCGGCGCTTGTCCTCCCGAGGCCGGGGCGGCTCCTTACGAGAGCTACCCCGACTGCCAGACGGCCTGCGCCGGCTACTCGTTCAAGGACGGCGGAGTCGACGGCGGCGGCGAGCCGCCCACCGGCCCGTCCTCCGGCGACACGCTGAATTGCCGCCTCTTCGAGGTGCGTAGCGCCATCCACGACCGAAACCGCTGCGGCAATCTCGGCGCCGATAGCGGCACCTGCCGCTGAGCGCTGCGCGAGCTGAGCGAACTTGGCGAGCTCGGCGAACTAGCGGAGACCGCGAGGGCCCGTCATCGCTCTCGTCAGCGCCGGCGTGGGGGGAGGCCGCCGAAGGAGCCAGGCCCGCCGTCGGTGAACGAGCCGACGGTGACCTCGGTGTGATCGTCTCGGTTCTGGAGTTGCGGCGGCGGCGCCGGCTGGCGGCGGCGCGCATTGCCCATGACGCGGCAGACCTTCCGCCAGGCCTCGAGCGCGTCGAGCGCCGAGCCGAAGCGCTTCTCGCGCTCACGCGACATGATCTTGGAGAGGAACTTCTCGATAGCCGCGGGCCACGTGTCGCCGGTCGTCTGGGCGAGCGTCGGCGGGTCGCGATCGAGCTTGAGCGCAATGAGCGTGAGGGCGTTCGAGCCCTCGAACGGAAGGCGGCCCGTCAGCGCGCGGAACGCGACGGCGCCAAGCGCGTAGAGATCGGCGCGCTCGTCGACGCGTGCCGAGCCTCGCACCTGCTCCGGCGCCATGTACGCGAAGCTGCCGAGCGTCGCATCGAAGGCGGTGAGCGAAGGCTCGCTCCGCCGTGACGCGCTCGACTTCATTTTCGAAACGCCGAAGTCCAGGATGCGCGTGCGCTCCTCGTGATCCCCGGAGGCGATCTCGTCGGGCGTGAGCTTTCGCTTCTCGATGAAGAGGTTCGCGGGCTTGATGTCACGATGGACCACATGTGCGTTGTGGGCGGCGCTGAGCCCCTGGAGCGCATCCTCGACGATCGGCGCCACCTCGGCGAACGAGAGGTACTGCTCGCGCCGGAGGCGCTCGTCGAGCCCTTCGCCGACGAGTCGCTCGAAGGCGATCCAGAGGCGGCCGTCCTTCTCCTTGCCGGCCCCGAGGATGGCCGCAACGAAGGGCGACTGGATCTGCTTCGCGATGTTCGCCTCACGATTGAAGCGCGCGACGAGGTCGGGGTCCTGGGCGGCCCGCTCGTGGAGGACTTTGAGGGCGACCTTCTCGCCGCCTCGGCCCTCCGCAGCGTACACCTCACCCATCCCGCCTTGGCCGATCAGCCGGCGGATCTTGTAGCTCCCGCCGATGATCGATCCTGGCGCCAGGCCAGGCTCGGATGCCATGTTCCGAGGGAGAGTAGCACGGCCTTCCCGTCCGGCGACAAGCCCTCGATGCTCGGGGCTCGCGGTGCACGGGAACAACCGTCGGGGCGCCTCTGGAATTCCGCCGTTCGGATCGGTTGAACAGCGCGCCGACCCCCTTTACGCTCCCTCCCGATGATGCCAGGCCTACCGAGACTTGGCCGGCTCGATCGCGTGGTTAGCTTCCTCGCGCAGAGCCACATGTTCGCGAGTTTTCGTAGAACCTTGCGCAGTTCAGACCGCCCCGGAGAGACCCACGATACCCATGCGTAGCGTTGAAGACGTCGAGGCGTACCTCGGCAAGATGAACCGGCGTTTTACCCACGTCGACGATCAGCCCAGCATGTTCCTCGTCCACGGCGGCGACAACATGCCTCCCACGGTCCTGCGGGTCGACCCGCCGCTGGTGGTCCTCCGCGTCCACGTCGGGGACATCGATGGTGACCCGGCGCAGAACGGCGAGCTCTACCAGAAGCTCCTCACCATCAATGCCAAGTCGCTGGTGCACTGCAGCTTCGGCCTCGAGGACGGGAAGATCGTGCTCTCGAGCGCGCTCGAGCTCGAGAACCTCGATTACAACGAGCTGGCCGCCGCGCTCGACGAGATCGACGTCACCCTCGCTCAGCAAGTCGCGAAGCTCGTCGAGCTGTCGAAAGCCGCCCAATCGTCTCGTCCAAGGAAGGCCTGATCATGGGCATCTTCAGCCGTCTCGCGCAGCTCATCAAATCGAACCTGAACGATCTCATCAGCAAATCCGAAGACCCGGAGAAGATGCTGAACCAGATCGTTCTGGACATGAACAACCAG
>JAYSXP010000612.1:0-8467 GCA_043717125.1 Polyangiaceae bacterium | reverse complement strand
AGATCGTGCTCGGCGAGTACGGCAGCTTCGTCTTCGCAGCGGCCATCATCTCGCGCCACGAGTCGGGGGCTCGCACCGCACCTTCGCCAATCGGCTTGTGGCCGACCGTCGCGGCGTGGAGCACGCGTACCAGCTTCTGACGAAAGCCCGACAGACGCGCGACGGGACCGCCCTCGTCCCACACGTCTTCCTTCGGTTCGCCCACGCGCGCACGGATCGACACCACGCGCTTCTGGGTGGCCGCCGAGAGCGGCTTCTTCCGACGAATGCCGGTCTTCGAATCATCCTCGAAGTCGAGCCTCGCGAACGCGAGGAGATCGCGAACCTCGTCGTTGAGACGCCCCTTGGCCGCATCGAGCACCTTCTCGAGCTTGCCGCAGACCTGCTCGGGTGAGCCGGCGTCGCTCTCGTGGATCTCCTCGGTAACGAGGGCGACGAGGAGCCGCATGTCCCCCGGATAGCGTTCGTGAAGGATGCGCCAGCCGTCTTGCACGGGGAGGTCGCCCTCCTTGCCGGCCCAGATGGCGTAGAGAACGGCGCGATCGTCGCCGTCGTCCGAGAGCTCGAGGCTCGCTTCGCCTTTGGGCATGTCCTCGAACAGTGTCTCGTCCACGGCGATCAGTCTACTTCACTCCTTCACGGTCGTGAGCCACGCCTTCGCCTTCGCCTCGATCTCGGCATCCTCGGCATCGATGTCGATCGGGATCGGGCTTCCGACGACGCTGTCGAGCGCGCGCTTTGCGTAGCCCCGCACAAGCGGGTATGGATGCGTGAGCTGGGATGCGAGGAGGGCAATCGCGGCCTTCGAGCGTGCTTGCCCGAGCAGGTAGAACGCCACCGCCTGCTCGTGCGGTTTGCCGCGCTCCGCTGTCGCCAAGAGGACGTTGGCGTCGAGGCTGCCGTAGAGCTTGCGGAGCGCTTCGCGATCGAAGGGGCGCTTCCACCAGGTCTCGGTCGTCTTCACGAGGGACTCGACGCTCTTGTCCGCGTGACAGAGCGCACACTCCATCGGCCGATCGAGCAGGACGCGCTGAGGATCGTTCGGCGAGCCGATGCGGTGATAGCGAGACGTCGTACCGTCGAGCGCAAGGTTCTTCTTCGGCATGTGACACGACAAACAGCGCGCCCCCTCCCCTGCTGGCTCGTGGTGCGCATGCGCGCGCAGCGCCTCCGGCGAGTCGTACTTGTCGTGGCATTGCGTGCATAGCGCATCCTGCTTCGACCCCACGAGAGCGCGCAGCTTTGCCGTGGCGTCGGCGGCGTGAGGTTCGTGACACTCTGCGCACGAGAGCTTCGAAGCGCACGCACCGAGGATCATGTCGCGGGCCTCGCCGCTGTTGATGTGGCTGCCTCCTGCGTTGCCGTGGCGCGTGCCTCCCTCCCAGGTCGGCTCGTACCCCGAGAACACGACCTGATGGCAGCGCGCGCAGGCTCTGTTGATGCGGGTCGCACGGAGCTCGGCGGGGCCGACGGTCGAAGCCGCCGGCCACTTCACGGCGAAGAACGAGCTCCGCGGCTCGAACGAGGGGAGCTTGCTCGGCTCGCGCACGTGCTGCGCTGCGCCGAGATGACAGGACTCGCAACCGATGCCGAGCTCCACGAGATGCTCGGGCCGGAAGGCGCCGCGTATCGCCGCGATCGCCTGCACGGGTGTCGGACGCGAGCGCTTTACACCAATCCGCGCGAGCTCCGTCTCGAGCGCCGACGAGAGCCCCGCGGGGTCGGTGACGGTCCACTCCGCGCGCCGCTCGCGTGGCAGCAGCGGATCGACCACCTCTCCCTGGTAGGGCTTCGCGGAAGGCCCCGCGAGCGGGCCGAGCACCGTCGAGAGGAAGGGCTCGGTGTTGTGGCAGAAGATGCACGTCTGGCTCCAGACCGGCCCTGCGTGGAGCCCGGGGCGCTCCTTCACCATCACCGAGTAACCCTTGTAGCGAAGCGAGCCCTTCCCACCGTCCGGCGCGAACACCCAGCTCACCGGGAGCACGAGCTCCTCCGGGGGCTGCATGACGGGCGCCACGTCGGCACGCGCCGAGGGCACCCGCACGCCGGCGTAGTCCTCGCGATGATGCCCGCCGATCACGCGCGTGAGCCGATAGATGCCCGCCCCGAAGCGCGTCGACTGGATCGTGATGAAGCGCGCCGACCCCACCGTCTCGAGCCGCGCGCTGTCGTCCTTGAAACGGAACGTAGTTCCGTCGAAAGGCCCCTTCACGTCGGCGAGCGAGGGCTCGCGCGTCATGTTGTGCATCGGTGAAGCGAGCCACGACTTCACGTGACCGGCATGACACTTCGCGCAGGCCTGCGTGCCGGCGTAGTCGGCGAACACGACGTTGCTCGAGACCTCGCTGCCCGCCGTATCCGGCGCCGGCGACCTGGGCGACGACGACACCGGGGCAGCGGGCCCGCAGCTCGCGACGGCAAGCCCGAGCCCGAGCCCGACGATCAGCGCTGCGTGGGCACGCAACTCGAACGCGCTCTCAGGCGAGCCACTCGCCCGCACGCATCAGGATTCGCCCGTGCTCGCGCAGGCGCTCCATGAAGTCGCGGCGAAGCGCGGGCGTCTTGATCTTGGCAGCGCGCGCGAGCACACGGTCGCGGGCCACTCCGATCGCCTTCTTCGACCCTTCGATGTCGCCCTTCGCCCGGAGCCCCTCCGCGTACCCGATGTAGATGAAGGGCTCGCCCTCGATCGTGCCGCCGTAGGTCTCGAGGATCTTCATCGCTTCCGCGCCGGCCTCGTACGCTCCCTCGGCATCGCCTGCGTCGATGCGCATGAGCGCGATGAACCCGAGTGCGCTCGCTCGGTAGGGCGGCGCGCCTTCGAGGAACGGGAGCGCGGCTTCCGCCTCACGCGCGGCCGCCGCGTGCTCGCGATTGATGTGCAGGACGCCGGAGCGATAGAGACGCGCGAGCCCTTCGCCCACCGGGTCTCGCTGCAACGCGAAGCCTTCGGCGGCCTCGGTCAGCGTGCGGACCGACTCCTCGGCCCGCAGCGAGCGGCTGTAGAACTGGCCGAGATGGAGCTTCGCGCGGTTCACGACCGTCGCGAGGCCGAGCCGCTCCGCAGAGGCGATCGCCTCGACGAGCATGCTCTCGGAGGCCGCAAACGCGCCGAGCTGGATGAGCGCAAAGCCCGCGTTGTCGCGCTGCACGGCGGCGTTACGGACGTCGCCGACCACGTCGAAGCAGGTGATCGCCTCCTGGGACAGCGTGGCGGCGTCCTCGATGTCGCCGAGCCACATCGCGCGCGCGACCCGCGCGGAGAGCGCGAAGGCGCGCGCCGCCGGCTCACGATCGATCACGTCCTTGGCGTGCCGCTCGACACGCGAGATGAAGGCGTCGGCGATGTCGAAGCCGCCGGAGATCACGAAGCGCACGGCGATGCGAGACATCGCGATCACGCGTGACGCCGTCATCACGACGGCGCTGCCTTCGTCAGGCTCGAGCTCGCGGATGCGCTGCGCGAGCAGCTCGGCCTCGCTGAGGAGGCCGAGGGTCATCGCGGCATCGACAGCCTCCGCGACGGCGACGTACCAATCGTCGCTCTCGTGAGGTAGCTCGCTCATCGCCGCGCGGCTGTGGTGCAGCGCGGCGTCATGCTCGCCGGCCCAGCGCGAAGCCTCTGCGAGGAGCACCTGCAACCGCCCGAGCGCCTCGCCCTTGGCGCCGGAGCGAATCGAGCGCTCGGCGCGCATGCGCGCCGCGGCGAAGTCGTTTCCCTCCATCGCCTGCGCGGCTGCTCGCCCATAGAAGATCGCCGCCTTGTCGAGCGCGAGGCCGCGCTCGAAGTGCTCGGCGAGCACCATCGCCTCGTGCTCGCCGGCGTCTCCGAGCCACTCGCCCGCGAGCTTGTGGCCGAGCGCGCGGTCCTCGGCGGTGAGCATCTGGTAGGCCGCGTCGCGAACGAGCGCGTGACGAAACTGGTACTCGTGCTCGGCCGGGAAACGCGAGACGTCCCTGCGCTGCACGATCTCCTGGCGCGCGAGCTCCGAGAGCCAGTCGTCGACCTCGCTCGCCTTGTAGTCACCGCCGGTGAGCGCCAGGAGACCGCCACGCCAGAAGACCTCGCCGAAGACGCTGGCCGCGCGGAGCACGCGGCGCGCCATCGGGTCCAGACGACCGAGACGAGCCTCGACCATCGCGAGCACGGTGCCGGGCAGCGACCACGCGTCGATCTCGGGCAGCGCGTCGTGACCACCGCCGAGGGACGGCGGGGGGAGCGTCGTACCGGTGCGCGTGGGCACGAGGCCCGAGCCCTCAGCGAACGCGCGAATGAGCTCCTCGAGGTAAAAGACGTTGCCGGCCGCGCGGTCGAGGAGGCGCGCGCACTGGGCGGGGTCGACATCGTCACCGAGGACATCGCGCACGAGACGTTCGCCGGCACGGCGGACGAGCGGGCCGAGGCGGATCTCCTGCAGGCTCCGCTGCTCCCAGAGGTTGGGAAACGTCTCGTGGACCTCGCCTCGCGCGATCGCGAGCACCATGAACGGTCGCTCACTCGCCGCGCGCAAGGCGGAGTCGATGAACGTCACGCTCGGGAGGTCGCCCCAGTGCAGGTCCTCGAGGACGAGCACGAGCGGGCCCGCTGCCGACTCCGCGAGCACGAGCTCGGAGAAGGCGCGACGCATCTGGTCGCCCATGAGCATCGCGTCGTGACGCGCGGCTCGCAGCTGGACACTGGCCGCGTCGTTGAAGTGCACGCTGGCGATCTCACCGATGAACTCCGAGACGCGCGCGACGTCGGCCTCGGGGATGTGGCGACCGACGCGGGCGCGGAGCTTCTGCTGGCGGACGACGAGCGGCTCGGCGCCGCTGATGCCCGCCGCGCGACGGAGCAGGCGCGCGAGAAGGCTGAAGGGCGACCCCTCGCTCATCGCGTCGCCGCGAGCGAGCCACGACTCGACGCCGCCCACGTCACCGACGCGACGGAGGAACTCGGCGGCGATGCGCGACTTGCCGGCGCCGGCCTGGCCCGTCACGAGCACGGCGCGTGCGACAGGCTCGTCGACGCACTCCTCGAAGGTGCCGACGATTGTCGAGAGCTCGCGCTCGCGTCCGACGAAGGGCGTCGGTTTGCCAAGCAGCGTGCGTGGCTTCGTGTCCCGTTCGCGCAGGCCGCGGATGAAGAGGCCTCGGTCGTCGCCGCCGACGTCGAAGCGCATGTCGAGCAAGCCTGCCGTCGTGTCGTCGAGGAAGACGGGGCTCTGGCCGTGCGCGGTCTCCGCGCCGAGCGACGGGCCGCGCGCGCGCGCGCCGGCCATGATCGCCGCGGCTCGCTCGATGACGTCACCGACACTGCTGCGGCCGGTGACCGTGGCGAGGCCCGTGGCGAGCGCGACGTGCGCACCGATGAGATGCGATCGGAGCGAGAGCGCGCAGCGCGCAGCATGCGCGGCCTGATCACTCGCGTTGCCCTTGCCCGAGAGGGTGACGACGATCGAGCCGTCGGCGAGTATCTCGGCGACCGCTCCGAAGCTCGCGACGATGCTCCGTGGGTCGAACGAGGCGGCCATCGTCGCGAACGAGCTCGCCGGCCCCGACTCCTCGATGTGCGCGTTGTGCTCGCCCTTCTCGTCGGGCGGGAGCGTCGCCATGACGACGCTGACGAGACGACGTTCGCTGCCGGTGAGCGCGCGCATCGCGGGCTGGCTCGCCCGCCGCGCAGGGCTGTCCTTGACGGCCTTGAACAGGTCGATCTCGCGGAGCAGGGCCGCGCCGTTGGTCGGCCGCGCAGTCACGTGCTTCGAGAGCATGCGCGTGACGAGGTCGTCGAGGGCAGGCGGGACGTCGAAGCCGGCGTCGCGAAGCGTGATGGGCGTCTCGAGGAGGATCTTCGCGAGCAGCGCCGCGATGTTGTCGCCGGCGAACACCGGCTTGCCCGCGAGGCATTCGTAGATGACGGCGCCCATCGAGAAGATGTCGGCGCGCGCGTCGATCTCCTTGTTGCCTCGCGCCTGCTCGGGCGCCATGTAGCCGGGGGTACCGACCATGACGCCGCTGCGTGTCGAGGGCCGCGACGCATGCATGATCCGCGCGACGCCGAGGTCGAGCAGCTTGACCTGATCGAAATTGCCGCCCGGGAGGAAAATGTTCGACGGCTTGATGTCGCGGTGGACGATGCCGCGCTCGTGGAGGACCGCGAGGCCCTCGGCCACGCGGTTCGAGAGAGCAAGGGTCTCGTGGAGCGTGAGGCCGGACCGTGCGAGACGCTCGGCGAGGTCCTCGCCTTCGAGCCACTCCATCGCGATGTACGGGCGACTCGCTTCCGAGATGCCGTGAGCGACGTACTTCACGATGCGCGGGTGGCTGACCTCGGCGAGGATCTGGGCTTCGAGGCGGAAGCGCTCGGTGTCGCGCGATGAAGCGTGGAGCACCTTCACGGCGACGGCGCCTCCGGTGAGGCGATCCTTCGCGCGGAAGACCTCGCCCATACCGCCGGAGCCGATGAGCGCCTCGAGCTCGAAACGGTCCGCGATGACCTGCACGTTCGTCACGACGCCAAGAGTAGAGAGTGAGGGCGGCTCGGCGCTAGGGCGAACGGCTCTGGTCGAGGCCCTTTTCGATCGATTTTTCCAGGCGAACGACCATCTGACGGACGAGATCACGGTCGTCGGCGAAGACGGCGTGGCCACTGTCGGCGACCACCACCAGCTCGGCATTGGGGATCTCTCGGGCGAGGACCTGCGCGTTGCGAAGCGGGATGAGTGCGTCATGCGCGCCCGCGACGACGATGGCCGGGCATCGAATGTCGCGTAGCCGACGTGTCACGAGGTGGGTCGATGCGGCGAGGAGATGGGCCGCGAACGTCCCGGGCGCGGTCGGGTCGTCGCGCATCGCGTCTGGCCAGTCGCGGAAGATCTCCTTCGCCTGATCCCACTTCGACTCGGGAAGGAGGAGCCGCGTGAGGTTCTTCGCGGCGCGCGGACCGCCGAACGGCAGCGAAAGGAGGCGCCGCAGCGCGGTCGATTCGGGAAGGGCGCCGAGGAGAAAGCCCGCGGTGGTCGCGAAGAGGACGAGACCGCGGACGCGCGAGGGATGTCGGAGGGCGACGTGCTGGGCGATCATCCCGCCCATCGAGATGCCGACGATGAACGCGGAGTCGACGCCGGCGTGGTCGAGGACGGCCACGACGTCGTCGGCCATGGTGCCCATCGTCCAGAGGCGCCGTGGTCTATCGCTCTGTCCGGTGCCGCGATTGTCGACGGTCAGGACGTGACGTTGCCCATGGGGATCGTGGGCGAGCAGCTCCGGCACGTCGAACCAGAATCGCGAGGAGAGCCCGAGACCCTGGAGGAGGACCACGGTGGGGCCCCGGCCGCGCGTGCCGTGCTCGGTGTAGTGGATGCGGGCCCGCCGGGAGGGCGCGATGGGCATGGTCGTCGTGAAGTCTATCGCCTATTCTCCGGCTGTCTTGCAGTGTCAGGCTCGAAAATGACTTCCGCGAAGAGCGCGAGCGTGAAGAAGAAGACGAAGGCGGCGGCGGCGGCGAAGCGTAAGGCTGCGCCTAAGAAGAAGAGTGCTGCGGCCGCGCCCAAGAAGAAGACGGCTGCGGCGCTCAAGAAGAAGACTGCCGCCGCAGCGCCCAAGAAGAAGACTGCGGCTGCGCCTAAGAAGAAGACTGCCGCCGCTGCGCCCAAGAAGAAGACTGCAGCTGCGCCTAAGAAGAAGACTGCGGCTGCGCCCAAGAAGAAGACTGCAGCTGCGCCCAAGAAGAAGACCGCCGCCGCAGCACCGAAGAAGAAGACGACGACTGCTGCAGCGCCGAAGAAGACCGCGGCTGCTGCGCCCAAGAAGACCGCGGCTGCTGCGCCCAAGAAGAAGACTGCGGCTGCGCCCAAGAAGGGCGCAGTGCGTGCGCAAGCGGCCGTCGCCGAGGTCCTTGTTCTCCTTCCTGCCGAGCGCCCCCTTACGGACGAAGAGCGCGACGCGATGCAAAAGTGTGCGCAGACCGCGCTTGCAGCTCTGGCGGCCGACGGCGTCCCCGAGGTGATCGTCGGGCGCATCGGTCGTTTCATCGACGACGTCCGGTCCGGGCAGCTTCCCGAGCCGAGCAACCAGGACGTGAGGCTCGGCCTCGGCGTGCTGTGGGGCGAGCAGGTGCGCGCGCAGGTCGGCTGGCGCTGGGTGCACCTCTCCTATCCGAACGGCTTCGCGTCATACGCGCTGGTCCCTGACGACCGCGCGTTCGCATGCTTCCCGCTGAACCGCTTCGGCGAGCTCATGCGTGTCGGCGGGGACGGCGTGAACACATCGGTGCCGCTCTTCGATTCGATCCGCGTCGGCACGCTCCCGCTACGACGCGAGAACGCCTACCTCGTCATCGGCTGACCCGACCGCGCACCACGACCGCGACCCCGAACGCGACCCCGACCCCGCACCGCGAACGCGACCCCGAACGCGACCCCGACCGCGACCCCGCCCGCGACCACGACCGCGACCCCGCCCGCGACCCATCGGGCCGCGGGCG
>JAYSXP010000611.1:0-8471 GCA_043717125.1 Polyangiaceae bacterium | reverse complement strand
CGCCCGACGTCCCGTTGCCGGTGGTGCTGCTGGAGCACGCTACGACGAGAGCGGCTGCGGTGAGGGTGGTGCCGAGGATGAAGCGAATGGAACTCATGAGTTGCTCCTGGGAAAGCCCGACCCTCGCCATCCCATCGGCGCTCCGGCGGCGCAACTCGATTTCACCGCGCCGCGGATTGTCCTATTGCTTTGTGTGCGCCATGAATCCGCACGACTCGTTCGATCTCGCCCACGTCCCTCCGGACGCGCTAGGGATCTGCGAGCGTCTCCGAAGCGCTGGCAAGCGCGCGTGGATCGTCGGCGGCTGCGTACGTGACACGCTCCTCGGCAAGACGATCAGCGACTGGGACGTCGCGACGGATGCGCTCCCCAAGGAGCTGATGAAGCTCTTTCCTCGGGCGATCCCGACCGGCCTCCAGCACGGGACGGTCACGGTCGTGATGCACGGGCAGCACTACGAGGTCACGACGCTCCGCGGGGAGACGATTTACTCGGACGGCCGCCGCCCCGATGCCGTTCACTTCGTCGACGACATCGTCGCAGATCTCGCACGTCGCGACTTCACGGTGAACGCGATCGCCGTCGACCCCTCCAATGGTGCGATCGTCGACCCTTTCGACGGCCGCAAGGATCTCGCGGCGAAGACCCTGCGCGCCGTGGGCAAGCCTATCGAACGCTTCTCCGAGGACGGCTTGCGTGTCCTCCGCGCGGCTCGCTTCTGCGCGACTCTCGAGCTCGACATCGAGCCCGCGACCTTCGCGGCGATCGCTCCGACCCTCGACTCGTTCCGCAAGGTGAGCGCCGAGCGCGTCCGTGACGAGTGGGTCAAGACGATGAAGGCCAAGCTCCCGTCACGCGCCTTCGAGGTCATGCGGGAGACGGGCATCCTCGGCGTCACGTGCCCCGAGCTCCTCGAGGGCGTCGGCATGGAGCAGAACAAGTGGCACTCGTTCGACGTGTGGAAGCACGCGATGGCCTGCATGGACGCCTGCGGCGGCGACGCCGTCCTGCGCATTGCCGCGCTCCTCCACGACGTCGGCAAGCCTCGATCGCGCGCCTTCAGCGACAAGACGCAGGACTACACCTTCTACGATCACGACAAGATCGGCGCGGAGATCGCCGAGCCCATCGCGTCGCGCCTGCGCTTCTCCAACGACGAGCGAGCGCGCATCGTCTCGCTCGTGCGCAACCATCTCTTCCACTACGACGCGTGGTCGGATCAGGCGGTGCGCCGCTGGATCAAGCGCGTCGGCCCTTCGCTGGTCGAGGACCTTTACACCCTCAACGAGGCCGACCTGCGCGGCAAAGGGCCGATCTTCGGCGAGGCGGATCTCGCGCCGCTGCTCGCTCTACGGGCCCACGTCGAGAAGGTGCTCGCCGAGGGGGCCGCGCTCTCGATTCGTGACCTCGCGGTCGACGGCAACACGCTGATGAAGGACCTCGGGCTGAAGCCGGGACGCATCATCGGGCAGGTGCTCGAGGCGCTCCTCGAGGTCGTGATCGCCGACCCCGCGCAGAACGAGCGCGAGGCGCTGTTGGCCCGTGCGCGCGAGATCATCCGCGAGCTGAGCGGCCAGGCGTGATAACTTCCCCCGCGTGCTACGCCGCACGCTGGCCGCTCTCGCCGCTCTCGGATTCGGATTGCTTGCATCGCTCGCGTGCGCTCGCCCGGCGGCTGCGCAGTCGCCGCCGGCGGCTCCCACGACGATCGCTCTGGGCGACTGGCAGCTCACGCCCTCGCTCGAGGTGCGCACGCGGACCGAGTACCGCCGTGACGCACCGGATCTCGGCGGGTTCGATCTGTACGGTCGGCTCAGCCCTCGTGTGCGCGACGCGTGGGTCGTCGCCGAGCGGTCCCGGCTCGGCCTCGGCGTCGAGCGCGGCGCGGTGCGCGCCCAGTTCACCCTCCAGGATGCACGCGCGTTCGGCACGCCGTCCCCGAGCGCGACGCTCGGAGCGGACCGAGGACCGTCGCGCATCGAGCCGTACGAGGCCTACCTCGAGATGCGCTCGAGCAGCGCTCGACCGAGAACGCTTCGGCTCGGGCGACAGGCGGTCATCTGGGGCGAGGGGCGCCTCCTCGGAAATGCCGACTTCTCGCCGACCGGGCGCTCGCTCGACGCTGCCCGCGCGCACGTCGCGATCGGGAACTTCGACTTCGAAGCGCTCGCGGCGATCCTCGAGGTCCCAGGGGCGCTCGGAAGCTCGTTCGGTGATCGGACGGGTGAGTCGCGCTCGGGTGTGCAGCTCTACGGAGTGACGGCGCGCTGGAGCATCGACCCGCTCCTGCGGCTCGAAGCCTTCGGGCTCGCGCGCATCTCACGCGGCAGCGGAAGTGCGCTCGACGGCTCGCGCTTCGCCGTCGCGCGTCTCACCGGCGAGACGTACACGGGAGCGCTCCGTGTCTCGGGCGACGCAAAGGGTTGGACGTACGGCCTCGAAGGCGCCTACCAGTTCGGCAGCGCGGCCTCGCTCGCCAGCGGCGGCAGCGACATCTCCGCGTATGCTGCGGCCGGCCATGTCGCGAAGACCCTCTCCGAGGTGAGCCTCACGCCGACGCTCCGCATCGGCGGTTCGTACGCATCGGGAGACGACGGGAGTGGCACGTACCACCAGTTCGACCCGCTCCTCGCGGATCCGCAGCGCTTCCATGGCCAGATGGATCTGTTCGCGTGGTCGAACGCGATGGACGTCTCCGGCCGCGCGCAGATCGTGCCGTGGACGGACTCGACCTTCGCGCTCGAGTACCGGTACGCGCGGCTCGCCGAAGCTTCGGGCGAGTGGATCGGCAGCTACCTCACGGCCATCGGTCGGGCGGCACCGCCGTCGGGCTTCGTGGCGGCCGGCTATGCGCCGATCACCCGGTCGCCGGACGCGGAGCTCGGTCACGAGCTCGACGCGGTATTCACGTGGCGGCCGTGGATCCCGCTGGAGCTGCGTGCCGGTTGGTCGGGCATGCTTCTCGGTGACGGTGCGCGTGGCATCATGCAGGCCTACGCGCGCGGCCGCGCCGACGCCGCGGGTTCCGTGACCGCGAGCAAGTTTGCGCACTATGCGTATGCGCAAGCCTCGCTGACGATGCCTTAGGACTACGTGCCGTCCCAGCGACGGTTCTTGCCGACGTCGGCGTGGACGAACCAGTCGCTCGCGAGCGTGTAGACGCCCACGCCGCCGTCCCAGCCGAGATCGCGGATCTCTTTTTCGAGCGTGCGCGGGTCGAGGCCACGCGTCTCGCCGGCGGGGACGAGGCGGAAATCGCAGGCGTGGCCGAGCGAGTGCTCGCTGTGCGATGCGACATGATGACCCTTCTTCCGCATCGCTTCGTTCAGCTTCGCGCTGCGGTACCCACTGACGAGCTCGATGCGCGATGCCGGATGCTTCCGCGCGAGCGCCCGCAGGAGGTCGAGGAGCCGCGGGTCGAAGGCGTGTTGCTCTCCCGTCACGCGGTCGGCGAGCAGCGCCGCGAACCGATCGCCGGAGGGCATCGCGTCGTCGAGGGGCACACGCTCGTCGGTGTGGGTCTGCACGAGCGTCGCAAGGAACGGCGGAGGCTCGTGCTCCGTCGTCGATGTCGCGTGCTCCTTCTTGCTCGCGAGACCGCTGCCTCGCTCGACGCGCGCGTCGACACCCGAAGGCGACGCGACGAGGGCCGCCAGGGAGGCGGCAAAGAGGGCGGCGGTCGCGCGATGCATGGGGCCGTTTCCTTCGAAAGAATAGCGGAATCCCTTGACGTCGGCACGCTGGGCGTGGACCCTCGGAGGCGATTCGAGATGGCGGAAACACGGTCGGATATCGAGCTCTTGAGCCTCATCGCGGGCGGCGACGTGCGCGCCGTCGGGGAGCTCTACGATCGGTATTCCCCGACGCTCTTCCCGATCGCGCTCCGGATCCTTCGCGATCGCTCCGAGGCCGAGGACGTTCTCCACGATTCCTTCGTCGCCGTGAACGAGCGTGCCGGTCAGTATGCGGCCGGTCGTGGGTCAGTCATCGCGTGGCTCGTGACGCTCGTGCGCAACCTGAGCATCGATCGCACGCGACGTCGTGAGCGTCGAGGCACGCTCGCACGCGATGTCCTGTCCCACGAGCCCCCCGCCTCGGTACGCGATCCCGAGCGCCTCACCTCGGATGCCTCGGAGCGCGAGAAGATCCACCGTGCGCTCGCGTCGCTCCCCGAGGCGCAGCGCCAGACCCTCGAGGTCGCGTTCTTCGAGGGCCTCAGCTACCCGGAGATCGCGGCGCGAGAGAACGTCCCGCTCGGGACGATCAAGTCTCGCGCGGCTCGTGCGCTCTCCGCGCTCCGCGAGGCGCTCGCGAAGGAAGGCGTCAGCGACGGCGCGAGCGCCATGAAGGCGGGAATGGACTCATGACGATCGAGCTCGACGAAGGCACTGTCACGCGATCCGGTTCGAGCTCCTCTCCGTCTCTCTACTTCGCGTCGGCCATGCCCACGAGCAGCGCAAAGGCGGTCCTCGCGATGGTCCCGGGGTATGCCGACCACGGCGCGCGCTACGCGCACGTGATGGGCGCGCTCGCGGAGCACGGCATCGGCTCGGTCGCCATCGACCTCCGAGGTCACGGTCGTGCGCAGGGGCCGCGCGGTTTCTGCCTCCACTTCGACGAGTTCCTCGATGACGCGCGCGAGCTGCGTCGCCTCGCGGAGACGCGCGCGAAGGGCGCGCCGCTCGTGCTCTTCGGTCACAGTTTCGGGGGGCTCGTCGCCGCGCTCAGTGCGCTCGATCAACCGTCGCCCTGGAAGGGGCTCGTGCTCTCCGCGCCCTTCTTCGGACTGGGTCTCGAGGTTCCTCGCATCAAGGTCCTCGCGGGCAAGATCGCCTCGCGCCTCTATCCGAAGCTTGGCCTCCCGAGCGGGCTGGAGGGCAAGGACATGACGCACGATCCGGCGAAGGCAAAGACGTACGACAGCGATCCGCTCGTGTTCAAGAACGCGACCGCGCGCTGGTTCACCGAGGCCACTGCCGCTCAAGAGAAGGCGCTCGCATCCGCGCCGCGCCTCGCCTTGCCGCTCTACATGACGTTCGGGAGCGCCGACAAGGTGGCGAGCTTCACGGCGGGAAAGCGTTTCTTCGACGCGGCCGGCAGCAAGGACAAGACGTGGGATCCGCGCGAGGGCCTGTTCCACGAGGTGCTCAACGAGCCGTCGTGGAAGGACATCGTCGAGAACATCGCCCGCTGGGTCCTCGCGCACACCGAAAAGTGAAGGCGTGAAATGAAGAAAGGCAGCGCCCTCTCGGGTGCTGCCTCCTCGCCACGCTCGCCACGCTCGCGCGCGATGCGCGATCAGCGGCAGGAGCCGCGGTCGTCGCCGTCGCCGTCGAACGGCTGGCAGCTCGTGCCGGCGCCGCAGGTGCCCGGATCGTTCACGCTGCAGAGCTGGATCTCGCCGGCCGCAGCCGCCCCGGCGTGGCACTTCGAGCCACCCTCCTTGAAGGCCTTGAATTCGTGGCAGGCGGCGGGCGCCTTCGTGTTGGGGCCGACGTTGGCCTTGTCGGTGAGGGCGTTCGTGACGTGGGGCGACGTGTACATGAAACACTTCTGGCCCGAGCTGCAGGCCGTGTCGTCGCTGCACTCCCAGGCGTGCGAGAAGAACCCGGGCTGGAAGTCCGAGTTGTGCATCGGACCTTGCGTTGCGCAGCCTGTCTCGTCGACCTTGCCGTCCGCGCAGAACGACGGCGGGAACTTGCCGGAGAACGCACCGCCGTCGGCGACGGCAGGGTTGCAGCAGGTCTGGGTCGCGGCGCAGTTGCTGAGGCTTGCGGCCCCGTCGACCGCGGCGTCCGCCTTGTAGTGGCCGCAGCGGAAGCCGCCGGCCGTGGTGTTCGTGGGGAGCGCAATGATGTGCCCGCAGTCGACCGTGGAGCTGTCCGGGATCGTGCCGCCGTCGGGATCGGGGGTGGTGCCGGTGTCCGTCTTCGAGGAGTCTTTCCCGCCACCGCCGCTGTCGACGCTCGGTACGGGCGTCGACGTCCCGTTGTCCGTGCCACATGCGGCCACGATGAACCCAGCTCCGGCGAGAGCCGAGGCGCCGACGAACAGAGCCAACTTACGGAATCGCTGCTGCATGACCGCTCCTTGAAGAAAGGCACCCGCTGTCGGGGCCCCAGTTCGTAGCATGACTCTGGTTAGTGCGCCGCCTCTTCGGAAGCGCCACCGTCGTCGCCCTCGCCTTTGGTACCTTTGCCACCGCCGCGGCCGGAAATTGCGTGCCAATCCAGCGACGTGAAGATGTCGGAGACGCCACGGCGCTCACGCCGGGCCGACTCCCAGATCACGACCCGGTGGCTCACGAGGGCGGCCGTCGTTGCCACCGTGAGGCCCGCGAGGATGTCGACGAGGTAGTGCCAGCGCAGGAACATCGTGGCGACGATGATCTGCGTCGCGGAGAACGCCATGAGCGGCCACGTGAAGCGGAACGGCAGCACCCGACGATGGAGGTAGGAGTAGATCGCGAAGTAAGTCGGCGTCGCCGTGTGGAGGCTCGGGAAGATGTCCTTCTGTGCGCCACCGGCATCGACGGTCGCCTTCACGAGGCGCCAGAAGAGGCCGCCCTCGAGCGGGTGCTCGAACTGGCCTGCGAGATGGCGGTACGGACCCCAGCCCGGCACGAGCATGTAGAGCAGATGCCCGGTGCAGAACACCATGAAGATGCCGAGCGCGAAATGCGCGGTGCGCAGCTTGTTCTTGCCGATCAACATGATCGGAAGGACGTGCGCAGCGACGAGGAAGAAGTACCCGAAGTAGAAGAACGCGAACCACTCGGTGGTGTGCGGCGTGACGTAGCGGTCCCACGCGATCGACGGCTCGAAACCGAACACACGGAGATCGAACGCGAGAATGTCGGCGTCCACGGACTGCGGGCTGACCGCGGGAAGGATCCACCGGAGCTGAAAGTAGGAGAGGAAGACGGCAAGGAAGAGCGTCAGCCGGTACACGAGGCCATTCGCGAACGACCCGTGCCGCAGGATCCCGCCTCGCGTGAGCAGCAGACCGCCCGCGAAACATCCGATGTCGATGAGGACCGTCCGGATCGACTCGTCGCGCCCAGGGCCCTTCGCCGTCAGGACCGCGACCATCATCAGCGCGAAGTAGCCGCTGATGAGGAAGTCCTGGACCGCGAGGTTCTTCGCGAGGCGGCGGACGAAGCCGTCCGTACGCACCGCGCTCACGGGCGGGGCGGCGACGAGGGGGTCGCTGGTTCGTGCGGTTTCGACGTGGTGCGGCATCGTCGGAGCGATCACTCCGGAGCTGTCTTTCGCACGTTTCGAGCGGATCGGCAGGTCGGCAGCGAGAAAAGACGGTGCGTAAGCGACTGCGCAGAGCCCTGCCGGTCTCCTCGTCGTGCGCGAAGCCACGGCAGAGGCTTCCCAAGGTCGCCTACGTCGTGTGCAGCACACACGACACCCACGCCCTAGAGGCCCCTAGTAGTCGTTTTGTGCGCGGACTCGCACGGTTCCTGGCCCAGGCTTGAGCTTGGCGCAGCAGGCGAGCCGGTACTTCGGGGGCTTCGAATCGATGGCTTCGAGGACGTCGAGCTCCTCGCTTTCGGGGGCGACAAGCGATTCGGCACCCTCGAGAACCTCGATATGGCACGTCGCGCAGCTCGCGCTTCGGCACGAGAACGGGATGGGCGCCTCGTGGTCATCGCAGAGATCCGCCATCGAGCCGCCGTCCGGCGCGGCGACGGTCTTCGTGATGGCTCCGTCGCTCGACTCGAACGTCACCGTAGGCATGTGGGTTCTTTAGTCCGGGTCGACGACGCGCGGCAAGCGCTCTCAGAGACGACGCAGCAGGAGCGCGTGCTCGGCGCGAGGCTTGTCGAAGAATGCCGCGATGGTCGGGCCGTGGAAATGCGGTCGAGCTTGCGAAGCCCGCGCGACCGGCTCGAACGTCCCCACGTGCGCGGCGGTGTCGGCGACGATCTCGTCGGCGCGCAGGGCCTCGGGCTTCTCGCCGCGCGGGCCGCGAGGGGTCGCCGAGTCGGCGATGAGGAGCACGACGGGCGCACCGCGCTTGGTGACCCGCGCGAGCGCGCGAAAGAACTTCGCGAGCTCGCGTTCCCACGAGGCGCGCGCCTCGTCGGGCGTCATCCGCTCGTAGTGTCGCCGCGCGCCGAGCTCGTCCTTCGCGAGGCGACGCGTGTCGAGGTCGAGCCAGCGCATGCGCAGCTCGTGATGCGCGAGGTAGTCGTACGTCGCGACGTAGGGCGGCGACGTGATCACCGCGTCGACGGAGCGCTCGTCGACCTTGGCGAGCTTGCCGGCGTCATCGAGCAGCACGCGCGCGCGCGGCAACGGCGTCGGCAGGAGCCCCGCAAACTCTCGGAAGCGCTCGGCGAGCTCCTCCGCCTTGCGAACGAAGAGCCGCGCCGGGTAACCGGCGCTCACGCGCTTCTCCATCGGCTCGTCCGAGGTGTCGCCGCGCTTGGCGCTCAGTTTCACCAGGATCGACGAGAA
>JAYSXP010000062.1:0-6835 GCA_043717125.1 Polyangiaceae bacterium | reverse complement strand
TCGTCAATGCCGCAGCGGGGTCGATGGCCCGCCACCTCACGAGCGCGTGCGATCAGCCAGGTCGCGGTAGCGATCACCATCGGTCCACGGAGCTCGCTCGTTCCCGGGCCAAGAAACGCCGTCACATCGCGTTATCGCACCTCGTGCGCGCTAGGCATGAAATGTGCTCTCTCGTCTCGGTCGGCAGAATTGTGGACCCCGCAGGGACGCGTCGCCGCCGGAGGACCGAATTCCATGTCTCTGTCTCGCACCGTTTCGCTCCGCGCGACCCTCCTCGACATCCGTGCCGCGCGAGCGTGGACGCGGCGGTCACCTTGCTCGCGCGCGCTCGCGCAGGCTTTCCTGCCGGCCTCGCGGCGACGACCGCTTGCGGGCGGGGCAACGCTCTGAACGCGATGCGCGCGCCCTGGAGATTGCTGCTGCTCGCCGCTGCGGGGTGTGTCTCGTCCTCGTCGGAGCCAAGCGCCTCCGAGCGCGAGCTCGCGGCGCTCCAGCGGGGAATCGCGGTGGACGCCGAGGACATCGCGATCCTCTTCCCTCTGCCTGCTCCGGGGCGCGCGTCGAACCTCTGGCCCGCGGGCCACGTCCTCGATGACGGACGCCCGCTCCTTCCTGCGAGCGTCATCGAGCGACTCGGTGCCGTCGTCGCGGGTGAGTCGAACGCGACGACCTACGCCTCGTTGGGAGTCGTGGGGCTCCGCCTCGACCCATGCTTTCTGGCCGCAGGGGCAAGCGCCGACGCGTGCGAGCGCCAGATCCGATTCGTGCTCCAACCCATCGCCGTCGATGCGCAGGGGGTGCTCCCCGCGTCCACGCTCGACGGGGCCGTTCACGTGGCCTACGCGCTGCCGCCGCGCGCCTTCGTCGAGCTCGTCGAAAGCATCGTCGCGCTACGATCTGCGCCCGCGGGAGCGAGCGCGCTCGGGGTCCACTCCCGGCTCGCCGCCGAGGGGATCGCCGGCCCGTTCGGCAAGGCGCTCGAGCGGCGCGTCACCGCGGCGGTAACCCAGGGACGCCTGGTGCGCGTCACGTTCTCGGGGGTGCGGGGCCGGGGCAACGAGTGGCAGTTCGGCGGCGTCCAGCTCGACGCGGACGGCGCGGGCTCGCCGCTACCGATACCGCCCCTCGGCGGGCGCTCGCAGTCGTTGGTCCTCCAGCGCGGCGCGCAGACGTTCGCGAAGTCCTTGTCATCGCCGACCGCCGGCGCCGACGACGTCTCGCTCCTCTTCGATTCCGCGGCGGCGTCCTCGGCGGCGGCGCAACGGATCCGCGACGCTCTTCGCGCGGCCAATCGGCTCGAGAACCCCGACCTGCGCACCTCCGAGAATACCGACTGCGCCACCTGTCACGCCGTCGGCAGCTCGCGTACGTGGGCGGAGAAGACCTTCGGCCTGCACGAGGACGCCGATCGCTTCCCGGCCACGGGCGTCGCGCGAGGACCCGCCAACGAATCCGCCTCCGATCTCGGCGCGCTCCGCGCCTTCGGATACTTCGGGAGCGACGTCGTCATCAGCACGCGCGCCACCAATGAAATCGCCAGGGCACTACGAACCCTTCGCCGAGATGAGACCAGACGACCATGAAGACCAACCACGCACGATCTTCCGGCTTCCTCCTCGCGCTGATCGCGCTCGGCGCCCCGCTTGCCAGCGCCGGTTGCAGCGGCGCGGACGCCGACGGGGAGGCCGGGGAGGCTGAGTCGGCGCTCACGCGAGGCCAGGACAGCTGGGGCCCGAGCCTCTCCCTGCGCGACGATACCGCGAGGACCGCGAACCGACCGGCGGGCGGTTGGTACGTCACCCCCATCCACGCCACGCTCATGCCCAGTGGAAAGCTCCTCGTCACGGGATGGGGCCGCGCGCAGGCGGATCGGTGCATGTTCCCCGAGGGGAGCCGCTCGCACGGCGCGACGTTCGTGCTCGACCCGGCTGCCCTGGCGGGCAAGGTCGCGCCGGGCGATCTGCCCGTCGCGCCCATCGACGAGCAGGCAGAGCAGACGCCAGGGTGGACGCCCGACGTCCTCTACTGCGTCGGTCACGTTCCGACCAAGAACGGCATCCTGTACACCGGCGGCTCTCGCTACCAGGAGCTCGGCGTGCGTGGTCGCGAGGCGGAGGTGGGGCTCTCCTCCGCGAGGGTGTTCGACTATGGCGCCGGTACGCTGCGACGGCTCGCGTCGCGGATGAGCGGCGGCCCCGTGGCAGAGCCGATCAAGAGCCGGCCGCAGTTCGGCCCCGTCGACAAGCGGGGATGGCGCTGGTACCCGACTAACACGCGCCTCGATGACGGCCGGATCCTGGTGACGGGCGGATTTTCTAGCCTCGAGAGCGCGAACTACGCGGTCGAGACCTTCGACCCGGCGACCGAGTCGTTCACCACGCTCGTGGAGCACGACGGCGCGTTCCCCGCGATCCGCGAAGCGATGGCGCCCGGTCTCAAGGACTACACGCATACGTTCCTCCTGCCCCAACCCGTCGGCGCCGCGGTCGGCGGCGGGCGCGCGCGTCAGGTCGCGATGATCGGGTGGAGCGGCCGCGTGCTCCTGATGAGCACCGAGGCCGGACTGTCGAACGCTGATCGCTTCGCGCTTCCCGACCACGCGGCACGGCCCGGCGCGAACGGCGGTACCGGCGCAGCGTGGGATTCGTCGGCGGCGCTCGTCGGGACCGGCGAGCTGCTCGTTCTCGGCGGCACCAACGATCCGGGCCTCGCTCGGCAGGCCGATCTGTACAGCCCGACCTCGGACTCGTGGTCGCGCGTCGACACAGGCATCGGCCGGCGCAACGCCGCGACGGTCCTCCTCCCGGACGGCAACGTGCTCATCATGGGCGGGTGGGACGAAGACGGGAACCTGGCCGGCGATCGGCGCCAGCCGCAGGTGCTCGACCCGCGCACCAAGCAGGTCAAGACATTCCCGGCGTGGCCGAACGATCCGCTAGAGCGCGGTTACCACAGCTTCGCGATCCTGCTCAAGGACGGGAGCGTGCTCGTCGGCGGAGGGATCTCCGCCAAGCAGAACGGCGTCGATACGACGAGCGTGGGCTGCGAGCGTAACGACGTCCGCATCTATCGGCCGGCCTACCTCACCAGGGGACCGCGGCCGATCATCGACGCGGCCGAGCCGATCGACCTCGAGCTAGGCGCGTCGTCGACCCTCGGCGTCCCGTTCCGCGGCGCGGCGCCGGCCGCGAAGGGCGGAGCGGTGCTCATGGCGCTGGGCTCGACGACGCATGCGTTCGATCAGAACCAGCGCTACGTGCCGCTCTCCTACCAGGTCGCGGGCGGCAAGGTGGCGCTCTCGGCGCCGCGCGAGGCGGCGAAGGCACCGGACGGCGATTACCTCCTCTTTCTCGTCAGCGAGGCCGGCGTGCCTTCGATCGGCAAGCACGTGCGACTGGGGCGCGGTCGCAGGGGGCCCGGCTAGCGGGGCCGGCCGGAGCTCGTGTCGAGCGTCGGCTGCCACCAGCGTCGTCGAGATGGGAGGCGCGGGGGAGTCGGGCGCTGGAATGATGCGGTGGCAGCATCGAAGATCGAGTGATTTCGCTGATCGCGCCCGGACCCTGCTCCGCGAGCCCGTCGGCGGCGGCGCTGGACGAGACCACGGATCGCTTGGGCGAGGCGACATTCGTCGACGGAAACCCCACCGAGCCGCTCGATGCGCGTTCGTCCGTCAACCCCCACGACAATCGAGGCAGGCCGCATCTCCCCGTGAACGAGCCTCGGCTCCGCCCGCTCGAAAGCTTCGTGCAGCGCAGCAAGCCCGTCGAGCACGTCGACCACGATGCGCAGGGTTACCGCGACCAGGACGCCCGGATCGCCGTCGCCCCGCAGCGTCGACTCACCGAGGTTCGACGACAGGTGAACTCCCTCGACGTGCTCGGCGATCGCGTAAGTGCACCGCCGTCCACCCGAACGTCACGAAGCGTAACGAGGTTTGGATGCCGCACGCTCGTGAGTAGGACGGCGAGCTCGATCAGCTTCTTGCGCGCCGCGGGCTCGACCACCTTCGTGATCTGCAGGAGAGACTGCCCGGTCGCGTCACCGTCCGGGGCGACGAAAGCGAGCATCGCATCCGGTTCGTTGGGATGCGGGAACTGCTGCCAGGACTCGAGACAAAGGGTGGGGTCGAACACTGCGGTGGTGGCGTGCATGGCATGTGCTCCGGGTAAAGGGGCGCATGCGCGGCCCGTGCCAGCGCCCATCATCCCCTCGAACGAGCAGACGAAGCGATGTGCGAGACGGATTCTCACGCCAGATCTCACGTGTGCACGACGAGATCACGCGACCGATCCAAATACACGGATCGCCCGGCGAGCCGCACACGGGTCGAACCTCGGTCCGCTCCTTGCTCGGTACGCGGCGTGAGCACCTGCACGTTGCCGACGGTCCGCACTGCTCCTTCCTCTTTCGATGCCCTCTGCGCCAAGGCCAGGGCGCGCCTGGGAATGGTGCTTCCCGGCGGCTACGAGCGGAGCACCTTGATCGGCTCGGGACGCAGCGGCTCGGTCTACCTCGCGCGACAACACTCGATCGATTGGTGGCCGTCAAGATGATGCACCCTCAGCTCTCGGGCCGACCTGCCGCAGCGCAGCGCTTCCTCGCGGAGGCGCGCGCTGCCAGCCTGCTGCGCCACCCAGGGTCCGTCACGGTCTTCGACTTGGGCCAGTCTGAGGCGGGCGAGATGTTCCTCGTGATGGAGTACGTGAACGGCCCGACGCTGAGCGAGCTGATTTACAACGAGGAGCTCCCACCCGTTGCTGCCATCGATCTGGTGCTTGAAATCCTCGGCGTGCTCGGCGAGGCACACGACGCAGGCGTGCTTAACCTCGACCTCCATCCCGACAAAGTGCTCGTGCCGCAAGACCGTCAGGGAGCTCGGCACGCCAAGATCGCGCCTGCGTGCGTCGCCTCGGAGCGCCTCGGCGGCGGACACGAGGCAGACATCGAGGCCGTCGGCAGATCCTCCGCGAGCTGCTCACGCGGCGACAGCCACCGAGTGCGGAGACGCACGCGCCAGGGGGGGCCCACGCCCCCTCCGCAGTGCCCGCGGCGCTTGCTGATCTCCTCGCGAGCGCGTGCGCCACCACGCAACGCCCCAGGAGCGCCCGAGCATTTGCCGAGGAGCTCCTCGGCCTTCGCGAGGCGCTCAACCGCCCGCCTCCGGCGCCGCGAGACGAAACTCCTGGAGAGGCGGAGCGGCCGCCCCTCGTCGGGCGCGAGCACGAGCTCGCGGTGGCGCTCAACTACGTGTTGACGCGGCGCCCGCAGGGGCAGTTCGTCGCCGTACGCGGAGTGCTCGGCTCCGGCCGCACGCGGCTCTTGGACGAGCTCGTAGGCGCGGCGCAGGCGGCAGGCCGCTTGGTCGTTCGCGCTGGCCCCGGTCCGATCGGCATCGGAATCTCGGGGGGCGTGCTCCGCGACATCACTCGCCAGCTGGTGGCACCCCGGACGCCGGAGCTGCGCCTCGCCGGGGGTGCTGTACGGGACGGCCAGCCAAGTAACGGTGAGCGGCGCGCCGCGCTGCTGGTCGATGCGACGGCTCGACTGATCGGGGCGATCGCTTCGACGAGCAACGGCTTGCTGACCGCCGTCGACGACCTCGGCGACATCGATTCGTTGAGTCGCAAGACTCTTCTGGCGGTCGCGGAACCGCGGTCTGCCGCCCAACACTACGATCGTGGTCTCGGCGGAGACCTCGCACGCGAAGGAGCTCGTCTGCGAGCGCACCGTCGACCTTCAGCCACTCTCGGGCAAGGCGCTCCAGCGACTTCACGGGGGTTTCCCCATCGATGCCGAAGCCGTACCTCTGGCCGCGCTCCTGTGCGGCCCCATCGAGGTCGGGTCCACGATCGGCAGCAGACCGCGAGGATTCGGTGCTCGATACCCCGACCGTACGTAGTGACGTCGCAGCGCGCCTCGCGTAGCGGCACGCGCAGACTGCAGGGGTACGTTCCCTCAAGGCGGCTACGTGCTTGGAGAGCGCATCGCAGCGGGTGGCATGGGACAGTATTCCGTGCTCAATGGAGCGCGCTGCGCCGCACGGTCGCGATCAAGATCGCCCATCCTCACCTCGCTTCGGGGCAACGAGCGCGGGCTCGCCCCTTCGTCGAGGCGCTAGCGGCGAGCCGCGTTCGCCATTGCGGATCGGTGGCGGTCTTCGACTATCGGCAACAAGACCGTGAGGAAGCTTCTCGTTTCTCGTCATGGGTCACGTAGACGGCAGGCGGCTGAGCGAAGTCCTCCGCAGCGACACTCTATCCCTGGGACGTTGTGTCGACCTCGTCGTCAAGCTGCTCGCGGTCCTCGAGGAAGCCCATCGCAGCGGCGTTCTGCACCGTGACGTGAAACCAGACAATATCCTCGTGACGGTCGACCCGACGGGCCGCGAGCACGTCAAGCTCGTGTCCTATGGGCTCGCCTTGGTCGACGAAGGGAGCCACGTGCACGGCAAGACGTCGCCCGGCGTCATGTGCGGCACCCCCGGGTGCATGAGTCCCGAGAGGAAGATGGCACCCTCACCGACGCGAGGACAGACGTCTACTCGGCCGGTGTCGTGCTGCCACACTGCTGACGAAGACGCTGCCAGGCCAGGGACGAGGCTCCGCAAGCGGAACAGTGATCACCTCGGCGCGCAGCGTGGCCGTCATCCCGTCGTCCATTCCCGAGCCTCTCGCGTCGAGCCTTGCCCGGGCGCTCGCAACAAATCGCGAGAGTCGCACGGCAAGCGCCGCCGACTTCGCGATCCAGCCACCTCGGCCATGACGCACCTGAAGAGCGGCGCTTCGGGTGGGTCAGCACGTGCGCATGCGCATGCACGGCGATAGCCTCGCTCGGG
>JAYSXP010000610.1:0-8509 GCA_043717125.1 Polyangiaceae bacterium | reverse complement strand
CAACCGCGAGGCGAAGACGACCTTCCTCGTCGTCACGCACGATCCGCGCATCGCCGATCAGTGCGACCGCGTCGTCGAGATCGTCGACGGTCGCGTGAGCAGCGACCGGCGCCGTGCGTGAGGCGCGCCTCGGGGCGAGCAGCGGAGGTGGAGCGTGGCGCCTTCGACCGGGATCGCGAGATCGGTCGCGTCGCGCGGCGGCGGGCTCGTCGCGACGAGGGAACAAGAGCCTCTCGTGGAAGGGAGCGGGGTGCTCGACCGGACCGGAAGGCCCACGAAGACCGCCGTCACGATGTGCTTGCCGGACGTCGACTTCGGCGACCACGTCACCCCTCCGCCCGTCACCGTGAACGTGGGCTCCCCTCGGGCGACGCGACGCTCGCGACCGTGAGGAAGAGCGCATTGCCTTCCTGCGGTCTCGCAGGAAGGGCGACTCCGCGCCAGCGAACGTGTCGAAGGATCCCGCCGTGTGCGCCGTGCGCAGGGCGGCAGGCGGCACGCCTTGAACGCGCGCGGCTGACGAGCTTCCCGCCGGTACGCCTCCTGCAGGGTCGCGGGTATGGCCGCCAAGAAGAAGACCGCGAAGAAGAAGACCGCCGTGACGAAGAAGAAGACCGCAAAGAAGAAGAGCGGCGCGAAGAAGAACTCCCTCGTCGCCAACATCAACCGGCGCAAGAAGGCCGGAAAGAGCCGCCCCAAGTCGCGCTCGACGGTCTCGTCCGAGTCCTACGGCGACATGAAGAAGGGTTGGTCGGAGTCGGGCGCGAAGTCCGCCCCCAAGAAGCGCGCGAAGAAGAAAAGCTCGTCGGGCAAGAAGCGGGGCTAGGCATTCGAAGAGGCATTGGCCCGCCAAGCTCGTGTCGGCGGCGATCCACGCGCTGGCGCTGGTTGCGCTGCCGCCCGGTCGACCGTACCACGCGCGCCAGGTCAGCCATTCGATGCGCACTAAGCGAGGCCGAACGCCACGCGCGTGGCGAGGCGGAAGCGCCACGCCCACCCCGACGCTGGCGCTGGCGCTGCTCCGCGCGGGCGGGGCGACGCGCTCCCGCTCGCACGAAACTCGCATCCATGGTTCTCATGACCACCGCCGCGACTTCCGCCGACCGATGGACCGCGCGCCCCAACCCCGTGCTCGTGCGCGCGATTCGTCCTCTCGTGCGCGCGCTGTCGCACGTCCACTCGGTGACCGTCGACGGTACGCGGCATCTCCCGAAAGGCGCCGCTCTACTCGTGGGCAACCACGGAATGCTCGGCTACGAGTCGCCGATGTTCTTCGAGCGCGTGCTCGCAGCGTGCGGTCGACTGCCGATCGGGCTCGCCGACCGATGGTTCTTCAAGGTCCCCCTCCTCCGCGATCTCCTCGTGCGGCTCGGCGGCACGTACGGCAGCGCGGCGAACGGGCTCGGCGCGCTGCGACGCGGCAACCTCGTCGTCTGTTACCCCGGCGGCGCGCGCGAGGTCTTCAAGCACGAGCGCGACAAGTACCGGCTGCTCTGGGAAAAGAGCGTCGGCTTCGTCCGCCTCGCGATCTCCGCGAACGTTCCGATCATCCCGTTCGCGGCCGCAGGCGTCGACGACGCGTTCAAGGTCGTCGGCCACGTGCGCGGTAGCGGCGAGCTCCTCATGGGGCACGGCAAGTACGATCTCCCCGTCGTGTGGGGGCGCCGCGGCCCGCTCCCGGACTCCGTGCCGTTCTGGTTCCGGTTCGGCGAGCCGATCACACCTCCGAACGGCGCGCGCACGACCGACGAAGATGTCGTCCGCGACCTGCACCAGAAGGTGTGGTCGCGCACGCAGTCGCTCGTCGACGGTCTCGTCACCGAGTGGAGAGCGGCGTGAAGGTCCTCATCCTCGGTGGCGGCGGGACGCTCGGCGCGTTCTCCGCCGGCGCACTCATGGCTCTCGAGGAACACCGCTTCGTGCCCGACGTCTTGATCGGCTCGAGCGCAGGTGGCATCAACCTGCTTCGCCACCTCGTCGGCGGACCCGCCGAGGCGACAGCGTTCTGGTGCTCCGTCGCCAAGCTTGGAACCATCATTCGCGGCCTCATTCACGGGCGGAACTTCACCGACGGCCTGCTCGACGCCGCGTGGTTCCGCGCGCGCGTCGAGCGGGGCGTCGACTTCGAAGCGATGATGAAGGACCGTCGCAACCTCGCGTTCCTCGTCGTCGATCTGAAGAGCGGCAAGGTGAGCGTGCGCGGCAACCGGACGGAACGCGACGCCGAGGCGCTGCGTGCCGTGTCGCGCGGTGCCTACGCGCTGCCGCCGCTCCTCCCGCCCGTGACGCTCGACGACGAGGTGCTCGCGGACGGCGGCCTCCTCCACAATGCGCCGCTGCGTGCGGCGGTCAAGCTCGGCGCGACCGAGATCATATATCTATGCAATGTGCACGCGATCCCGCATCAGGGCTTCGTCAAGCAGTCCGCGATCCGGTCGTCGTGGAGATACGCGGAGATCTTCTTCCGCCGCGCGTCGAACGTGGGCTTCATCGACGCCGAGATCGTAGGCGGTCGATATCGCGGCGTTCCGCTACTGGCGATCGCGCCGCCCGCGAACCTCGCCTTCGGGAGCCTGTTCCGCTGGATGTTCCCGTCGATCGACGCGGCGCGCTACCTCGTCGACAGCGGGTACGCGTGCGCGACGAAGGCGCTCGCGACGTGGAACCCGCACGCCGCGAAGCCGCCCGTTGCCGCGAGCTGGCGCTGAGTCAGCGCGCGCTCTCCAGCGCTCCCTCGCGAATGCCGAGGAGCACGTCGGTGACCTTCTGCTGGAACGGTCGGTCGCCCAGGATTCGCTTCACATGGGCGCCGATGGCGGCGCTCTTGTAGAGCGGGTTCGCGACGATGAGCGGGATTTCGGAGTCCTGCTTCGACGGGCTGCCGTGCCACGCGCGGTACGGGGCGGCGAAGTAGTAGCGCTCCTCGGGTTTGTCGCGATCGCCGTTGTGTGCGAGCAGGAGGATGTCCCCCGCCCGCTCGCCGTGCACGCCGACGGCGAGGTCCCGCAGGCGCGCATCGACCGAGACGTACGTCGGATGCGGATGCTCCTTGAGGTAGGCGTCGACGGCGACGGTCTTGCCGTGACCGACGTACACCTCGAACGGCGCGTCGACCTGGAGATAGGGCTTCGGGCGGCGCGTGAGGATCAGATCGAGCGTGCCGCGCATCGGCGGGACGATCGAGCCGTCCTCGTTGTTCTTGTAGAAGGCCTCGGCCGCCGCGAGGACGTCCTCCTCGTAGCGCGGCGGCATCTTCCAATCGCACGCGTCTTTTTCGCTGGGACACGCAGAGCGATCGGCGAGGTACACGTAAGCCATCGCGCCGCCGTACGCGAGCACCGCGCTGAACGGGTGCTTGTCCGGGACGTTGCGTTCGAACGGCCGCACGCGAAATCCGATGCGCTGGAGGACCGACGGAGGGTCCTCGTCCGCCTTGGTGAAGAGCGCGTGCGCGTCGTCGTGCGCGACCGCGGTGAGCCCGTGATCCGCGCTCAGCACGACCCAGCGCCGCGCGAGAGCCTGACGCGCATTCAAGGCATCGATGAGCGGACGCAGGTGCGGGTCGACGACCTCCGTGAGGTAGGAACGCTGCGCCGCTTCCGGGCCCTGCTCGGCGACGTGCGCGTAGAGGTCGGTTCCGGAGAGGTAGACAGTGAGCACATCGGGCACGGGGCCCTGCCCGAGATGGCTCGCGACCGAGTCGATGACAGCCTCGTCGAGCTCCGCGTAGAGGCGTCGGGACTCCTTGTCCTCGAGATGCTTCTTCGCTTCGACCTCGATGAACCCTTCGATTGCGCTCGCGAGCACGCCGCGCTTCGTGAGCAGCAGCTCGTCCGCCCCCCGATAGAGGTCGTGCATGCCGACCCAGATGAGGACGTTCGGGTCCTTCTCGCGCATGCGCTCGTAGACCACGGGCGCAGCGGCCAACGTGTCCATGTAGCTGTCGGTGAAGATCTCGAGCGTCGGCTTCGCATCGGAGAACGAGACCGGCGCCGGACACGCGAACCGCCGCTCCTCGCGGACGAAGAACTCGTTGCCCGTGATCCCGTGCACGGCAGGGCCCACCCCTGTCATCGTCGTCGCCCATGCTGCCATCGTCGAGGACGGAAGCGTCGAGAGCAGGTGCTCGTCGAGGTGCGCATGAGGCAGCTCGCCTCCCGCCTCTACGCCCCCCAGGAGCGATGCGAGGTTCGGCAGCTTCCCCAACTTCAGCATGTCGTAGAGGAGATCGCGGCCCACGCCGTCGAAGGCGAGATAGAGGATCGGTGGCTTTTCGGGCGAGCTCTGCGGGGTGCCCGGCGCACGCTCCCTCAGGTGGCGATCGCCACCCTGCACGACGAGCTTCGCGGCCTTCGGGACCACGCAGGCCGCCGCCGCAGCGCCGCACACCACGGTCACCGCGATCCGCGCAACCATCGCCCTTGTCGCCCTTGTCGCCCTTGTCGTCATTGCCACTTCTTACACGGGTTCGTGATGGCTCGAACAAGATCGAAGGTTCAAGCACTGCAGCACTGATAAGGTGGCGGCCATGCGAAGAATCAGTCTGTTGGCGGCAGGGATCGCGAGCGCGGCGACCGGCATCGTGATGATCGCGGCGTGCGAAGACAGCGGCTCGAGCGGGGGAGGAACGGTGGATTCCGCGTCGCCTTCGTTCGACTCCTCGATGCTCCCGACCGATTCGTCCACACCGCGCGTCGACGCGAGCGTGCCCCTCGACGCCGCCCTCGCCTGCAATCTCCTCGATGCAGGCGTCGACGCGAGCGGCTTCGATGCGGCGGCGCTCGTGTGTCCGATCGGGCAGTGGAGAGACTTCGCCGCGACCACGTGCAAGGCCTGTCCGAGCGCGCAGACCACTTGCGCCACGATCACCCGCGGCCTCCTCGACGCAGGCGAAGCTGGCTCGCCGGACTGGTCCATCAACTACGCCGCTCTGCAGCAGAAGATCATCACGACGGTCGCGCCTGGAACGGCGCAGATCGTCTACGCCACCGCCACGGCCGCCGTCGGCAGCTGTTTCAGCGCGGACGGCACCGCTTCGAACACGGTCGACGTTCCAGTGTCCATCAACGGCAACGAGCTGGTCTCGACGTTTCCCTCCCAGCCCGTGGACGGAGCGGCAGCGACTCTCACCCCGTGCGGAACGTTGACGTACACGCTCGTCGACGCCTGCTGCAACCAGAGCGTCGTGAGCGTCCGGCTCGTCGTCGACCAGGAATCGTTGAGCACGATCGTGGCCCGCAGCTGCGATCTCGACGGCGGCTGACAAGACGCCGCCATGCCGGGGGCCATCGAAGTCCATCGCCCGTTCTCGCCGCCGATCTACGCGACGAAGCTCGACCTGACCGCGGATGCCCTGAAGGCCGTTCGCGCGGAGATCGAGAAGCGACGAGACGCCGACCCCGGCATCGAGGTGACGTCGCGTAACGCGTGGCGTTCGACGGGCTCGGACCTGCTCGACGACCCGCGCGGCGGACCGCTCGGGGAGCTCCGCAGACACGTGCTCGCCGTTGCGCGAGGGGCCTTGGCTCCGCATTACGCCCAAGCCGCGCGGGTCGGGTGGGAGCCCTTCGTCGCGGATTCGTGGGCCACCATCGGAGGCCGCGGCGCGGCGCACGTGCCGCACAACCACGGCCCCTCGCCGTGGTCGGGCATCGTCTACGTCGACGTCGAGACAGCGCTCCGCCAGGGCAAAAGCGCGCGCGCGGGCCGCCTCGAGTTCCTCTCCCCTATTGCCGCGTCGCAGGCGTTCTTTGTCCCGTCGGGGGCCGTATTCGACCCGAGCGACGGGCTCATGCTCCTCTTCCCGTCGCCGATGCTGCACCTCGTGCATCCGACCGAAGGCGACGCGGCGCGCATCACCGTCGCGTTCGACCTGGGGATCCGCGACCTCGCGAGCGCCGCGATCTCGGCGGCGGCCAGCTCCTTCGAGTAGACGCGGACCTCGTCGAGCGAGCCCTTGAACCCCTGCAAACCGGGCTCGATGCACCCGACGAAAGCGGCGGGGCGCGCGTGAACGGACCTTCACTCCCGGCGCGTCACCCTCACAAAACTGCCATTTTATGGGGATTCGCGGCGGCCCGTTCGTTGCTTGATGCGCCATTCCCATGGCCCGCTTCGCCGTTCGCACCTTCTTCGCTTGCTCCGCGCTGCTCGGCCTTCCCGCCCTCGCGGGCTGCAACTACACCGCGCACGCGGCCGTCAAGGCGAACGGCGTCGAGCAGCAGCTCCAGTTCTCGCGCTACCCGAGCACGCTGAAGACCCCGCTCGCGGTGGGCTACACGCTCGACGTCGCGGTGAGCCGCTTCAGCGCCGGCGACCTCGACTGCAAGGGACTCGGTCTTCGGAGCGCCGGCCCGTCGCCGGGTGGACTCCACATCCAGGGCGGCAACCTCCCCGAGACGGACCACTGCAGCGCGCAGCAGGCCGACGTCGTGTCGTTCGTCTCGGCGACCTGCGATGACGATCTCTGCACCCTCGCATCGGACACGAGTAGTCCGAAAGGCGTCGGTCTGAAGATCACGGGCAAGCGCGCCGGCACGACCCGCCTCGTCGTCGCGCTGAAGGCAGGAGACACGGTCTTCGAGGACTACGTCACGCTTCGCTTCGAGGTTGCGACAGGCATCCACCTCGCGATGAGGCCGAGTCAGGTAGCCGCCGCCAAGATCCCCTCCCTTGCCGGCATCGAGGTCACGCCGCCGCGCGCCTCCGTGCGCGACGCGAACGGCGAGGAGCTCGAGATCGACGACTCTCGCCTCGCGTTCGCCTCCGAGGGCGAAGCTTTCGAGGTCGGCAAATTAGGTTCGTCGCTCGTCGCCACGAAGCCGGGGCACACCACGCTCCGCTACACGTACGAAGCGCTGCCCGTTCGCACCATCGACCTCGAGGTCGTCGACCCGTCCGATGCGCGTGCGCTCTTCCTCTATGCGCCGCTGCCGCGCGCGAAGGATCCGTATGCGCAGGTCGACCCCGCCGACCTCGAAAGTGATCCGGGGATCGCGAGCGGGCGCGTCACGAGCATCAGCGTTGGCCGCGGCACCTCGGCGACCTTCTCGGCGCGCGTCGCGCTCGTCGACGGACGCTCTGCGGTCGCCCCGCTCACGACGGTCGAGGTGACGCCGGCGAGCTTCGTGCGTGCGTCGGCAGAGGTCATCGAGCCGGAGAATCTCTACGTCGCCGGCACGAGGATCGGAACGGGAACGCTCGACCTTCGCGCGGCAGACAAGGCGACGCTCACGATGCCCGTCACCGTTACGCCCTAGCTCCGCTCGTAAGCCTCGCCCGACCTCGAACCCCCATCGCCTCACCTCACTCCTGCGCGCTGACCGTTGCGCATCGCCGGGTCCGCGCCAATGCCCCTACGAATGCCTATCCCCTGCGGCGCGCCCCCTTCAGAGGGTAAACGTGGATCTCGGCGAGCTGGAGCGCGGTCGTCATCGCTTGCCCTTCATGTCGCCGTCCGCGTGGCCGCGGGCATGTCTGTGAAGGGGGGGCGGCAGGACAGCACGATTCTACCCGCTCGCGACCGGCCATCGTTACACTCGACATGTGCGATCGCATCCGTGGCTGAGCGGCCTCGCAGTCACGTTTTTCGCATGCAATGGCTCGGGGCCACCGCGGGCAAGTGCGTCGACGCCTCGCCCTGCTCCAGCAGCGAGCGCGCTCGTTCGAGCGGACGCGGGCACGGCGCCCACCGCTTCCACCGCGCAGGCCGACGCAGCCGGAGCCGCGTGCGCGATCGCTCGTCCGATCGGTGCGCTCACAGCGCCGGCCGCGCCCGACAAGAGCTACGGTGACATGTATCGCGTGGCGCTCGTCACCCTCGGTGCGCAGGCGCTCGTCACGACGTCCCTCGGCTACAGGCTCGCGTGCGATCACGACGGGTGCACCGGCCTCACGGAGCTCTTCGGCGCATGGCTCGGCGGTGAGCGTCCGCCTGCGTGGACATCGCTGCCGTCGTCGTCGACGGGCATCAGCCCGGGCAAGTCCGCGGTCGCCGTCACGCTTCACGGTGAGCTCCTCGCATTGACCCAGGGACATCACGGCTACGCGACGATGGACCCGAAGCAGTCTTCGAACGAGCTGTGGCTCGTGGGCGGTTCGGGAGAGACGAAGACGAAGCTTCCGAGCCGGGAGTTCACCGCGGTCACGATGGTCTCGACCTCGGACGGGAGTCTCGTTGCAGCGACCGGCATGGAAAGCTCGTGGATGGCGGTGGCGGCGGGCGGCGCCGCTTCCGAGGCCGTGCGCGTCCTCGCGGTCGAAGGTGAAAGGAAGATCGGCAACGAGCTCGTCTATCGCTCGCCCGCGTCGACCAACATCCAGGCCGTGCCCCGTGCCCCGCGCTCGCCGGCCATCGCCGCCGGCGTGACTCGTGCGGCCGTCATCTATTGCATCGACGACGAGCTGTGGATCGCAGAGGTCGACCGGCGCACGGGTCGTCGGCTCACGGCGCCTCGACGGATCGCGCGGGGCGAGATCGGTCAAGCCGCTCTCGCGTTCGAGGGCGACG
>JAYSXP010000609.1:0-8516 GCA_043717125.1 Polyangiaceae bacterium | reverse complement strand
CGAGGGAGAGACGGCGCGCGATCTGGATCTCGATCTCGGGCGCCGGGTTCGTGGAGCGTGACGTGTCGATGCGCGCGGTCGCCTGGATGCCCGTGAGGTCGTCCATCGCCTCGGTGAGACCTTGTGCCGCAAAGCCGCCGCCGAGTGCGGTCGCGGCCTTGGTGGTCCCGTCCGGGGCACGACCGGGAGGAGGAGGAGGAGCGTTGGCACCGTCGGCGGTGCCAAAGAGGATGAGGGCGAGGATCTCGTTCTTCGGCCGCGACGGGTCGGACCGAAGGTTGACCTTGCCCGTCTTCACCGGTCCGACGAAGTCCGCATAGACCCTGGTGCCGTCCTCGGCCGTCCACGCGGCCGTCGCGACGACGATCGGGTTCGATGCGTCCTCCGGCTGGAACGTGACGATGCCCTTCTCGATCTCGAACTGCTTGCCCTGCACGTCGACCTTGCCCTGCATGACCTGGATCTGCCCGGAGAGCTCCGTGGTCCTGCCGACGTGGACGTGCGGATTTCCGCCCAGCACGATGCGCGCCTGGTTTCCCTGGGTGATCGTGACTTCGCCGAGACGAATGTCGGCGTCGACGAGCGTTGCTGGAGCGGGCGGAACCGCGCTCGGCGGCACGAGGTCGTCCTTGTCGAAGGGGAGGTGCACGAACGTCTTGGCGTCCCGGAACGTGCCGACGCGGATGGTCGGTTTGTCCTCGAGCACCTGCACGCCCGACTTCGTGCGTTGCGGAAGCGTCACGCTCAAGGTCGGAACGTCGACGCGGACGTTGAGCTGCTTGCCGTCCTCGCTCGCCGTCGCCCCGACGAGCACGTCACCGGTAACGGCGCCGATGGGCTGCCCCTGCGCGGAGATGTCGAACGGCTTGTGCTTCGGGACGTGCAGGTTCGCGCTGAAAGACTCCAGGGCGAGGCCACGGGTCTTCACGGTCCCCTTCGCCGAGAGCTCGCCGTCGGCCGCGCGCATGAACACGTCATCGATCGCGATGACGCCGCCGGGCCGGAACGTGACGGTCGCGCGTGCGTCCTTGAGCTCGTCGCCGACCGCGACGAACTGGAGCGTCCCGTCGTGGAAGACGACCTTACCCTCCAGCGTGGCATCCTTGCCGCCGCCGAGCTTCGCCGTCGCGTCGGCGTCGATCCGCCCGTCGAGCTCGTTGAACACGTTGTGGACGAACGGCAGCAGCGCAGCGGCGCGGAACCCCTTCGCGTCGAGGTGGGCTTCGACGTTCGCTGCAGGGTCCAGGGTCGGTGTGAGCGCCGCACCCCACGCGAGGTCGGTCGTCGCGCGCAGGTCGGCGTAGCCGTCCGTCTGGTCGAGCCGGGCCCTCGCGAGGACCTTGCCGCCGCGCGCGTCGAGCGTGACGTTGCCGCTCTTGTAGACGGCGCGCCCGACCTTCAGCGGGTCGACGGAGAGCTGCGCATGCAAGGTGGCGTCGCGATGCAGGTCGTCGATCGAGGCTTCTCCGGTCACGTGCCCCCGGATGCGCCGGTCGGCGAGCGGCCCGACGCTCTCGAGCGGAAAGCTCGCGAGCTTCACCTTCGCCGACCCGGTCCAGTCGAGCGGCGCGCCCGTCGGCTGCAAGAGGTCGCGTGAGCGGACGTCGACATGCGCCGAAAGGTCGAGCACCTTGCGTTTCTCGGACGAGGCGGACGCCACGAGATCGCCCTTTTCTCCGTCGTAACCGAACGCTACGTCGACGTCGCTCGAGAGCTTTTGGGCGAGCGACGGAGAGCGGAGCGTCCGCGCGTGCGCGACGAGGTCGACACGCGGCTCGAGCATCGTACCGACGACGGTGAGGTCTCCCTCGATCGTTCCGCCCATCGTACGGAGGCCGGTGAGCTGCGGCATGTCGGACAGCGAGCGCTTCGGCACGACGAGCCGTGCGCTGATCGGCGCGTGGGCGAGGAGATCCTGCGCCCGCGACGGCGAGGCGAGACTCTCGCGGTAGGGGAGGTCGGCCTTCACGTCGAGCGCGACCAATGTGCCCTTTCTGTCGACGACGTGGACCGCGACCTCGGCGGCGCCCGACCTCGCGTCGACGCGCGCATCGAACGACACGTCGACTCCCTCGCTGCGCCAGGGTTGGACGCCGGTGACGCGCTCGGCATGCTGCACGTCGTGAAAATCTTCGGGGCTTCCCTTCCCCGCCACGACGAGGTCGCGCGTGTGGACGTGGACGCTGAGCTCGGGCGGAACGTCACCGCTGTCGCGTAGGACCGCGCCGGCGACGACGCCCGTCCCACGGAGCTCGCCGAACGGCCTCATCTCCTCGGGCACCAGTGTCGCGACCTTCGCCATGTCGAAGCTGCCTTCGAAGCTGGCGCCCCCGTGCGCGCGCTTCCACGAGGCTAGCTGGAGCGGGCTGCCGCCCAGGACGATGTCCTTCGTCACGAGCCGGAAGCGTCCGGCGTCGGCCATCTCGGTGTTCACGTCGAGGGCGAGGCGCTTTCCGTCGAAGGCCCCGTCGAGCGTCATCGAGGCGGCGTCGATCTTCGCGGCGGAGAACGAGGTGACGGCCGCGTGGAGGTCGCCCGTCGAGCCTTTCGGCGTGAGGAAAACGTTACCCTTCACCGAGAGGTGACCGGTTCGCACGGCGTTCGCTCGACCGGCGACGAGCGCCACGCGCGGGAGGTCGATGTCGGGGGCATCGACCTCGAGCCGAAGCTCGCTCGGACTGCCGGTGACACTGGCCTTGAGCGGCTCGCCGAGCCCCGTGACGACCGCCCCCTCGACGACGACGCGGGAGCCGGCGAGCTGGATGCGGTCCGCGCTCGCGCCGAGGGTGACGCCCTCCTTGACCATGTCGACGCGGGCGTTGCGAAACGTGGTGACGGCGCCGGGCTCGATGCGCGAGCGGAGGTCGGCGACGCCGATTTGCTGTCCCCCCGCGGTGATCGTCGTAGCGTGAACACCGACGTCGACCACCGGATGGTCGATGGTTCCTCGCGCGCTGGCCACCAGCGTCACGTCGTCGACCCTCTCTGCACCGTACGCGATCGCGCCGCCCTTCCCATGAGCACGCGCCGCGAACGTCTTCGTGCTGAGATCGATGGCTCCGTCCGCGGTCACGACCGCGTGGCCGCCGAGCTTCGAGGCGCCGAACGCAGGCAGGCGGGCGAGGTCCGCCACGCGAACGACGACGTTGCCGTCCACCACGTCACCGCGCGAGGTCACCGAGAAGTCCGCGCTCCCGCGTGGATCGACGAGGGTGCCGACGGCGTGCGCGACGCCATTCGCGAAGTCGACACGAGCGTGGAGGAGCGGAAGCTCCTCGCCCGCAACGCTGCCGGCGAGCGTATCGACGGTACCTGTCGCGCGGATGGATCCGTTCTTCGCGATCGCGACGCTCGCTAAGGCGTCGAGGCCGATATCGGACGCGGGCGCCGACGCGACGATGGCGCGGAGGTCGGTGTGGCGGACAAGAAGGCGCGCCTCGGCCTTGGTGCCGTCGCTGAAATCGAGATCGGCAGCGAGGTCCGCCGTCCCTCGACCGATGTGCACGTTCGCCTTCGCGGCGACCTTCGGTAGCTCACCGTGCGCTTCGCCGTGCAACGTCACATCGTCGCGAATGGCGAGCTCACCGAACGTCGCGCGCATTCCCTGACCCGTGGTGTCGCGTCCATCGACGACGACCTCCACTTTGCGGCCGTCCATGCTTGCGTGTGCGGAGGACACGATGCCGGCGATCTGCCCGTCGAACGCAGCCTCGATGCCGAGCTCCTGACCGGTGGCGGACGGCATCGCAAGGTGCGCGACGAGACGCCCCTTCGGGTCGACGGCTCGCGGGAGGCCTCGCGCGTGAAGGTCGACGCGCGAGAGATCGGCGCGGAGTGAGCTCGGGTCGTAGTGGGCGCCGAGAACGAGCTCGTCGACGTCGGCGTCCATCGGTGGCGCTCCGGGAAGCTGACCGTGGACCCACGCGTGAGTGAGACGCACGGAGGGCGCCTCGACCCGCACGCCGCGCGCGCTCGGGTCCTTGGGCTTCTTCGGGCTCGGTGTCCTCTCGGCGAAGGCGTTCGCCAGGCGCACGTTGCCCGCGGCATCGCCGGCGATCGACACGTCGGCCTTGCCGATCGAAGCGGCGTCGACGGCGACGACGATGTCTCCCTTCCCGAAGACGAACGACCTCGCCGTCGCGAGGGACTGGATGCGCACGCGGACGTCGTCGACGTAGAGGACCTGCACGCCGTCGGGATCCTTCACACGGACGCGCACGCCGGAGACCCCGCGCAGCCCAAGCTCGTCGATGCCCTCGATCACGATCTCGCCCGCGAGCTGCTCGCGGAGCACCGCGTTCACCCGCGTCACCACGAGCCTGCGCGAAGCAGGGACATTCAGGTGCAGGACGGCGGCGGCGGCCGCTCCAGTGACGAATGTGACCGTCGTACCGACGACCGCACCGACGGTCCCGAGCACGGCACGGGCACGGCTGGTTCGACGGGGCATCAGTAGGCTTCTCCGATGCCGATGTGTATTGCGATTGGGATGCCAAGCAGCGCGTCGGGCGCTCGCTCGTCCGCCGTCAGCCCTCCGAGCACCTGCAGACCCGGAAGGCGGTAGCCGATGTCGAGCCGGATGGGGCCGGCGGGCGTGTCATAACGTCCGCCTGCACCGCAGGACAGGTGGAGGTGATTGAAGCGAAAGTCGTTCGTCTGTGGCGAAACGTCACTCGCGTCGCAGAACGTCGCGATCGAGAGTGGCCCCGTGATCGCGTAGCGGACCTCGGCGGAGCCCTCCCACAGCGTGAAGCCGCCGGTGGGCGTCCGGCATCGGTCGAGGATCGCGCCCGCACCGCTCGCGCACTCGGCGTTGACCTTGCCGGCCTCGATCTCCGGCGTGAGGAACGGCACGATGTCATAGGGACCGATACCTCGGACCGGATAGCCGCGATTCTGGTTCGGGCCGCCCGAGAAGAAGCCGCGAAAGAACGTGAGCTGGTAGTCCTTGGTGCGATCGGCGCTGGGCGCCTCCGTGCCGGTGCTCGGCCCCTGCTGCACCACTTTGCCGTAATTCTGTGACTCGAGCAGCCCGACCGAGGCACGCGTCGCGAAGACGAGCTTCTTCTTGTAGAGCGGGAGGTAAGCACGCGCCTCGGGCTGGATCTTGAAGTCGTTCGCGTCGCCCCCGAAGATCTGCCCTGCGACCTGCAGCGAGTTGCCGAGGAAGAGCCCCTTGCTGGGGTGGACCTTGTCGTCGCGGAAGTCGAGCGTCGTGTAGAGCTCCGGGTAGGAGATGATGACGAGTCCGAGCGTCGGGTCCTTCGCGTTGACGTACGCAAACGGGTACGCGACCTGCGTGTTGTGCGAGATCGAGCCGAAGAAGCGCCCGATCGTGCGTTCCAGACCGACCGAGCTCCGAAACTCGCCGTAGCCGATGACGCGCGCGTCGGGCAGCGGGTTCGGGTTCACCAGCACCGGGTAGATGTTGAATTCGGGCCGTACGACGGCACGGGTACGCGCCTCGAGGAAGCTCGGCTGCGCAAGCTCGAGACGGAGTCGCTCCTCCAGGAGAAACTTCGTCGGTACGACCAGGTTGTTCACGCGCACCGGATAGAAGACGACGCCTGGTCGGAACTGGACGGAGAACGTACGTAGACCGCCGAAGAAATTGCGATCCTCCCAGCCGATCAGCCCGTGCGCGTTGGTCTTCAACGCATCGAATTCGAGGCCTCCGCCCAGCTTGATCGTGCGGAGGCGCGACGCTTCGAGCTTCACGCGGACGGGAACGACCGCCGGACCGGAAGGTTCGGGGAGCTCCGGCGTGAGCTCGACGGAGGCGAAGACACCGAGGTCGAGGAGCGCTTGCTGCGCGTCATCGAGCTCCTTCTCGGAGTACGGCGTCCCGGGAATGATGTCGATCGTGCGCTTGATCTGGGACTCGGGGAGCGTTCCGAGCCCTTCGATGCGAACCTCGCCGAAGACCGAAGGCGCTCCCGGCTCCACGACGACCACGACGTCGACGGCATGCGTGACGATGTCGACCGCTGCGTCGCTCTTCACCTTCGCGTAGGCGTAGCCGTGGTCGCTGAGGGCGCGGCGAACGTCGCCTTCCGTCTTCTTGAAGTCTTCCTCTGCGAACGGCTTGTCGAGCGGATGGCCCAGGGCGGCGGCGCGGCGGGCGCCCTCGGCGATCGGTGCGGGGAGCCCATCGAGCCCGTCGACGTGCACGGTCTTCACGACCACGGGGGGCCCCTCCTCCACGACGACCTCGACGCGCACGTGGTTCTCGTCGAGCTGGTGTATGCGGCCCGCGCGCGCGTGCGCCTCGTAGTACCCCTTCGAGCGATAGAACGCCTCGACGCGTGCGAGATCGCGCTGGAATACGAAGCGATCGAAGAGGGCGTACTCGAAGAGGATGCCGCGAAAGAGCATCAGGAACTTCGGCGACTCCGTGGTCGCGATCTTGTCCTTCACGTCGTCGTCTTCGAGCTTGTCGGTGCCGCGGACCTGCACCTCGTTCACGGCGGAGCGATCGTTGGGAATGGTCTTGCAGCCACCGAGCACCGCGATCGCGGCGACGAACACTCCGAGCAGAAGCCAATCGGAGGCGAGCGACGAACGAGACATCAACGCGACCGGCGCGGTGCAAGGTCGACACCAACCGTCTTGCTGCGACAACGGAGACGCGACGCCTCGGTGGTACGAGATGTGCTCGAGCTGGCGCCGATGCGTCGTCCTGGGCTCGGGCTCGCGCTGGGGGTCTCGTTCGCGGCTGCGCTGCTCGCGTGTGGCGCGTCGCGTCTCCCTGCTCCGCCGTACGTCGCTCAACCGACGGAGGCACTGCAGCAGGTCGCGTTTCCGCCGCCGCCCGCGCGGGTCGAGTACGTGCCGACGTCGCCGAAGAGCGGCGCGGTGTGGATCGACGGCGAGTGGACGTGGCAGACGGAGCGCTGGGCGTGGAAGCGCGGTCGCTGGGTGATGGCTCCCGCGAACGCGCGCTACTCGCCGTGGACCAGCAGCCGCGACCGGAGCGGGACCCTCTACGTTGCGGAGGGCCGGTGGCGCGACGACAAACTCCGGGAGCTGCCGGAGCCGGCGCCGCTCGCCGCAGGGAAAACACGAGGAGGCGCGGTGACCAACGCCGAAGGCGACACCCTTCGGGCGACGCCGAACGTACCGCTCAACACGCCGCCGGTGCTCCCCGATGCCAGCGACGGTCCGGACACCACACTCCTTCCGGACGCGGGCATCGGCGATGCGATGAGGACCCCGGATGCCCTCCCTCTCGACTAGAAGGTCGCCTACCATGAGAGCCGAGTGAAGGACCTCGTCGTCATCGTGACGCTCGTGCTCGCGTTTGCGCTGTTCATCACGGCGCACGTCGCGATCGTGTACGGCCTAGCCGTCCGCACGCCTCGATGGCGTGCCGCGGCCGCGCTGCTCATCGCGCCGCTCGGCGCGTACTGGGCGTGGCGCGGTCAGATGCGCATCCGTGCGGGCATCTGGGGCGCCGCGCTCGCGCTGTATGTGATCGCCACGATCGTCTCGCGCGTTTGAGCGATCCGCTAGCGCCCGCGCTTCGCGGCGGAGCGCTTGCGGAGCAAGACGGCGCCAGAGAGCGCGCGGCGCTTCTCCTGAAGCTGCGCAAACACGCTCTGACGCGCCTTCCGCTCGCCTCGCTCGCGCTCGAGCTTCTCCCACGAGGCGGCTCGCTCGGCATCGAGCGTCCCCGCCGCTACGGCAGCACGGATTGCACAGCCTGGCTCCGCAACGTGCCTGCAGTCGGTGTACTTGCACGAGGCCGTAAGATCGGAAATGTCGGTGAACGCACCCTCGAGGTCCTCGTCGCCCGACGCGCCCGCTTGCCACGGCTTGAGCTCACGCATCCCCGGCGTGTCGACGAGCAGCCCTCCGTCGGGGAGCGCGAACAAGGAGCGCTTCGTCGTCGTGTGCCGACCGCGCTTGTCGTACGCGCGGACGGCGCCTTCGTGCTGAGCCGAACGACCGAGCAGCGCATTGACGAGCGCGGACTTGCCCACGCCCGAGGAGCCGACCATCGCCGCCGTCGTGCCGCGCGAGATGAGCGCCCGGAGCTCGTCGAGGCCGATACCGGTTCGCGCGCTCGTCGTCACGACGCGCGCCAGCTTCGCCGCCTCGGTGACCACGCCGGTCATGTCGTGGGCGAGGTCCGCCTTCGCGAGGACGATCACCGCCTCGGCGCCGCTGCTCGCGATCGCGACGAGGTAGCGCTCGAGCCGCCGCGCGTTGAAGTCCCCCTCGGCCGACGTGACGATGAGCACGCGGTCCACGTTCGCGGCGATCGCCTGGGGCTCGGAGCGCTCGCCCGCAGCTTGCCTGACGAAGGCGCTACGACGCGGGAGGATGCGTTCGATGACGACGTCCTCGGAGCCCTCCGACGCCGAGGCGACGAGCGCCCAGTCCCCGACCGCGACGCCTCCCTCCGGCGCATCGCGCTGCGCGCGGCCGCGGAGCTGGGCCATGCGGGGCACGGACGTCCCACCGAGCCAGACGTCGGCATGTGCACTATACACGGAAGCGACCCTGGCGGGCCG
>JAYSXP010000608.1:0-8522 GCA_043717125.1 Polyangiaceae bacterium | reverse complement strand
GATCGATCGCGATGCCGGAGCGCTCGGCGAGCGCGACCATAAGCCTGGCGCCGCGCGGATCCGACGGATCCACCTCGGCGGGCGTCGCGAGGAGCATCGGGATCGCGGGAATCGGATGCCCGCGCGACGTGAAGCGCGCGCGCGCCCAGCCCTCGATCGCCTCGCGCATGGCCGGCCCCGCGAGCGTGACGAAGCGCTCGCGGCCGACGACCTCGTCGTCGATCGACGACACGAACGAGAGCGCGATCGGCTCACCCGCGCGATCGACGAAGCGCGATTCCCGGACGAACGACTTGCGCGCCCTCAGGCTCATGGCGGTCGTGAGCGCATCGAGGCCGGTCGCGACGCGCGCGCCCACGCCCACGACCACGAGATCTCCGCGAGGCGTCATCTCAGCTCCGGCCCGGCTGGATGCGGATCTCGTCGATCCTCTCGAGCTTTGGCGGCGCGAGGATCGAGACGCGCCAGGTGAGCTCGAGGCGCCGCTCTCGCGCGTCGATCACCACCGTGTCGAGGTGCGTCGCATGCGTCCGTCGCTCGCCGGCGATAATGCTCGAGAAGGCAGGCGCCTCGCGCGGGAGCTGCACGCGCCAGACGCCGTCCTCGGTCGCGTTCGTGATCTCGATCGGCTCGTCGCCGACGAGCGGTGTGGGCGACCACTGATCGTGCGGCACCGAGACGTTGAAGCGAGGATCGAAGTCGAGCGGAAGGAGCGGCATCCGCGTGTCCATCCATGCCTGGTCGTAGGTGCCCGCGAACGCGGCGCGTGGCGCCCAGTGGCGATGGACGGGGCCGAAGGATGCCGGGACGTTGGCCTTGTCGACGAGCTCGAGCTGCGACGCGGCCTGACCGACGAGCTTCCCTGGCTCGCGCGTGATTCCGCGTCCGAGGTGGTTGCGCGGCTCGGAGAGCGGCTTGTCCGGGTTCGAGACGTCGACCCCACCCCATGCGAGCTCGTAGACGATCGGGAGCGGCTCGCGCATCGGCAGCGCGGGGCCGGGCGTGACGCCGCCCAGCATGCTGCGCTGCCAGACGCGCAGGCCGAAGGCGCGAACCGTCTTCGCGATCGGGCCCATGCGGAGCGAGACGTCGACATGGGGCGCCCCGCTCTGCGCGCGCGGATGCGCATCCGCGGTGAGCACGACATCCGTGCCGGGCTTGTGCTCGAAGAGGTCCGAGGGGATCTTGATGCTGCTCGCCGCCGGATCCTCGCCGTTCGGGACGTCGATCGCGTGCGGTGCGACGCCGTCGTCGTCGCGCTCGATCGCGCCTCGCGCAGTGACGTGGTACGTGTATTTTACAACAACCACGACGCGGCCGTTTCCGTCGCGGTCCTTCATCGGGAGCGCGAGGTGCTTGCCGTCGGTACGGTTCTGGACGTTCACGCGCCCTCGAAGCGACGGAGCCACTGCTCGGTCGTCGAGCTCGACCACGGGGCGTAGAAGTGAAGCCCCTCCGCAGCGCGTACGGCGCGCACGCGCTGGTCGGCGCGAGCGTAGGCCGCGGGAATGCGCCGGCGGTTGGTGTCTCCGGGCTCGGGCCTTGCGCCCGCGCGAAGGACCACGCCCTCGCCGCACGGTTCGATCCCCACGAGATCGTCGCTCGCGAGCGCGTCACCCGCGGCGCGGAGGAGGCCGGTGAGATCCTTGCCGAGGAACGTGAGCCAGCTCACCGTGCGCAGCCGGTCGTGGAAGGCGCGCATCCACGTCGCGTGCTGCCCGACGTCGAAGCCAGGATAGCGGCGAGCGTGGGCGTAGACCGCGTCGCGCGTCTCACCGTATCGATCGAGCTCCCATGCGCCGTAGGTAAGGCCGGCGGCTCCCCATCGGATCCGGAGATCGCCAGCAACGCCGGTGGCGAGCGCGGCGAGCTCCTCGGGCGGCGTGGTCAGCGGGACGGTGGCCATGAGCATCGCGTCGGCGCGGAGCGCATCACCGTCGGCCATGGTGTTTGCGAAGAAGCGAAGCGTGAACGGCGAGGCGACGTTTCGCTCGGCACCGCCGTGGCAGGCGACTCCGAATTTATCAAAGTGGGCTGCTGTCATCGCCATCGCCCCGGCGCGCGCGCGCGGCTCGGCGAGCGCCGCGACGTCCGGCGGAACGACGAGCTGTGCGGGAAACGACGCGATCAGATCGAGCGCGGCATGATCGAAGCGCTCGACCTCACCGTGCACCGAGCTCCAGGCCCAGCGCAGCGACGCACCGCTCGCCGCGGCGAGGCGGTCACACGCCTTCGCGAGGCTCTCTCCGTCCGCGGCGACGAGCGGCTCGAGATGGAACGCGAAGCCGAGCACAGCGAAGGCGAGGGGCGTCCCGGCCGCGCTCCTGGCGATCGGCTCGGCCATTGGAGAGAGGCTCGGCACAGGCACCCTCCTTCTTAACAGAGCGACACCGGAGAAAGTCCCACTATTTATGCCGGCGGTTCTAATGTATGCAAACCTCCCACCCCAATGGCAGGCCGTCCCATACTCGCCGCTGCAGGCCTCTTCATCGGGGGCTTGATGGTTGGCTCCGTTCAAGGCGTCGGTCGCGACGGGACGGTCTACGCGGCCACCCCGCCTGCACCTCCGGACACCCGCGATCGGCACGTCCGCGAGCGCGGTCCGATCGCGCCGTCGCTCCAGAAGCTGACCGGTGCGACCCGCTACGGCGATCCGAGCGAGGTCGAGCCGCCCGTCTGGAGGAGCGCGGCGATGTCCGTCTCGCGAGGCGGCGCCCAGTGCGCGACGCGCACGATGGGGCAGGGATCGCACGGCGACGTCGACGAGGGCCGGCGTCACGACGGCGCGGCCGAGGGCTTCGGCGGGCTCAAGATGCCCGACCTGCACGTCCCCTCGAATCCGCAGGTCCAGAAGTACATCCGCTACTTCACGGAGGACCACGAGGGCCGCAAGACGTTCCTCGAAGCGCTCCGCCGCAGCGGTCGCTACCAGGAGGTCATCGCGAAGACGCTGCGCGAGCTCGGTCTCCCGCAGGAGCTCATCGCGGTCGCGTTCATCGAGAGCGGATTCTCCACCGAGGCCGTCTCCACCGCGGGCGCCGTCGGGCTCTGGCAGTTCATGCCGAGCACGGCGCGCGCCTATGGGCTCACCGTCGAGAGCTCGGTCGACGAGCGCGTGAGCATCTGGCGCTCGACCGAAGCGGCGGCGCATCACCTCTCGGATCTCTACCAGCGCTTTCGCTCGTGGGAGCTCGCGCTCGCGGCGTACAACCTCGGCTTCGACGGCCTGCAGAACCGCCTCGACGACTTCGACGTCGACGACTTCTGGACGCTCGCCGAGTCTCCAGGCGCGCTTCCGAAGGAGACCGCGCACTACGTGCCAAAGGTCCTCGCCGCCGCGATGATCTTCGCGAACCTCGAGGCGTTCGGGTTCGCGAGCGTCGAGCGCGCGGCTCCGGTCGACGCGACCGAGCTCGATGTGCCTGGCGGAACCTCCCTCGCTCTCGCGGCGCGTGCAGCAGGTACGAGCCTCCGCACGCTGCGCGATCTCAACCCCGAGCTGCTCTCCGACGTCGCTCCCAAGCGCGGAGCGACGTGGACCTTGCACGTGCCGCCAGCAGGCCTCGCGCGCGCGCGGACGATGCTGCCCAGGCTCGCGGCCGACGGTGACGACGCGGCGCAGGTCTCGGAGGACTTCGACTGGGGCAAGGACGACCTCCGTACCGGCAGCTCGCGGCTCGAGCGGACCGCGACGCGGGGTGGCGCCGCCACCGGCGACGCGCGAGTCGCGCCGCGCCGGAGAGGTCGGCGCAGCCTCGCGGCACGCATCGAGCAGGCCCGCGCGAGGCTCTCTTCGATGATCGCCGACGCGGAGGAGGCACGCGACAAGGCGAGCAAGACGACGACGCCTTCGCGTGACGAGGGCGAGCGCACGGTCACGCTCGAGACGGCGGAGAAGGCGGAGAAGGCGGAGAAGGCGGAGAAGGCGGAGAAGGCGGAGAAGCCCGCGCGGCCGGAAAGTGCAGAAAAAACCGAGCCACCGAGCAAATCTGCGATGACGCGCGTGCTCTATCGCGTGGTCGCCGGGGACTCGGTTCGCCAGATCGCCGCCACCGTCGGGCTCACGGTCGATCAGGTCCTCGCGCAGGCGCACGTCGGCTCGCCGGACGAGATCAAGGTCGGCACGCTGCTCGACCTCCGCGCCCCGTCGCAGGACGTCAAGATCGATCGCTGACTGGCCCCTCCTGTCGCCCGTGTGCAAGGGCCCGTGGCCCTCTTCGAGATGCCCAGTACTAGAGTGGCCGCGCGCAGCGAAACCCCATCGACGCTCCGCGATCCGTCTCGAACGCCTCGTTCCTCACGGTCGGCGCCACGAGATCAGGACTCCCGCTCGCCCAGCTGCCGCCCCGCGCGACCCGCCGCTCGTCCGTACAATTGGGATGTGCATACGGACAGTACCGGCTCGTGGTCCACTCCCAGACGTTCCCGGCCATGTCCTCGAGCCCCTCGGGGGTCTTGCCCGCGGGGAAACCACCGAGGGCGCACGTACCTAGCGGCGCCTTGTCGCTCGAAGCGCGCTTCCAGCAGAGCTGCGCCGCGGGCGGCAAAGGGCCCCACGGATAACGCCGGCCTTTCTTGCCGCGGGCCGCGAGCTCCCATTCCGATTCTGACGGCAGACGCTTGTCGACCCACTCGCAGTACGCCTTTGCATCGACGTAGCCCACGCAGTTGATCGGATGATCTCGCTTGGTCGGGTCGCTCGCGTTGCATCCGGGTAACGTGGCGGTCGGTTTGCACGCGCCCGCTTCGATGCATGTGAGGTAGGCGAACGTCGAGACCTCTGACACGTCCATCTCGAACGCGGCGACGGAGACCTGGAGCGGGCTCTCGTCCGCGACTCCCTTCGTGCTGCCGATCGTGAACGTCTCGCCCGCGATGGTGATCATCTTCGCGCTGCGCGCCCGAGTGACGTCTGCTTGGTCGAGGCGAGACGCATCGGGCGCGCTCCCCGCGGACGCGGACGCGCTCGGCATCGCGCTGCTCGAGAGTGGGAACGACGACGTGGTCGTGTCGCCAGGATGCTGCGTCCTCGAGTAGACGAAGAAGCCTCCCGTGCCCGCCGCAGCCAAGATCGCCGCGATCGCGCCGAGTGCAACCAGACCGCGCGAGGTACCGCCGAGCACCGGAGCGGTCGCAGTGCTTGCACGCGAGCTCGCGTTCGTGTTCGCGAACCCCATGTCGGTGCCGTTGAGAGCGATGAGCGGCGTCTCCGGCGGCGCGAGGAGCAGCGTCCCACCTGGACCCGTGGCTTCGGGCTCTGCGTCGGAAGTTGCGTTCGCGTTCGGTGCTCCGGAGACGTTCCCGCCGTGGGCGCCAGACAAGATGGCGATATCCGTGACGGCGAGCTCGATCGCGCGCTCCTCTCGCTTCGGGGCGGAGGCGAGCAGCGCCAGCAGCGCAGGTATCGCCTCGCCGGCGTCCTTGAAGCGCTGGGCAGGCTCGCGGTCGATGCACCGCGCGAACCATGCGTCGAAATCCGGCGGGAGCGTCGCGCCGCCGAACCGTTTCGACCTCACGGACGCCGGTTCGAACGGGTCGAGCGTGATCTCTCGCATGAGGGTAGTCGGCGTGCCGCCGACGCCGTTCGCCGCGTGCCAGTAGAACTTGCCCGTGAGCGCATAGAACGCGAGCAGGCCGATCGCCCACACGTCCGTCGCGGGCGCGATGCCACCGTCCTGGATCGTCTGCTCGGGCGCCATCCAGAGCGGCGAGCCCATCGCCTTGGTCGTGGTCGCGATCGAGCCCGTCAGGACCTTCGCGATGCCGAAGTCGAGGACCTTCACCGTGACCGAGCGCGTGGACGTTCGCGCCTCGCAGACGAAGACGTTCTCGGGCTTCAGGTCGCGATGAACGATGCCGGCGGCGTGCGCTGCGGCGAACGCGTGCCCTATCTGCGCGAAGATCTCACGGGTCGTGTCGTAGTCGAGCGGTGCGGTTCGCGCGAGCCGCGTCGCGAGGTCCTCGCCCTTGAGCATCTCCATCGCGATCCACGGCACGCCGTGGTTCGTGTCGATACCGGCGGACAGCACCTGAACGACGTGCTCGCTGTCCACCTTCGTGATGATCTGCGCTTCCAGCGCGAACCGGTTCCGGAAGCCCTCGTCGCGCGCGAGCTCGGGGAGCATCGTCTTGAGAGCGCGCAGCGCGCCCGTGCTGCGCTGGCGCACCTCGTAGACCGAGCCCATTCCGCCCTCGCCGAGCAGACGAACGATCTCGAAGTCGCCTCCGACGACATCACCCTGTACGAGACGGCTCATTCAGGGCATCGCGATCTCGACCGCCGCGATGCGTGCGACGCGCGCATGAAACCCGGCGAGTGCGTTCACGAGCGCGCGGCGCGTCGGCCCGCGCGCGTGATCGAAGAGCCCGACCTTCGCGTAGAAGTCGGTCCGCGTCCGCGCGAACGAGCCGTGTGGATCCATGACGCCGCGGCCGCGGAGCTTCGCGTCCGGGTAGGTGAGGACCGCATCCTGCCAGGTGGAGAACGTCTCCTCGAGGTCGGCCGCCACGTCAGAGACGTGCGCGGACGCGAGCGTGACCTTGACCGTCGCGCCGCGCGGGATCGCCTTCGTGGTGACGGGGAACCCTGGCGTGCCCCACGCTCCGGGGTACGCGTCGGCGTCGCCGAGCCAGCGTGCGAGGTCGCCCTCGCGAACGGAGAGCGGTCCTCCGTCGGGCGGCAGCGTTCCGACGATCGAGATCGCCCGCACGGGGTGCGGCGCTCCGGACGCCGCGAGGTGCTCGACGATCGTGCGGAGGAAGCGCGGCGAGACACCGGCGAACGAGAGGCGAAAGGCGTAGCTCGGTCCGAGCTCGTCCGGGCTGGGCTCGTCCTTTCCCGTGGGCCCCGCCTCGAGCTTCGCGCGCCCTGTCTCGGGCGCGAGCTCCGTGCCGCCCGCGAGCCCGCGATTGACGCACTCGACGAGCGACCCGATCGCCCACGGGGCGAGAGGAATTTCCGCCGGTCCGCCCAGCTTCATGCCGATGTCGACGAGCTGCGGCTCCGCGCTCGCACGGTACGCGATGTCGAGCTCGACGCCTTCGAGGTGGGGATGGATCGCCATCGCTCAGCCACCGTTTCCCTTCGCGCAGTCCTCGCCGCACGATTCGCAGCCCACCTCGACGACCTTCGTGTCGCGGCTCACGTGCTGGTAGTCCTCGAGCTTGCCCGGCTCGTACGTGTCGGTCGGAGCCTTCACCTCGATGGGCGAGTTGTCGAGCGTGCCCACGGGAAAGCGCGGCTTCGCGCTGGGTGGCTCGGTGTCGAGCCAGGCCGCGCCGAGCTTCCCCCATGCCGACAGGCTCGGGCTCTTCGGCGCGCCCTTCGTCGCCGCGTTCGTCGCGAGGACACGCCGCGCCGCCCCCGCGCTCTTGCCCGACCCGCGCGCGACGGCCGCCGCGATTGACTCGCTGGGCTTGCCCGCCGTGACCGTCGCGTCGCCCTTGAGGGTCTCGGCGAGCGCGCTGCCGAGTGGCTTCGTCTTCTCGAGGGTCTCGAAGAAGTAGTCGTTGAACGTGCCCGTGCGATCCTCGGGCTTGGTTCCGCAGTACGCCTTCACCGAGGCGCCGAACGCCTTGCATGCGGCATCCTTCGCGGAGAGACCGAGCGCGGGCGCGCCCGCCGACACGACGGTACCGATCCCCTTGTTTCCCGGCATCGTAGCCTCCTCGCTCCGTCAGCCGTTCGAGTCGCTCATGTCGCCCGTCCGCACGACGCCGCCACCCTCGATGGTGACGTCCGGACTCGCCATGACGACCTCGCACATTCCCATGATCTTGCTGCTCATGAGCCCACCGGCCACGCCGGCTTGGTCGCCGTTCGAGATGGCGGTCTTGCCCTTCTTCGTCCAGGCCGGCGTTCCCATGACCATCGTCTTCGTGGCGTACCCCGGGCCCATGGTCGCGGACATCGCGATGTTCGGATACGGGATCGGTATCGGAGGCGCAGGCGGTGCGGGCGTCTTGCAGACGTCCACCGGAGCTATCGCCGTGTGTCCACTGGAGACACTCGCGACCATCTTCATCTGGCTTACGAGGGGCATCTCAGTTCAGGTGGAGCATCCGGCCGACGATCTTGTGGACCGCGGACGCACGGCTCGTGATCTGCTCGGCGAAGGTCTCGATGGTCCCGTAGGCGCGGACGGCGAAGCTCGCGGCGCCGCTTGCGACGGTGAACTCGTCGGCGGCGCGGATCCGGACGCGCGCGGCGCGGATCACGTATTCGTCTGCTTCCTCGATGCCGACCGTCGGGCTGGTGCGGAGCGCGCCGAGGACCACCCACACTTGTCCCTCGCGCTGCGCGATGACGCGCTCACCGCGGGTGAGGGCGGTCGCCACGACGGAGGGGTGCACGGACGGGTCGAGCGTTGCCGTGACCTCGAGGGCTCCGACGCGGAGCCGTGCCTTCATCCCTTCGAGGAGGAGCACGGAGGCGGCGACGATTCCAGGAACGTCCGCCGCGACCGGCCGCGCCGACGAAACAGGGCCGGGAGAGGGGGGAGAGGCGCCGGGGGGGCCAGAGG
>JAYSXP010000607.1:0-23936 GCA_043717125.1 Polyangiaceae bacterium | reverse complement strand
GCATGACGTGCTCGCAGACGTACGGACGCCCGCGCGAGCACCCGCAGGCCATCTCGAGGTCGTCGTCGCGGATCCGGAGACGCAGCGCGACCGACGTGGCCATGGGATCGAGGGAGCGCGCGTCAGGGAGGGCATCGCGGGGGTCCCGGATCAGGACGGCATCGAGCCGGCCCCCCTCCACCCGGGGCAGCTGGGCATGGTCCCGGCCGCTCTCGAGGAGGCGATTGACGGTTCCAGCCCCGAAACGCCGGTCCATGAAGGCCAGGTCTACCCGTAAAATCCAGGCGCTCTGTGCGGGGACGGCGGGGGTGTCCGGGGAGGACATCGCGCCAATCTTACCCGTTATGGACTGGCGCGACCCCGACTCTCGCGCTACCACGCGGTCACGTTGAGGTTCTCACCTTCCGAGGCTCTGGAACCGTCTCGCAGCTCATCCAGGCTGATCGCCGATGGCGACAGTGTTGCGCGGAATGCTTTCCGCGTCGGATTGCGCGAAGACACCCCCCTTCCCTTTGCGCGCAAGAGCCCGGGGGCCACGCAGGAGCTCGACCCGAACGACATTCTGGAGGTCCAGGACATGGCTGCGGCGATCGCCCGCGCCGAGAAGCTCGTCGCCAACCCGCCCGGCCCTCTCCGCTCGTCGCAGACGCTCCTCCCTGCCGCGTCGCCTTCGTCGTCGGGGGACATCTTCGAGTCGCTCGGGCGAAGACCGACCGATGACACCGCGGGGCCCGCAACCCCCGCTCCTGCCGGGGTGCTCACGCCCATCCCGCCCGCCTACGCGACGCCCATGCCCGCGGCCGCGCCGGCACCGACGCCCTCGACGCCTCGCTACCTGACGATGCCCTTTGCACCGACCTCGTCGCCGACCGCGCTCGAGGACGACGCGTTCTATCACCCCCTCGGTCGCATGCGGTCGCTCGCCGACCAGACGCTCGACGGCTACCGCCCCGAGCCGACTCTCCTCGTGCGGGCAGCCTCCCGCCGCAAGCGCTTCTCGTGGCTCTTCGTCGCGGCGCTCCTCCCGTTGCTCGCGCTCGCGGGGATCGCGGCGTTCGCGAGCACCGACGCGACCTCAGGCTCGGCGATCGCGTCTTCTTCGGCCCGCCCCCGCACGCCGAGCGTCTCGCCCCCGAGCAAGCTTCCCCTCATGACGACCTCCGCTCTTTCCAGGGCGAAGACGACGACGGCCGCAGAACCGGCCGCCTTGGCAGCGCCTGCGACGCCGGCCGCAGGAACGCCTGTGTTCGACGTGAACAGTCTGCCGACAGCAGGCAGCCGCACCAAGCGCTGATGGTCTCGGACTCCTCGTGGGGGATCCGGCACGTTCTCTTCACGCGCGCCGACAGCGCGGTCTTCGCCCTGAGTGACTGCGCACGGAGATCGAGCACGGCGTCGACTCCGGCGTGATCCCCGCCGCGGCGGCGTTCCTCACGACGAAGCCACCGCCCGGCGCGTTCCGACCGGGCGCGCTAAAGGGCGCTCAGGACGCGCGACAAGCGGCCTTGCGCACGATGACGCTGCCGACCGAGTAGCCGGCGCCGAACGAGCACACCACGCCGACGTCGCCGGTCGCGAGTCCGGTACGGTTCTTGTGGAACGTGATGATCGAGCCGCACGAGCTCGTGTTCGCATAGTCCTCGAGGACGGACGGGGCCTCCTCAGCCGTCGCGTCGCGGCCGAGGACCTTGCGGGAGATCCACTGGTTCATCGTGCCATTGGCCTGGTGGAGCCACATGCGTCGCACATCCCCCGGTGAGATCCCGAGGCTGTCGAGGTGGGAGGAGACGAGCTCCGCGACCATGGGCGAGACGTCCTTGAAGACCTTGCGACCCTGCTGAACGAAGAGCTTGTCGCTCGCGTCGCGATGCTCGGGGGCCGCTCGGTTCAGGAAGCCGAAGTTGTTGCGGATGTTGTTCGAGTACTTCGTAGCGAGACGCGTTCCGAGGATCTCGAAGGGCTCGGCAGCGGTCGATCCCTCGAGCTCCTCGACGACGACCGCGGTGCATGCATCGCCGAAGATGAAGTGACTCTCGCGATCGCGGAAGTTGAGGTGACCGGTGCAGATCTCCGGGCTCACGACGAGCACGCGCTTCACGCTGCCGGCCGCGACCATGTCTCGAGCGACGTTGATGCCGAAGGTAGCCGACGAGCAGGCGACGTTCATGTCGAACGCAAAGCCCTTCGTTCCGAGCGCCTCCTGCACCTCGACCGAGACGGCCGGATACGCGCGCTGGAGGTTCGAGCACGCGACGATGACCACGCCGATGTCGGCAGGTGCGAGGTTCGCCTGCGCGAGCGCTTCGCGCGCGGCCGAGAGCGCCATCTCGCACTGGATCGAATGTTCCTCATTCGAGCGCTCCGCAAGGCGGGGCGCGAGGATCGCGGGGTCGAGGATGCCTGCACGATCCATCGCGAAGCGACGGCGGATGCCGGACGCATTGACGATGAACTCGGCGCTCGATCCCTCGAGAGCCTTCACCTCGCCACTCGCGATGCGATGGGCGTTCTTCGCGTTGTCCGCGGCGACGTAGGCATTGAACGCGGCGACCAGCTCGTCGTTCGAGATGGCGTGGGGAGGGGTGAAGAGTCCGGTTCCGGTGATGGCGATGGAGGGCATGGGGCGAATCTCCGCGAGCTCGGCGGTGTACCTAGGCCAGCGCACGCTGGCAACCCGAGGACGACGATGAGCACGTCGTGGCGCGTCAATTGATGTCTTTAGCCGCGCTTTTTCGGGGGAAGAGGAGGTGTGTTCGAAAAATCGCGACCCGTGCTTTACAGCCGGACCCCCTGCCTGCGTTCGGGAGATCACAAGCCGTACGTCCGCCAGGAGCCTCGACGCTCATGCCAACGGTTTCCGCTTGATGTGGTCGGAGGGCCGGTGGCTCCGCTGAACGACGTCGGAACGCGCAAGGAGGACACGCGCGCCCGTGCGACCCGCGTGCTCGACGACGTCACGACCATCCGCGTCGAAGGGGATGCGCCGTGAGGTCCACCCGACCGGGCAAGAGCTCTCCTGAACGTCAGCGACGCGCGAGCAGCGCCCGCGCCGAGCGGGATCGCTCAGTCGTCTTCTTCCTCTTCCTCTTCGTCCTCGTCGTCGTCATCGTCGTCGTCGTCGTCGTCGTCCTCGTCCTCATCCTCGTCCTCGTCGTCCTCGTCGTCGCCCTCGACGTCGCGGTCGTCGAACGAGTCTTGGAGCTCCTCGGCGAGCTTCTCGGCCTTCTTGCTCGCCGAGTCCGCGGCCTCGAACGAGCCGTCGACGATCTCGACGCCGGCCTTGCGCGCACTGCCCGCTTCGAAGACGAGACCGTTCTCGCCCTCCGGGAAGTACCAGAGGTCGTAGAGAGGCTTGTCCTTCCCCTCCTTCACCGCGGTCCAGAGCTCCGCGCGCTGGTCTGCGACCTCGCCGTCGTTCTCCTTGGCCAGGTACTTGAAATAGTCGCTGGGCACCTTGCAGGGCGCGCCCTCCATCTCGCCCTTTGCGGCGGCAATGAACTGATCGCGACGCGCACCTGTAAGGGCGTCGATCTCTTCCTTTCCCTTGGGAGAAGAGTGCAACTTCAACGTGTAGGCCATGGGCGCGGTGATTACCTGGTCGCGTGCCCCATGGGAAGCACGGTTCCTTCCCATGAAGATTCGGCGTGAGCGGGGGCTGCGGCCCCCTTTCGTCAACGCATTCTATGCCGCACGCAAATACCGGCGTAACCTGCGCGGACCGGTGGTTATCCGCCGGAACAGCAACACAAAGCGTAACGATAGAGACACGGCCCTCGAGGCGGGTGTCTGAGAAGGAAGGTTCTTCATGAAGATTGCTCACTCTTTGCTCGTCGCGGCCATCGGTGGAATCGCTCTCGGCGCTACGGCGTGCGGCGGCGCACCCGGAGCCCCGGGCGTCACGGACCCGTCGTCTGCCACCCCCGCGGCCCCCGCAGCCCCCTCGACGGCGATGCCGGCAACGCCCGGCACGTCCGCGACCCCCGCCATGCCCGCTGCGAAGCATGCGTGCAAGGGCAAGAACGATTGCAAAAGCCAGGGCGGCTGCAAGACCGACAAGAACTCTTGCAAGGGCCAGAACGCCTGCAAGGGCCAGGGCGGCTGCAAGACGGCCTGAGATTCTGCTCCGAACGAGCCGCGGGAGCGCACAAACGCTCCCGCGGCACGAGCTATCGGGTGTGTTTCAGCTACGGAGCACTACCTTGAATCGCTTCTCGCTTCCGAACCTCGGCATCGGCCTGGGGCTGAGGACCGTGCACTATGCACACATCCTCGAGCACGCCCCCGCCGTCGACTGGTTCGAGATCCTCAGCGAGAACTTCATGCAGACCAAGGGGCGGCCCCTGCATTTCCTCGATCGCGTGGCCGAGCGCTACCCGATCGCGATGCACGGCGTGTCGCTCTCGATCGGCGGGACGGACCCGCTCGATCGCGCCTATCTCGCCGAGCTGAAGGCGCTCCGCGATCGAACGGACGCGCTCTGGGTCTCCGACCACCTCTGCTGGACGGGCGTGGCGGGCAAGAACACCCATGACCTTCTGCCGCTTCCGTACACGGAGGAGTCGCTCCGTAACGTCGTCTCCCGCATCCAGCAGGTGCAGGACATCCTCGAGGCGCCGCTCGCGCTCGAGAATCCGTCGACGTACATCGAGTACGCCGGCAACACGATGAAGGAGTGGGAGTTTCTCGCCGCGCTGGCGAACGAAGCCGACTGCGCCCTCCTCCTCGACGTGAACAACGTCTACGTCTCCGCGTACAACCACGGCTTCGAGCCTGCCGAGTACCTCGCGGCCATCCCGTTCGATCGCGTCGTCCAGCTCCACGTGAGCGGCCACACGAATCACGGCACGCACATCGTCGATACGCACATCGGGCCGGTCATCGATCCGGTCTGGGAGCTGCTCGGCGAGGCGTATCGCAAGACGGGCTCGAGCATCCTGCTCGAGTGGGACGCCGAGATCCCGAGCTTCGAGGACACGCACGCCGACGCGCTCCGCGCGAAGGAGTTCATTACCGCCGCGGAGCCGACGTGAAACCGACGCTCCTTCGTGACGTGCAGGTCTGGACCGTTCACGCGATCACCGGCGTCGAGGCCGACGCCGACGACCACGCGGTCGAGCGCTATGTCACCGCGGGCCCGCGCCTGAGCGCAGCCGAGCGCTTCGACATCTATCGCTCCGGCTATCACGCACGCCTCTTCGAGTGCCTCCTCGACGACTACCCGGTCCTCGCGGCGATGCTCGACCGCGACGGCGACGGCCAGTTCGCCGCGCTCTGCCGCTCCTACGTCGACCGCTATCCGTCCGCATCACCGAACCTCAACGGCTTCGGGCGCCACATGGCTTCGTTCTGTCGCGAGGTCGCGCTCGACGACTTCCCCGGCTTCGCAGCGCTCGGCCCGTTTGCCTCGGACCTCGCGGCGCTCGAGTGGGCGCTGGTCGAGGTGCTCCACGCGGAGACGGCACCGCCGCTCGACATCGCGGCCCTCCAGGCAATGCCGCCGGAGTCCTGGGCGAGCGCGCGCTTCGTCCGCAGTGACGCGCTACGGCTGTTCCGCTTCGAGTACCCGGTGAACGCCGTGTTCATCGCCCACCGCATCGACGAGATAGTTCCGGAGATACCGGCGCCCTCCCCGAACGCGGTCGCCGTCTACCGCAGGGACATGCAGCTCTGGCGCATGGATCTCACGCCCGCGATGTTCGGCGTGCTCGAGCCGCTCGTGGAGGGCAAATCCCTCGGCGAAGCTCTAGAGACGGTCGAGGCCGAGTGCACGGACCCCGACGTGCTCGCGCAGACCGGAGCCAACCTCATGGTGTGGTTCCGCGAGTGGGTAGACGCGGGCTTCTTCACGCGCGTCGTCCTCAGCTGACACCGCGCTGAAGGCTCCTGTATCTTCAGAACGGGTTCGCGGCGACCGCGCGAATCGTGGAGTCCGTCGCGACGACAGTTTCCTTCTTCGTGTTCGCGTCGCGGACCATGAAGTACATCCAGCCGTCCGAGCGGAAGTGCGGGTAGATGGCGAACTGGCCCGGGTTCATCCGGGTGATGCGCGTCTTTTTGCCGGTGACGAAGTCCGCCAGGTAGATGTCCGACGCGCCCTTGCCCACGTAGGGCGCCCATGCGGCGTCGGAATCGAAGTCCTCGCGCGTCAGGTAGTGGTGGGTGACGAGGAAGCGCTCGTCGAACGAGAAGTTCGCCTTGTTGCCGGGCATGCAGATGCGACCGGCGGGCGTGAGGCTGAAGCGATAGCCGTCGCCGCCGGGCGCGAAGACGAGCTTGTCGATCGCGTAGCCGAGCGCTTTGGTCTCGCCTGCGACGCGGCTGCCGATCAGCTGACCGGAGCGCGCCATCATCGTGTCGCCCTTGAACGGCGTCGGGAGCGAGGCATTCTGCTTGATCTGGTAGCCACCGTCCGCGTCGTTGCCGCGGGCAACGCCGACGTGAACATTGACGCTGGCCTCGGGGCCGGCAGTCAGCTGCAGGTCTTTGTCGGAGGCGGTGAGGCCCGGGTTGTCGCTCGCGAACGTGCTGTTCACGACGAAGATGTCGCTGATGGCGTTGTCGCCGCTGACCTGTCCGACCGTCTGGTAGAGGCCGACCGACTCGAGCTTGGAGCACTGCGGCTCGTCGAGGCTGACCTTCGTGACAGCGGGGTTCTTGAGCAGCGAGAGCGAGCAGAATTTGCCGCCGCCCTGGAACATGAAGCCCTGGTTCGCGGGGAAAAAATCCGGGTCGTAGCTGGCGCTGACGCTGATGTCGCGCGTCTTGGGCCCGGCAGGGTCGAGGGCAGCGGCGATGTCGGCGATGACGGCGCCTGCGCCATCGATGCGCGGTCCGCCGCCGTTGGCGACGAAGCGACCATCGGCGCTCGTGCGCATCCAGAAGAAGGTCTTGTAGTCGAGCTCGCGGACGACGCGAAAGTTGTCCTCGCTCGGCGACCAGGTCTTGCCGTTCTCGGTGCTGCGTGACTCGGGAAAGATATCCTTACCGGCGGCCGTCTTCTGGTTGAAGCATTCGAGCGAGTTGTCGGTCGAGCAAGCGAACATCGGCATGCGCGAGTCGCGGTTCACGGCGGCCCAGCTCGTCGACTTGATCGCGCGGACGTGGTCCTTGAGGCCGGCGAAGTCGTCGGTGCAGGTCGTGGGGCGCGGCTCCTCGACGAGCAGCTCGTCGAGCTTCGGCATGCCCTTGTCGAACCAGCTGATCACCCGCTCGAACTCGGAGGGGCTGAGGCGATCGTAGGTGGCCTCGATCGGCATCAGGGTGTCGACCTTGAACTGCTTGTAGAGATCGTCCTGACCCTCGAAGAGCTTCGCGATGAGCTGCGCGTCCTTGTAGACGGAGGGGTGACGAACGGAGTCGATCGTCGCGCCCGGGGTGAAGTGCGTGCCCGCCGTGAGGATGCCGAGCTTCGAGGGCGCGAAGCTGGACGCGGGGTCTTCCGGATTGCGGCGCATGAAGTTGATGCGCTCCGTGGCCGACTTCCCTTCATCGGAGATGAAGGCCATCGTCTTCTTGTAGTTGTCCGACCACTTCTTCAGCGTGAGCTTGTTCGGGTCGTGGCAGCTCCGGCACGTCGCGTCGGTACGATCCTCGTTCTGGATCTTCGCGCCGAGAACGCGGAGTGCGCCGCGGGCGGCGTCCTCGTCGGTCTGCGCGCTCTCGGCAGACTCGCTGTCGTCCTGGGCCGCGCTGCAAGCAGCGAGAACCGCGAGGCTGAGGACAGAAAGAAGAGCGACGGTTTGGGTTCGCATGGAGTTCCGCAGAGGGACAGTGCACGGGGTGTGCCTGTCGTCAGATGTGGGCGAACACCCGATTTTTGCGGGAGAAGCGCGGGGGAATTCCACGCGTGGGGTGGGTGCGCGAGGATCCGGTGGATCAATCGATGTATCCATAAGGAATTATTGATGAACATCCCGTTCACATGCGCGGGGCTCGTCCGCACCCGCTGGATCATTCCTCCCCCGGAAGCGCAAGATGCGCAGCATTTCGTCGGTGAATGTAGGTGAGTTCGATGTGGGTAGGGGTGGCACGCAGCGTGCTGAAGTTCCTCAATCATGTCCTCGAGCCACCTCCGCTCCCTTGGTCTCGTCGCTGCTCTCGCCGTCGCCGCTGGTTCGGCCCTCGTTCACTGCGCCGCGCCCGCCGAAGAGGAACAGGACCTCACGGAGGACCAGATCACCGGCGTGAACAACGCTCTCGGCCTCGGCCTTCGTTACGAGGAGAAGAGCGGCCGCGTCCAGGCGACGTTGAGCGGCGGCCTCAAGGACGACGAGAAGCTCTTCATCCGCGTCCGCCGCGGGAAGATGACGCTCACCTCGCAGAAGGACCTCGACTGCACCGCCCTCACGCAGGCGCGCCCACTCGCAGGCAGCGGCGCGCGCGAGCTCACCGGGAAGATCGTGTACCAGGGCCCGAAGGTCGAAAAGTCCATCTTCGACCTCGCGAACCTCTACGACGACCCGAACTGGGCGACCGGCAACGTCCCTCAGTCCGTGAAGGACGACATCAACAAGTTCGGCCCCGACCCCATCGTCGAGGCGTGCGTCATGAAAGGCGACAAGGTCCGCGCGAAGCTCTCGACGAACCTCGCCTACGCGTGGGACCAGGGCACCAAGGCGGAAGCCACGCTCGCGAAGCTCAACGCGAACATCCACTTCATGGCCGGCGACGCCGGCGACCTCAGTGACGGCGGCGCCGACGCCGCCGTCGACCCGAACCGCGTCCAGAACGACGCCGGTGTGAACGGCGGCAACGGCAACGGCGCCGGCGCCGGCACACTGGACGAGACCAACGTAACCAGCCAGATCGAGTACGGCCGGCTCTGCGTTCAGGAGCTCGGCGAGATTCCCTTCTTCAAGAAGCGCGGCGAAGGCAAGTACGACACGTTCGACTGCCGCGACCTCGTCGGCAAGGACGGCGAGACCTCGACCGGCGCGATGCCCGGCGTCGAGGGCGCGATGATCCCCGTCACCGTCGACGGCGTCGCGCAGGACAAGTGCAGCCCCGGCCAGGAGCTCGGCCCCGACTCGAGCAGCTACGGTTGCATGGACAAGGCCGACCACGGCATGTTCCTCGCGACCGGCAAGACGCAGCCCGGCCCGATGGTCGTGACGGCGAAGAACGACAAGGGCTCGCACTGGTTGCTGCTCTGCCGCAAGGTCGCCGACGACGGCAAGGGCATGACGAAGACGAAGACGTTCACGGACATGGCCATGATCGGCCACAACCCGAAGACGGGCCGCACGTGCTTCTTCCAGAACTCGATCGGCTCCGGCAAGGACGGCTCGAAGGTCCCCCACCCGGGTGACGTCGAGAAGTCGACCGCGGTGTGGTCGAGCAACGTGCAGAACTACTGCTCCGGCACCTGCCACGGCGAGAGCGCCTTCACGCACTCGCCCTGGATCGACGGCGCCAAGCGCGCGAACGGCAAGCCCATCGTCCCGAAGGTCGGCGAGCACCCCGATTTCCTCATCTCCGACCTCGCCGCTCCCTACAACATCGTCGCCGCCGACAAACTCGGCTTCCAGATCCCGAAGCAGCTCGTCAACGACGAGGTCGGCGCCTGCAACAACTGTCACCGCCTCGCCGGTGGAACGCTCCAGAACTTCGCCAAGTGGTCGACGGGCACGGGAGACGATTACTTCTCGAACATCACCGACTCGGGCAAGAAGTTCGAGAACTCGCACTGGATGGCGCCCCGCGCCTCGGCGGACGGCCTCAACGACGCCAACTGGGAGGCGAGCAAGTACGGCCAGGCCCTGAAGTTCATGGAGAAGTGCGCGAGCAACTCCTCCGACCCGACCTGCCTCTGGGCCGACGTCCCCCGCGGTAACTTCAACAACCCGAAGGTGGAGCGCTGAGCAGGCAGAAAGACCACACGACCTGAGGCACGAGAGTGCCGACGACGAGGAGGGCTGCATCGCAGCTCTCCTCGTCCGCATTTTGTGCTCCTCGATGTCCGGCGACCCTCGAAGCGTTTCAGTAGCGCCTTCCTCTCAGGGGCGGCGGCCCGGAGTCGAGGAGGGTGGGCGCTTCGAAACGGAGGATCTCGACGCGTGGGCGCGCAGCGTCAGTCGATGCAGAGCGCGCCGGTTCGGCACGTCGCGATGCGGCTGATCTTGTCTAGAATGTTGCCGCACTTCTCGTTGCGGATCTCCTCCACGCAATTCGCCAGCTTCTCCTGGCGGATGCCCCGAGGGCATTCACTCGCGCGCAGCTCGGCCTCGAGGTCGTGCTGGTTCTCGCGCTTGCAAGCCCCCTCGTCCTTGTACTTCTCCTTCTCGCCGACCTCGTTACACGCCCGCGCCCGATCGCACCGCGCGTTGGTGAGGCGCATCACGGCGGCGTCGTTCGCGACCACTCCGGCACCCGTCGTGGTCACGGATTCGACCCGAGGATTGTCGTGGTTGCATGCGACGGCGAGCACTCCGAATGTGGCGCAAAAGACGATCGCGTTCTTCATCGATTCCTCCATGGGATGACGGTTTCATCGCCGGGCATGCATCGGCTGTACCGCTCGCTGCGACATCGTCGCGCGAGCGCTGTATCCTGGCGTGATGTTGCGCGTCGGACTCGTGGGGACCGGGGATGCCGGACGACACCATGGGCGCGCGCTGCAGGCCGTGACCGCGCAGAAAGCCCTCGCATGGACGGCCGTCGTCGCGCGCGATGCCACGGGTGTGGCGACCTTCCGCGCCGAGCTCGGCGTCGCGGGCTCGGTCGCGTCGTTCCCGAGCCTCGAGGCGCTCATCGACGCCCGCGCATGCGATGCGGTGATCCTCGCGACCCCCGACGGCATCCACGCCGAGCAGGTCGAACGCGCCGCTCGAGCCGGGCTCCACGTCCTCGTCGAAAAGCCGCTCGCCCTCTCACGCAACGAGGGAGAGCAAGCTGTCGCGAGTGCGCGCACGTCGGGGGTGCATCTCGCGGTCGGGTATCACCTGCGCCATCACGCGGCGCATCGAATCGCGTTCGAGCGGCTCGCCGAGCTCGTCGGCCCCGTGCGCTCCGTCTTCGTGCGCTGGGCCTGGCCGGACCCGGCGACGCAAGGCTGGCGTGCGAAGGGACAGGGCGCGCGCTTCTGGAGCCTCGCCGCGCTCGGAACGCACGGCATCGACCTCGCGATGTGGCTCGCCGGTGCAGGCGCGGCCGAAATCGACGTCACCGCGCTCACCCTCCCGCGCGGAGCGATCGACCGCGCGGCCGAGGTGACGATGCGCCTCGGCGACGTGCTCGCTCATGTCTCCGTCTCCGTCGCACACCGTGCCGTCTCGCGGGTGCTCGTGACCGGCGAAGCGGGCGAGCTCGAGGCGATCGGAACGCTCGGCGCGCGCGGCGATGGCGAGCTGCTCTACCGTGCGCCGCGACAGAGCGCCGTCGCGATCGCGTTCGACATGGAGAGCCCGTACGCTGCGCAGCTTCGCGCCTTCGCCGCGCGCGCCCCGCGGGGCTTCTCCGACGAGCCTTCCTTCCTCGCGAACCTCGACATCCTCGATCGCATCGGCGAACTCACCAGCCCAGGAGCCCCATGAGCCTCATCCGTGACACGTTCTGTTCCTTCTGTGGCACCGCCTACCAGGCGCCACTTGCGTACCCGCGGACGTGCAAGAGCTGCACTACGCAGGTCTGGGCGAACCCGATGCCCGTCTCGGTGGTGCTCGTGCCCGTCGTGAAGGAAGGCAAGACCGGTCTCCTCGTCATCCGTCGTGGCATCCAGCCGGGCAAGGACAAGCTCGCGCTCGTCGGCGGTTTTCTCGAGGACCACGAGACGTGGGCCGAGGGGGGCGCGCGCGAGATCCTCGAGGAGACGAATGTGACGGTCGACGCGAAGACGCTCACGACATTCTGGTTCACGTCGACCGCGCCACGACCGAACCGGGTCCTCCTCTTCTCCGTCGCGGCCTCACTCGACGTCACGGCTCTCGGCCCCTACGAAGGGGATGCGGAGACACTGGAGCGCGGCCTCGTCTTCGGACCCGGCGGCCTCGACGAGGTCTTTGCGTTCCCGCTCCACGTGGAGGCAGCAAAACGCTTCTTCGCAGAGCGCAGCCTCAAAGGAGCTCACGGGTATGTCCAAGCCTGAGGGAGTCGCTCGCGTCGAGACCCTCGCGTATCGCGGCAAGACGTACGAGGTGCCGATCTTCACCACCGTGGCGCCGGTCGTCCTCACGGCACGTCCGAGCGATCTCGCGCTGCCGCCGCCCACCGAGTCACCCGTGCTCCGCTGTCTTCACTCGATCTGGAGCCTGGCCGAGTTCGGGATGCCGCGCAGGTCGCGGATACGAACGAGGCGCATCGCTGGCAGCCGGCCCCCGCCGAGCTCACGCTGATGGATGGATACTGCGTCCATCGCGGCGTCGAGAACGAGGGCCCGAAGCCCGTCTCGAGGACGTGGATGCGCCTCTCGTTCGAGGAGCGCCGGCGCGTGTTCGATCGCCTCGGCAACGCACATAACCCGCTCTTCGAATATGAGTGGGCGATGGTCGATCGCGACATCGAGCAGCTTCACCTGCGGGCGTTCCGCGAGTCGAGCGATGCCTCGCTGCGCGTCTTTCCCCGGCAGGACCTCGACGGCAGGCCACTCCCCCTCGGCACACCGAAGACGAAGCCCCGGCTCCGCACGTGAACAAGGCGCTCTCCCTCGAGAAGCTCGACAACCGTTACCCGTCGTTGCACGGCCTGCGCGTGCTCGCGATCGTGAGCGTCGTGCAGTTCCACGTGACGTGGATCTTCGCAGGGGAGCAGGGCATCCGGCTGGATCGCGACTTCACCGCGTCGTCGCTCACCGTGTTCTTCGGGATGGATCTCTTCTTCATCCTGAGCGGGTTCTTGATCGGCTTGATCCTCCTGCGGTCGCTCGCGAAGACAGGCACGCAGAGCCTCAAGCGGTTCTACATCCGGCGCATCTCGCGGACGTTCCCCTCGTACTACGTCGTGCTGACGTTCCTCGCGCTCACGACCTCGCTGACCGCGTCGCAGCTCCGGCACCTGCCGTGGGAGTACCTCTACGGCACGAACTTCATGTCGCTCCTGCGCACCGACGTGATCATGTTCTGGGGCTGGTCGCTCGCGCTCGAGGAGCAGTTCTACCTGACGGTCCCGATCCTCTTCTTCGTCGTGCATCGGATGAAGAGCGACCGGGCCCGGCTCGCGCTGCTGGTGCTGGTGTGGCTCGCGGCGCTCGTGATCAGGCTCGTGGTCTACTACAAGCGCGCGCCCTGGACGGATCTCGCCCTCTACGAAGCCCTGTATTTCCGGCCTCACACGCGGTTCGACACGCTCGTGGCGGGGCTCATCCTCGCGTTCGTCCACCACACGTGGGGCGAGCGCGTGACGCGCTGGCTCATCAAGCCGTTCCACCGGGCGCTGCTCGGGCTCATGTCCTTTGCGTGCCTCTGGCTGCTCGTGCAGCCGTGGATGTTCGGCAAGGAGCATATGCAGATGGTGCACGTGTTCGCGTGGGGGACGGTCACGAGCATCATGTACTTCGGGTGGCTCCTGCTCCTCATCCATGGGGACACGGCGAGCTGGGTGCACCGGGCGCTGTCGGCGCCGTTCTTCCGGAGCATCGCGACGTTGGGCTATGGCGTGTACCTCGTCCACATCCCGCTATGCGACTACCTGATCGTACCCATGGCGCGCGCGATGGAGGCACGCCACGTACCGATGGTGGTCATCTGGCCGGTCGCGCTCGTGTCGCTCCTCGCCTCCTCCATGGCGCTCGCTTACGTGATGCACGTGATCATCGAAAAGCCGAGCCTCCGCCTCCGCGAACGCCTCGCGGCCTAGACCGACGAATCTTCCTCAAGGTCGCGCGCGCGTGGTCGTTCACTCCGGGTGTGCGAAACCCACTCGAGAGGCATCGGGACAAGAGCATCACGAACGCGGAGCGGAGGGCGGGGTCGATCCCGGTACCGGCTCAGGATCGCCGTCACGCGCCGCGCTACGCCCTGAGCCTCGCCATCACCATGCAGGGCGAGAACAACTTCTACGCCGGACTCTCCGAGGACATGTCGGAGGGTGGCGTCTTCATCGCGACGCACCACGCGCTCCCCATCGGCACGCCGGTCGTCCTCTCGTTCACCCTGCCCGACGCCGACGAGCCGCTCTCCGTCGACGGGACGGTGCAGTGGCTCCGGGGCCCCGACGCGACCGCGCGGTGGGACTCCAACTTCGGCGCGGGCACGGAGACGGGCGTGATGCCTGGCATCGGCATCAAGTTCCACGGCATGGACCCCGCCTCTCTCAAGGCGATCCGCTACTTCGTTCGCCAGCGAAGCCCCGTGTTCTTCGACGCGTGAGCCGCTCGACGGCTCAAGGCTCGAAGGGCTCGCCGAACCCAGGCTGAGGAAGCTCGACGGCGATGGTGTCCTCGAACGTGTCGTTGATCCACGTGAAGGCACCGGGGTCGGTGTCGAACACGAACCTCGCGGAGCGCGGTCCCGCTTCGCCGGTCTCCAGCACGGTGACCTGGAGGCCGCGAACCGCGATCGTGTCACCCGCCTTGAGCGGCGCATCCTTGCTGCGAAAGAGGTTCCGCTCGCCGATCGGGAAGAGTCCTCGTCCCTCGACGGCGATAAGATCGATGGTGAGCGCGTCACGCCGGAGCGCGAGCACGTGACCCGCGTGCGAGAGCACGTTCCAGCGCCTTGGCGTCCTCCCGCGCGGGTCGAGCGCGAACGGCGCGAAGAACGCGCCCGCGAGCCCGCGCACCACGCCGACCTCCGCCCGGGTCGGGTCGCCGACGCGCGCACGCAGGGTGCCGACGCGCGACTGGAAGTCCTTGGCGTCGGCGCGATGCTGACGCGACTCCCGCCAGGCCGTTCCTGGCCCGTGAACGAGATGCGCAAACCCGAGCGCCAGCGCCGCGAGCGACGCGAGGCTCGCCGCGCGACCGCGGGACACGTTCGCCTCTCCCTCGGCCGGAAACCATGCGCGCTCGAGCAAGAGAGCGACCACGATCGAGACACCGACCATGCTCACGCCGAGAAGACGCCGCGCGGGAACGACGGCGAGCGTCGGCACGAGCGCGAGCGCAGACCCGACGAGCAGCCAGAGCGCAGCGTCACGCGCGGGAGGCGTGAGCGCCGCGAGCGCACGACGTACCGGGATGACCAGCCCCGCCGCGACCCCGCACACGATCGCCGCGAGCAGCCAGCGAGCGAGCCCGAGGCGCCATGCCTCGGCGTCGACTGTGAGCCAGCCGAAGGCGAGCAAGGCGACGGCATGCGACGGCGCTCCCGCGAGGAACGCACCAGGATCGCTGATCGGGTCGGAGTAGAAGCCGGAACCTGCGGTGCCGTAGCCCAGCGCACCACGCACGGCGAGGTAGGTGATGGCCGGGACGAGGAAGGGGGCCCAGCCCACGACGCGTCGCGGAGCGGTCTCGCGGACGACCACATCCATCGCGAGCACGTAGCCGCCGAAGCACAGCGCATACTCGCCGCCGCAGAGCAGCGAGACGACGAAGAGGAGCGCGGCTACCGCGCCGTCGCGCGGGCGGCGCGTCTTACGCCACCGCCACTGCGACGCGAGCGCGAGCGCACCGAACACGAGCGACACGAGCGTCTCGCGGTTCGCGACCCATGCGAGCGGCAGCGCGTGGCAAGGCGCGAGCGCGAAGATGGCGGTCGCGAAGAGCGTCACGCGAGGCGAGAAGATTTGTTTGTAGAGAGCACGCACCGCGAGCACCGCCGCCGCCCACCAGAAGAGCGAGTGGAGGTGCATCGGCAACGGCGCGTGCGAGAACACGCGATGGTCGATCCAGAGGAGCGCGCTCGACAGCGGGCGGAAGAAGCGGATCGCGAGCTTCGGGTGTGACCACCACGGCAGGAGCCCGCGCTCGGTCAGCGGCCCGCGATCGTGATCGTTGACGAAGTCGTAGAGATTGAACGGGCTCCGCGGCGACGGAAACGTCCCTTCGACCATTGCTCCCTGGAGATAGTCGTCGAGAAAGAGCGGAGTGAGCACCGCGGGTGAGAAGAGCGCTGCGCCAATCGCGAAGAGAAAGGCCAGTTCGAGCAGGGGTCTGCGCGATTTCTTTCGCGTCTCCGCGGGCGTTTCGGCGCCCATGTAGGCACTCGAATCTCCCGATTTTTCAGGGGTCTCAGGACTGCCCGTGATCGATTCGATCATCGTGAAAGCGAGTGTAAGGCGATCGGGACTATTTTTTTGAAGGTCATCGCTTATGGTGCGCGACGTGAAGTACGCAACCTTGTCAAAGTCCGTGTTCGCCGTCACCGCGGTTCTGATCGTCGCGGCCTGTGCGAACAGTGCCGACGTGCCTGCGGAGGACATCTCGCCGACCGAGCCGGCACCGGTCGAGACGAAGTTGCCGGCGGCCACCCCCGCCTCGACGCCGCCGCCCGCGCCCAAGGCGTGCACCGCGGACACCGATTGCAGCGGTACGTGCGCAACCGGCGCCGCCGGTGTGTCCTGCTGCGACTCCGGCTCGAAGAAGTGCCTGTGCAAATCGGGAACGGCCTGCCAGGCGCCGCCGGCCGATCCGCCGGCCGATCCGCCCCCGGCTTACTGAAACGAGACCTCCGGTCCCCTCGCTGCTCGGCAGCGACGCTCCTCCAGGGAGAATCGGCGCTGCGCGTCGACCGGCGTGCGCGGTGCACGTCGTTTCTCACGGGCGTATCGTCCGCATCGACTTCCCGTATGATCGCGGTCGATGCTGCGCAGACTCGCGCAGTGACCGGGAGGTCGTGGACAATGACGGAGAAGTACAGGCTCGTCACGCGCAGTGATTTCGACGGCCTCGTCTGCGCGGTGCTCCTCAAAGAGCTCGGCATGCTGGACGAGATCAAGTTCGTCCATCCGAAGGACATGCAGGACGGCAAGGTCGAGGTCACGAACCGCGACATCACGACCAACGTCCCGTACGTGCCCGGCGTGCACCTCGCGTTCGACCACCACGCGAGCGAAGCCATCCGCGTGAAGGACAAGCCCGCGAACCACATCATCGACCCGCATGCGATGAGCGCGGCGCGCGTCGTTTACGATCACTTCGGCGGCGCCCCGAAGTTCCCGCGCATCAAGGAAGAGATGATGACCGCGGTCGACAAGGCCGACGCGGCGCGCTTCTCGCGCGAAGAGATCCTCGACCCGAAGGGCTGGGTTCTCCTCAACTACCTGATGGATCCGCGCACCGGGCTCGGTCGGTTCCGCGAGTTCCGCATCTCGAACTACCAGCTCATGATGGAGCTCATCGACGCCTGTCTCACGATGACGGTCGAGGAGATCCTGCAGCTGCCGGACGTGAAGGAGCGCCTCGACCTCTACACGAAGCACCACGCCGAGGCGCAGGACCAGCTCCTCTGCTGCTCACGCGTCCACGGCAACCTCGTCGTGCTCGATCTCCGCGAACAGGAGGTCATCCACCCGACGAACCGCTTCATGATCTATGCACTCTTCCCGAAGACAAACATCTCGATCCACGTGATGTGGGGCCTGAAGAAGCAGAATGTCGTGCTCGCCACGGGGAAATCGATCCTCGACCGCAGCTCGAAGACGAACATCGGCGACCTGATGCTGACGTACGGCGGCGGCGGGCACGACGCCGCCGGCACCTGTCAGCCGGACACCGACAAGGCCGAGGCGGTCCTCGCCGAGCTGATCGCGAAGATCAACGCCGACGGGTGAGCGTTACTTGATCTCGTAGGCCTGCACTTCGGGTCCCAGCCGATGTCGGCGGGCGACTTCACGTTCTCGATCGCGGGAGTGAAGTCGCCACCCGGCCTGCCGCGATAGACGGCGTTCGCCTCCCAGCTCGAGATGAGGAGGTCGCCCCGGTGACGACCCACGTCTCATCAGCTGCGAGAGGGCTGGAGACGCGCGCCGGCAAGGACTGCGGCTACCGGCGGACCAGACGCTCCATCACCTTGCGCATCTCGGCCGTGAGTTTAGCGGGCTTCATGTCGCGGTCGACGAACACGTGCACGAAGTAGCCGATCGCGCAGAGCTCCTCGCTCCCACGCCGGAAGATCCCGACGCCCCACCGCACGCTCGACGCGCCGAGCTTCTCGATCCGGAGGCCGGCGTCGACGTCCTCCGGGAACGCGATCGTCCGCAAGAAGCGGCACTTCGACTCGACACACAGGCCGACCGTCGCGCCCTTCTTGATGTCGAGCCCGGCCTCGGCGATGAGCCATCGGTTGATGACCGTGTCGAAGTACGAGTAGTAGACGACGTTGTTGAGGTGCCCGTAGACGTCGTTGTCCATCCAGCGCGTCGGGATGTGCGCGAAGTGAGGGAAATCACGTCGCGTGTCCTCCGGCATCGCTGGCTTGTCGCTCGTTGTCATCTCGTGGCTCCGTTTTGAAGGTTTCACGCCGGCGACTTCAGGGTCATCGCGCCGTGGAAGAGCGCGGCGAGCTCCGGCTCGGCGACGGGGACCGGCGCGTTGTCGAGGAGTCGTTTTTGCACGATCGTTCCACGTACGAGGGCATCGACGTCACCCGCAACGTAACCGATCGCCGAGAGCCCGTGGGGGATGCCCGTGGCTCGCATCAAACGTTCGAGCGTCGCGCCGAGAACGTCGCCCGCGTCGGCGAGGCCCGCGCCGCGAACGTCGGCACCGAGGAGCGAAGCGCCCTCGAGGTGACGCTCCGGACACGCTCGCGCCGTGAAGCGAAATACGCTCGGTGCGTTCAGCACGACCGATACGCCGTGCGGCACCATCGGCGCGCCTTCCGGATAGCCGGCCATGTGAAAGCCTCGAACGAGGCCGGCCACCGCGTAGGCCATGCCGTGCGGCAAGTGCACGCCCGCGTTACCGAACGCGATGCCGGCGAGCGTGGCGGCCCATGCGAGCTTCTCGCGCGCCTCCGTATCCGAGGCATCGCGAACAGCACGCTCGAGGAACAGACCGCCGAGGCGCAGCGCCTCCAGGCTGCCGAGGTCGCTCCACGGGTTCGCGCCCTGGCTCATCGGTCGCGAGGTCGGACGATCGGGACGAGGACGCAGGTGATGAGGACGCGCCGTGTACGACTCGAGCGCGTGGCAGAGGACGTCGAAGCCGCTCGCGGCGACGACGCTCGCCGGGAGCGTCGCCGTGCACGACGGATCGACGAGCGCGAGCGACGGCCGCAGGCGCCGCGAGGCGATGCCCGTCTTCGCCTCGAGCGCGAGCACGTCGCAGACCGCGATCCCGGTCGTCTCGCTTCCGGTCCCGCATGTCGTCGGACACGCAATGTGGGGAGCAAGCCGTCCGGGCACGGGCTCCCCCGCCCCAACGGGTTTGTTCACATACGTGAGGAAATCGGCCGGGTAGGTGGCGTAGAGGATCGCCGCCTTGCACGTGTCGATCACCGACCCGCCACCGACGGACACGTACGCATCGAAGCGCCCCTCCCGTGCGAAGCGCGCGGCCGCGAGGAACGACGCGTCGGTCGGTTCGACTGCGACGTCGTCGTACATGATCACGTCGAAGCCGGCCGCCTCGAGCGAGGCTCGCGCCTTCGCGACGTGCGAGAGCGCTCCCACGGTGCGATCGGTGAAGAGCGCCACGCGAGTCGCATCGCGTGCACACTGCATGCGTGTATGGTCGCCGACCTCGGCGAGCGAGCCCTGCCCGAAGACCACGCGCGACGCGTCGATCGAGAAGGCCTGGTCCCCTCCCTGCGTCATCCATCCGTGCGCGCAAGCCATCGATGCGCCCTACTCGCAGTACTGCGCGCACACAGCTGCGACGCACCCGTCCCTCGCACCCGCGAGCGCCTTGCAACGCGCCGCCTGGGCGTAGCAAGCTTCGAGGCAGATGCAGTCTGGCTTGGCGCACGCTCGCGTGCAGTCGTCGAGCGCGGACGTGCACGTCGGCTCGGCGTGGCGCTCGGCCTCCTGGATCTCGCAGAGGGCTCCGAACTCCTTGAATGCCTCGCAGTCGCACTTCGGTGCCGGTGCCGCGATCAAGCAGTTGAGGCATTTCTCGCTGACCGCGTGCGTCCAGGTCGCGCGAAGCTCGCACGCCTTGCGGACGTCGTTGACGCCGTTGTTGCGGTCGGGCGCCGAGTCCGAGGCGCAGGCCACCAGCGCGGTCACACCGAGCAGCAAGAGAGAGAGCACACGCGGGAGGAGCTGCACGTCGCAGAACCTTCCACGACGGCGCTCCGGCTTCAAGCGAGCACACGGTTCGACACGATGCCGAGCCCGCCCACGCGTGGGAACTTTCGCGCACCGGGCGCTGTCGGTGTTGGCATGCGACGAGCGTTTCCCTCCATTTTCGCGGGTGCAGCAGTGGTGGCCTCGGTCCTCGCCGTCGCGGCTACCGCACGGGCGGGTGACTCCGCGAACGCGTGCGTGGCCATCCAGAGCGCGGAGATGTCGACGGGCCTCGCGTTCGACGTGCAGAACGCGTGTGAGAAGAAGCTCGCGTGCGCGCTCACGTGGACGCTCACCTGCTCGAATGCCTCGGGCAAGACCACGAGCACCGCGAAGCAGGAGGCTCGCTTCGTGATCTCGGCATCGGATACGCATCACACGACCGGGTCCGCGGCCTCGTGCAGGGACAGCTGGAAGATCGAGGACGTGACCTGGGACTGCGTGCCCGCCGCGAAGTGCGCTGCGAAATAGGTCAGCGACCTCCGATGCGCGCCAGCACTGCGCGCGCCGTCGAGGACAGCCCTTCGCCGTCGAGCGCTGCCTCGATGGGGCGCATCGCCCGCGCGATCTCGTACGCCTTGACGCGCGCGGATTCACCGAGGTCGTGCCACGCAGGATGGTAGCGAAGCTCGTCGCGCGAGCGCGGCCGGTACGCACCGGCCACCTGCTCGACGAGGGCCTCCTCGTCGCGCTCCTCGCCGGAGCCTGAACCAGAGCCCGGAGGCTGCGTCATGACTCGAGCCCTTCCTCGAACGCGACGCCGGCCTTCTTGAGGCACTCGGCGAGCATGCGACGCGCCCTCGTGAAGTTCTGGAGAAACGTGTTCAAGCGCATCCCGATCGACGTCGCGAGCTCGTCATCCGTGCGCCCACCCTCGAAGGCGAGGCGGATCGTCATCGCCTGACGGGGCTTTTCCGGGAGCTGCGAGTGGCAGCGTGCGAGGACCTCGCGGAGCATCGGATCGGAACCGCTGTCGGTGAGATCGACCTGCTCGGCCATGCGCGACGCAGACGCGCGCTCGAGATCCTCCTCGGGGACCGGTCGCGACTTCGTCCTTCGGAGCTCGCTCACCGCGAGGTTGCGCGCGATCCGGATGCCGAGCCGCAGGAGCCCGTTGGGTCTCCCGTCGGCGACGAAGCGAGGCGCCACCTGCCACACGCGCAGGAGCGCCTCCTGAAGAACCGACTCGACGTCGAGCACGCTTGCGAACGACCGGAGGCTGCCGCGAATCGTACCTTCCGCCCCCGCCATCCATCGCCCGAAGGCGCGGGTGTCTCCAGAGAGGATGGCGGGGAGGTGGGCGTCGAGGTCCATGGTCGTCGTTGCGGCTCAGCGCGTGTAGAGCACCCAGGCGAGGATAGCGGCGAGCACAAACACGAGGGCGATCAGCGCGGCGACAAGAAGCGCGAGCCAGCGCTGCGGGCGTGCCGAGGTGGGCGGCGGCGAGGCGGACGGAGCGATAATCCCGATGGAGCGAGGCGCGACATCCCGCTCCTCCTTCGTCCGGATGCTCGGCGCCTGACCGCCGTAGCCCGGCTGCGGGAGCGCGGGCTTCGCGGCCTCTCGCTGCCGCTGCGGCGCGGGCGACGGTGCTTGCTGCGACGCGCCCAGCGGCGGCGGGAGCGGCGCGGTGATCCGCTGCGCCTCGGGCAGCGGCGGGGCACCCGTCGGAGTGCGCGACGTCGTGACCGACTCGTCCTCGAAGGACTCACCTGCCTCGGCCGGGGGCCGGAGCGTGTCGGGCTCCTCGGAGCGAGGACCACCGCCAGCCGGGAACGCGGAGGACGGCGTGAAGATGCCGCCCGTACGCGTCGCCATCGTCCACTCCTCGTCCGCGTCGTTGGCGTCATGGCTCGGCGACATCGGTCGCCCCGCGGCAGGACGCGGCGCGGCCAAGCCCGCGGACCGCGAAGGCGGCATCATCCCCGGCATCATCGCCGTGAGTTGCGCCATCGGCGCCGGCGCGGCCGTGCCGAAGCTCGCCATCGACGTCCCGTACGGAAGCTCCTGCGGGACCTCCTCGTGGCGCGTGCCGAGGCGCGGGTCGACGCTGCGGTCATCGTCGATCGCGATCCACGACGTCTTGCGCGTGGCAATCTGAAAGACGAGGCCGATGCTCTCGATCTCGCGATCGATCTCCTGCACCGCCTTGCCGATGCTCCAGCGCATCTCGAGGTCCGCGACGCGCTCGCGGCCGTAGAGCTTCACGACGGCCGGGTTGCCCTCGCCCGGGTCGGAAGGCGCGATCTGGATGCGCTGCTCCCACACACCGCGCGCGAGCTTGCCGCGCACGATGAGCTCGCCGCCGCCAGGGCGGACCTGGAGCGCCGCGAGCACCGGCGAGCCGGCGAAGACGTCGGGCACGTGCTCGGGGGAATGCTCGACGAGCGCATCGCCGCCGATGACCAGATCGGTGAGCACCGGCGCACGCGTCTTGTCGACGAGGCTCTTCGCAGACTTCTCCGCGTCCTCGTCGAGACCGACGAGCACCTCGGCGCCACGCCCAGCGCGAGAGAGCGACACGGCCAGCGTGCGGTTCACGCCCGAGCCGACGCCAACCACGTGCATTCTACACGATTCCGGAAGACTCTCGTGGAGGAGGGTGACGATCTGCTCTTCACCGCCGACGTAGCCGTCGGTGACGAGCACGACCTGACGCTGCGCGCCCGGGCGGAGACCCTGGAGCGCGTCGACGATGGCCGAGTGCATCTCGGTGCCGCCGTTCGCCTTCCGCGCCATGACCCACTGGATGGCCTGCTCCTTCTCACGCTTCGTGCCGGGTACGGGCGACCGCGTGTAGCGGTTCGGGCGCATCGAGAACTCGATCACCTCGAGGCGATCGATCTCGGAGAGCGACTCGATCAGCGCGGCGACGACGCGCTTGCCCTGCTCGAGCGGTCCCCCGCCCATCGAGCCGCTCGTGTCGAGGAGCACGATGAGGTCACGGGGTACGGCCGCGTAGCCGGCGTCGGGCGCGGGCGGAACGATCGAAAGAAGCGCATAGGCCTCACGGCTGTTCGCGACGCCGAAGCCGTGACGCGCGACCTGGACGGAGAGTCCGACGTCGCGCGTCGCGACCGCCCAGCGCACGACGACGTCGCGATCGAGGCGAGCGCCCGCGACATCGAGGAGCTCGACGACGCCGTCGGTGCGCGCCTGGAGCTGGTGCGACGGCGACTCCGCGCGGCGCCCCTCGGTGATCGCATCGGCGATCTTCACCTCGAGGTGCACGCGACCGCGGACGCTGCCGTCGGTCAGCTCGACGTGCGAGGCCTTGCGATCCGCGGCGCTGACGTTCGCGCCGATGTAGCGAGGGCCAATCACGGTCGGAAAACGGAGCTCCCACTCGCCCTCCGGCTTCCACGCGAGGCGCTGGTCGATCGTGATCTCGGCGACGATGGTGCGATGCGGGGGGATGTTGCCGATCTCCTGCGTGAAGATGTCGGCCTTGTCCTGCTCCAGCAGCGCGGCGGTCTTGCCCTGGACGATTGCCTCCTCGAAGCGGGCGCGCGCGCGCTCCTTGCGATCGACCTTGCCCTTGATGGTGCGCGACCCGATCGTGAACGCGTACCCGCTCACGGCGCCGTCGGCCGGCAGCGGCATCTTGTAGGTCACGCGGAGCGTGTCGTCGTACGGGTTCTCGAACGTCTGCTCGAGGACGACGCGGGCGAGACCACCGCCCGCCTCCACGCGCAGCTTCGCGGACACGAGCGGGAGCGAACGCCCGTCGGGCGTGAGGAGCTCGGCGCCTGCATGCGAGGAGGAGGTTTCTGTGGGCGAGCGGACGTCTTGCATCCGGTAGGGCGAGGAAGAGGAGGAGGAAGTCCAGGCTA
>JAYSXP010000606.1:0-8535 GCA_043717125.1 Polyangiaceae bacterium | reverse complement strand
TTCACGATGCCGTCGCGCCGGATCATGATGTTCGACGGTTTCACGTCGCGGTGCACGATGCCGAGCGCGTGCGTGGCCGCCAGCGCGCCGAGCAGCTGCTGGAAGTAATACCAGGCGCGCTGGAACTCGAGGCCGGGCGGGGTTCCTTTCCCGGCGAGGCGAGCGCGCGCGACGTTTCGGGCGATCACCTCCTCGAGCGTGTCGCCGTCGACGAACTCCATCGCGAGGATCGGAGACAACGACGATGACGGCGTCGGTCCCGAGGCGGCGTTCGGGAGCCCAGCGGCGCCCGTGAGCGTCGGGATCCACGTGAAGAGCTCGTGGAAGCGAACGACGTTGGGATGTTCCAGGAGGCGCAGCGCCTCGGCTTCGTTCTGGAAGAACGCGCGCAGCTCTGGCTGGATACTCGCCTGTGGCTTGAGCTGCTTCAGCGCGAGCGGCGTCGGCTTCTCCTGACCGCGCGGTACCTTCGGGTCCCAGAAGAGCCAGGCTCGGAGGACGGTGCCCATCGCCCCCGATCCGATCCGGGCGTCGACCACGATCTTTCCGTAGCCGCGGTCGATTTGCGTGCCCGGGGCCAGCGTGCGGCCTTGTGAGCGCGATGGCTGCAGACTCCGGCAATTTGGACAAACGGCGATGCCGTCGCCGATCGTCTGGTGGCACTGAACGCACGTCGCCAAGGAGGAGCCAGCTTAGCGGCAAACCCGCCGAAGTGGTCCGAGGCCTCTTCGCGGTCGACGGGGCAGTGACGTTCTTGCGGCCGTCGAAACCCGTCTGACCTAGTATTCGCGCCAGAGGACGTGCGGCATCTTGACCCCGGACCGTGAGCGCTACGACAAGCGAGTGGGAACAGTCGTCGATGGCCGATGGCGCATCGACAGCCTGCTCGGGCGCGGGTCCACCGCGGCGGTGTACGCAGCGACGCACCGCAACGGCCATCGCGCGACCCTGAAGATCCTCCATCCGCCGCTCTGCGCCGAGCCGGCGACGATCGAGCGGTTCCTCAGGGAAGCGGGTATCGCGAATGCGATCAAGCACCGCGCGATTGTGCCGATCGGTGACGACGGGACGACCGAGGACGGGTGCGCCTACCTCGTCCTCGAGCTGCTCGACGGCGAGACTCTCGAGGAGATCAAGGAACGCGACGGTGGCCGCATCCCGCTCCAGGATCTCGCGCCGATGGCAGACGAGCTGATGAGCGCCATCACCGCGGTTCATGCGGCCGGGATCATCCATCGCGATCTCAAGCCCGGCAACGTCTTCATCACCACCGACAAGCAGCTGAAGCTGCTCGACTTCGGCACCGCGCGAATCTTCGATCGCGCGGGGGACTCGAAGCTGACCATGCAGGGCCTCGTCCTCGGCACACCGTCGTTCATGTCCCCCGAGCAGGCAAAGGGGATCCGAGAAGAGGTCGACGCACAGTCGGACGTCTGGGCTCTCGGCGCGATGTTGTTCACGCTGCTCTCCGGTGAGCTCGTGCACGAAGGCAAGGACGACCACCAGCGGCTTTTCAACGCTGCCCTGAAGCCCGCGCGCTCCCTCGCGAGCGTGGCTTTCAGCGTCGATGAACGAGTCGTCACGGTCATCGACCGCGCGCTCATGGTGGCCAAGCACGATCGCTGGCCTGACGTGCAGTCGATGCGGTCCGCGTTCCGTGCCGCCGTTCTCGCCAGCGTCCCGACGCTGCGCGACCTCCGGGCGTACGCCGATCTGAGCGTCGAGGACGAACAGGCTCCGGTGGCAGGGATGTTGTCCGATCCGACCCTCGTGATGGACGCACCGCCCGAGATGGAGCAGCTGCGCCGCGCGCCCACCCCCGCGCCGGCGAGGGCAGGCCTCCCCGTGAGAGCCCCCGGCGACAGCGCGAAGCCGGGAACGACGCCCGCGCGAGCACGCAAGTCCACGCGCATCCCCCTGATCGCGCTCGTCGTCGGGCTCGGCGCGATGAGCGCGGTCGTCGCTCTCGTCGTCTTCTTCGTCATGGGGGGCGACGTGTCGACGGGCCGGTCGTGGGCGGCGGTCGACCCCGCGTCGAGCGCGCAGGTCACTCCGGAGACCGTCGCCGCTCCGTCGGCGTCGTTCATCGTCATCACAGCGCCCGACCTGCCGGATACCCAGCCCAAGCTTCCCGCGTGGGCGACGGCGCCGGTGCCGAAGGGCGCTACGGTCACGAACAAGAGCGTGCCTCCGAAGAGCCGCAGCACGAGCGCGGCGGGCTCGGCCATCGCGGCGCCGGCTGACACGGCTTCGGTCGCCCCGCCGGCGAGCGCCCCCGTCGCGCCTCCCGCAGCGAACGAAAAGCCCGCGAGTCCCCGCTCCCGGGTCGACGAACCGGGCTTCTGAGTCCCTCCTTCGGCCGGTTCGCGGCCGGAATGGGCTAGACTGCGCGCCGAATGGCGAAGCTCGAGGTCACGGTCACGGATGAGCTGAACGGCGCGCGCCTGGACAAGGCGATCGTGGCGCTGGTCGACGGCGCCTCGCGCGCGCGCGTGAAGCGCGCCATCGAGGAGGGCACCGTGAGCGTCAACGGGCGCATCATCGCGAAGGGGGGGGTCGTCAAGGAAGGCGACCGCATCCTCGTCGACCAGGAGCTCGGCTCCGTCGCGGCCGCGTGCATCGCCGAGCCCGACGCACCGCTCAACGTTCGCCACGAGAGCCCGAAGCTCCTCATCGTAGACAAACCCGCCGGTCAGCCCACGGCTCCGATCCGCTCCGACGAGACTGGCACGCTGGCGAATGCCATCGCAGGTCACCACCCCGAGCTCGTCGGCATCGGCTACTCACCGCGCGAGCCCGGGATCGTCCATCGGCTCGACAACGAGACCTCCGGCCTCGTCGTCGTCGCACGGGACGCCAAGAGCTTCGAGCTCCTGCGCGACGCGCTCCAGTTCGAGAAGCTCGGCAAGGAGTACTTGCTCGTCTGCGCATCGGAGAACCTCCCTGATCAGGGCACGATCGAGTACCCGATTACGAACCACCCGAAGGACAAGCGGCGGGTCTATCCGTGCATTCACCCGCGCGACGTGATGCGGTATGCGCCGAGGCCGGCCTCGACGAGCTACCGCGTCGAGCGACGCGTCGGGCCCTGGGCGCTCGTCCGTGCCGAGGCGGCGCGCGCGGTGCGCCACCAGCTGCGGGCTCACTTTGCTGCGATCGAGCACCCACTCGCGGGCGATGTGCTCTACGGCGGCGTCGCAGTCACCGGGTTGGAACGTCACGCCCTGCATGCTGCACGCATCTCGTACGACGGCGGTGGCGACGCCGCGCTCGCGTTCGACGTGAGCTCGCCACTTCCTCCCGACATGGCGAAGCTCGTGCGCAGCGAAGGCTGAAAAATAGGGCTATTTCGGAAACGCGACGACCACGCTCGTCATGTTGAAGAATGCGTCGACGTCACGCACGTTGCGGGCGATCTCTCCGAACACGCATGCCCCGCCGATCGGTGCGTCGATCGCGGCGCGCATCCCAGCGGGCTCCTGCGCGAACGTCTCGCCGAGCGCGGCGAGGCGGCCGGAACATGCCAGGACTAGCGCTCCGGCCACGCTGCCTCCCGCGCGCTCCGCAGCGGTCGCCGCGGCCTCGCGCGAGGCGCCGAGCAGATCTGCACGCGTCGCATGGAGCACGCGGACGTGCGCGCCCTCCGAGATCGCTGCCGAGAGCTGGATGGCTCGGTCCTCGCGGATCGCGTACGGCGTGCGCGCGACGAGCTCGCGCTTGTCGTCGGCGACGGCGATTCGTGGCACGGAGTCGTCTGCGAGCCCCAGCGAGTAATGGTTGCCCAGGTACATCGCGAGCTCGCTGACGGCGGCCGGCGGCGTCGCGCCGGCCGCGCGCGCGTCGTCGAGCCACGCGTCCAGCGCGGGCTGGTGGTCGAGCTCGAGCAAGTGGACGCCGTCGGTCCGCGTGACCGTGCGAACGCGACCGACGCCAGCCCAGCCGTGCCGGGCCGCGATACCGACAGGCCGCTTCGTGAAGAGCCCCGTCACGACGACGCAATCGTCCCGCAGCTCGTCGCCGAAGAGGACCTTCGCGCGATCCATCGTCATGTCGTCGCCCGTGACCGCGCCCGCCAATTGCGCGTGCGCGCCGGCGCCCTTGCGCACCGCGGCCGCGAGCGCCTCGCCGTCGAAGCTCCCGAACGGGGCAAAGACGAGGCAGACGAAATGGCTCAATCCCCCGAGCGCGGCGCGCCTTGCGGCCTTCGCCACTTTTTCCGCGGCGGGAACGGCCTGAAAGAACGTCGGCGGATCGATCGGCGCCGTGTGGCTCTCGACCTCGATGTCCGCTCCGCCGAGGAGCACGACGGAGACGCCGCGCGGACTGACGTGCTCGCCCCCGAAGACGCACGCGCCCGAGGTACCGCCGATGATCTGTGCGTCCCCGACGACGGCACGGACCGTGCGCGCGGTCAGATCGACATCCGGGTAGCTCGCAGACGCGAAGACGATCGCGAGCTTGGGCGTTTCCCCTCGCAGCGTCCGGAGCGCCTCCGTAGCGGCTTCTCGGGCCGCGACCGTCGCCGTCGTGGCGGCGCTCATTCCACTGCCGAAGATAATCATCGCCCCCACCCTCACGCGGCGCGATCGCCGAGCTCTCCCCAGAACCAACGACTGAATATAGAGGAAATTCAGGCTAGCGACTTGCCAAGCGCGCCCAGCCTCGCTTGACTGGCCTCCTTCGCTCATGAGCATCTCCGGCAGGCCCGTGTATAACCGTCGTGATCTCGCGGGTTACGCACGTGGTCGCGCGGTCCTCATGGGCGGGCTCCTCGCGCTTGCGGCGGGCGCCTCTCTGCTTGCGCTCGACGGGCCCGTGCCCCACGACGCGTCGGAGCTTGCTGCTGCGCTCGGAGCGGTGTCGCAGGGCTTCGTTCGCGCCGAGGATGTTCGATGGGAGCCGTCTGGCGGGCTCGTCTCCGACCTCATCCTGGGGCGATTCGTCATCTTCCTCGCGAGCGAGACGGCGAACGGTCCGCGCGACGTCCATCGTGCCCGTGTTCGCCTCAGTCCGGAGGGGCGGCCCCTGGCGTTAAGCGCGCCGCGCAACCTCACGTCGACGCCGCTCGGCGACGACCACGCCCTCGTGGTTCGCGGCAGTCACGCCGCGTACGCAACGTTCGCCTTCGGGCAGGAACAGAGCGTCACCGCGCTCGACCTCGCGGGCGAAGGCACGCAGAACGTCACGAAGAAGCTGCACGACCGGCTGATGGCCGCCGTCACCAACTGGCAGCTCACGGGCGGCGCCGACGGCGTCGCTCGCATCGACGTGACGCTCGAACAGCCCGCGCAGCGCGTTGGGCTCTCCGTTTCGGAAGAGTCGCTCGACATCGCACTGGCCGATGACGACCGCTCGACGACAGCCACACGCTCGGCGCGGCTCGAGATCGACAAGAGTGAGCTCGTGCCGGCGGCCGCCCCGGGAATGCGCGTCGAAGGCCGACGTCATCTCGCCAAGCCCGTCGTGTTCTGGGCGGTCGACACCGTCCGTGCGGTCCCGTGGATCGGCCCCGCGCCGATCGCGTGGCTTGAGGAGAAGACGTTCGCGATTCGCGACACCTTGAAGCAGACCGCCTTCAAGGTGACGGCCGGCGGTGAGGCGCTCGCACGCGAGCCTGTCGCGCCGCCTGCGACGGTGCTCGATGCATCGCAGGCCGCAGCCGACCTCGGGCACTGGCCGCCGTCGGCGATTCACTCGATGTGGAAGACGCCCGAGGCTGGCGAAGGGGAGTGGGCGACGCCGACGCAGCCGTGGGTGAAGCACTTGCCGACGCCCGCGGGCGGTGAAGCGCCGCCCTCGATGTTCTACCGGACCTTCGTGCGCCCCGACGAGGAGCGGCCCTACGCGAAGGTCGTGCTGCTCGCGATGGACATGCGCCAGCTCGACCTCGAACTGGAGGCCGGGAACGAGGACCCGAAGCCCCTGACGGGACCGCCCGGCGCCGGACGCATCCCGCGCGACCCGGCCGTCTACACGAAGATCGCGGCAGCGTTCAACGGCGGCTTCAAGACCGAGCACGGCAGCTACGGCATGATGCTGAAGAAGCGCGTGCTCTTGCCACCGCAGCCGGGGATCGCCACCGTCATCATCACGAAGGACGGTCGCTACGGCCTCGGGTCGTGGGGAACGAACAAGGACGTCGGCGGCATCCAGGACGTCGAGTCGAGCGACATCGTCTCGTTCCGGCAGAACCTCGACCCTCTCGTCGACAACGACAAGGTGAACCCGAGCGGTCGCGCGCAATGGGGCTACACGCTCCCCGGTACGACGATGCAGACGGAGCGCTCCGGGCTCTGCGTGACGAACGCGGGCCACCTGCTCTACGCGTGGGGCGACGACGTCAGCGCCACGACGCTCGGCAAGGCGATGAAGATGGCCTCGTGCGTCTACGGCATGCACCTCGACATGAATCCGCACCACACCGGGTTCATCTTCACGAACATCACCGAGCTCAAGGGCCGCAACTACAAGTCCGAGCTGCTCGACAAGCAGATGGAGATCGATACGGCGCGGTACATCGAATACGCGCCGAAGGACTTCTTCTACATGACGCTCCACGACCCGACGCCGCCGTCGCTCGAGAGCGCGGACAAGGCGGAGCGGACGCAGTGGGAGCCCGACCCGGGCGTGCAGCCGGCGCCGGCATGGCTGGCCGGGCTCTGGCACGCGTCGGCGGGTGGAGTGGAGCTCCTCGAGGTCGAGCCGGCGCGCGCAAGCTTTCGCGTGCGCGCCGGCACGGCCGAGCCCGACTCGAAGACGGGCGCCACGCGCGCGCACGAGCTCGCGGACGACGATGCGCATCGCGTGCTCTTTGCGCTGACGCTCGGCACCGCGGAGGCGAAGCACCTGCGCGGTCTTGCCACCGACGGACGCATCGCGCTCCCGATGAGCGGCGGCGAGCACTCGGCGGCGCTCGTCGCCTCGGAGGATGGGCAACTCACGATCGCGAGCGCGCACGACCTCGCGGCCGTGCCGGCGCACGTCGATGCGGTGGAGCTGCCTCTCCTCCTCGACGACGGCAAGCTGGTGTCGGCGCATGGCACTTCCCGCGGTGGCGCGGCGCTCGGCTTGACGCCTGCCGGGCGCGTGTATGTTGCACGCATGATCGCGGGCGGCGGGGTGGAGGCAATGGCCGAGGTGCTGAGGCGCGCCGGTTGCACGCGTGCGGTGCTCCTCGATCGCGGCACGGGCGCGCACGGCTCCCTCTTCCGCGCGGGGACGGCCACGCCGCCTCGCTCGCGCTACGAGGAGACGACGCTCTACGCGATGGGCAAGCCGCTCCTGCCGCGAGGCTTCCGCTTCGAATCCTCGCATCCGGTCGAGCCGCCTGCGCCGAAGAAGAAATAGGCCGCGCGGCCTTTTTACGGCCTCAGGGCGCGGTTTCGGGCTGCGTCGCCGGTGCGGCTTCGGCCGGCGCGGCGGGGACCGGCGCGGTGAGGCCGGGCGCGGCGGGCATGGTCGGGACGGTCGGAGTGTCGGTCGCGGGAGCCGTCGTGGCGTCGTTGCCGGTCGCGCCCGTGCCGGGGTGACCGTCGTCGTGGACGTCGCTCGTGCCTTCGTCGGCGTCGAGGCCGGGCGCGTTGTAGCGGGGCGCCTCGCCGGGCTTCGAGTAGTCGATCCAGAACGCGCTCGTGTCGCGCACGTCCATGTGAACGAAGACGCTGTTCGGGTAGTAGCCGCAGCCGACGTTCTTCAGCGTGCGACAGAAGTCGCGGAGCGCCTCGTTCGGTACGCCGGCGACCCGGAAGTCGATCGCCTTGCCGTGCATGTGGTTCGAGTGCGGGTTGAACTGCGTCGGCGTGAAGGGGCGGAAGCCGCTGACGACCTCGACCTTGCGGCTGCCGAAGTGGTTCGAGACGATGCTGACGAGCGACACGAGCCGCGCGTCGATCGGGTGCGCCATGCCGTTCGGCGAGCGCATCATCTTCTCGAACGACTTGAGCGCGGTCGGCGAGACGCGGCCCTTCTTGTCGCCGACGTGGATGTCGAACTGCTCGGTGGTCGCGATGCGATGCGCGTGAATGACGCCGGGCGTCTTCGCCTTCATCGCGAACGTGGTCGTCTCGCGGCCGTTGGTCTTGCCGACCTTGGCAATCTTCTCGCCCTTCTTGTGCTCCGCGGCGTTCGCGGCGTTCGCGGCGCCGGCGGCAGCCGCGGCGTTCGCAGCGCGATCCGCCGCGGTGGGCATCGGGCGCTCGGCGACCTTCGCCTTCGCGGGGCCTTCGCTCTTGGCAGCGGTGTCCTTCACGCCGGGGATCGTGAGCGTCTCGCCGACGCGGAGGTGCTTCACGTTCTTCAGGTGGTTCGCCTCGATGATCGCCTTCGCGGTCACGTGATAGCGATTCGCGATGGCCTCGATCGTGTGACCGCGGCCGACGGTGTGCTGCACGTCCGCGTGAGCGAGCGCAGGCACCACGAGAGTCGCGGCGAGAGCCGCGAGGGGCGTCACCAGCGAAACGAGACCAGAGGACGTGCGAGGACCCATGTGCCCGTCGTGCTAACCCGAACCGGAGCGGGGGAGAAGAGGCATTGTCA
>JAYSXP010000605.1:0-8546 GCA_043717125.1 Polyangiaceae bacterium | reverse complement strand
TCGAGAAGGAGCGCGAGCGCTTCGAGAAGTACGTCGGCGGTCTGAAGAACATGGGCTCGCTCCCGGCGGCCGTCTTCATCATCGACCCGGCCATGGAGCAGATTGCCGTCAGCGAGGCGAAGAAGCTGTCCATCCCGATCATCGCGATCACGGACACGAACTGCGACCCGGATCAGGTCGACTACGTCATCCCCGGCAACGACGACGCGATCCGCTCGATCAGGCTGATCACGCAGCGCATCGCCGACGCCGTCGTCGAGGGTACGCAGCGCCGCAAGGATCACTCGAACCGTGACGACGAGCGCACGGGTGGTGGCGGTGGTGGCGGTGGTGGCGGTGGTGGCGGTCGTGGCCGTCCGCCGGCAGACGTGCAGTATGCACGTGGCCGCGCCGCGCCGCCGGCAGACGTCCCCCCCGCCGCAGATCGCGCTGCCGATGCGCCCGTGGCCCCGGCCGCCGGCACGCCCGAAAACAAGCCTTCCTGAAAGCAAGAGAGAAGCACCATGGCTGCGATCAGTCCCGCAATGATCAAGGAGCTCCGTGAGCGCACCTCGGCCGGCATGTCCGACTGCAAGAACGCGCTCGTGGAGGCCGAAGGCGACCTCGACAAGGCTGTCGAAGTCATCCTGAAGAAGGGCCTCGTGAAGGCCGCCTCGCGCGCCGGCAAGGTCGCGACGGAGGGCGAAGTTGCCACCTGGGTCAGCCCGGATGGCCAGAAGGGCGTCATCGTCGAGGTCAACAGCCAGACAGACTTCGTCTCGCGCGGCGACGACTTCAAGACATTCGTGAAGACGGTTCTCGAGGTCGCCTCCAAGCTTCCCAAAGGCACCGACCTCGCGAGCCAGCCGTACCCCGGCTCCGACAAGACGATCGACGTGGTTCGTCAGGACCTCGTCGGCCGCATCGGCGAGAACATCGTCGTCCGCCGCTGGGATGTCCTCGAGGCGACCGCGCCGAACACCATCGTCCACTCCTATGTCCACATGGGCGGCAAGCTCGCCGTCCTCGTGGCCGCCGAGGGCGCGATCGCCGACGTGGCGAAGAGCCCCGACTTCAAGGCGTTCGTCGAGAACTGCGCGATGCAGATCGCGGCGATGAGCCCGATCGTCGTCCACAAGGACGAGGTCCTTCCGGCGACCATCGAGAAGCAGAAGGAGATCTACGTCGGTCAGCTCAAGGAAGAGCTCGACGTCGCTCTCGCGCGCCTCGCGGAGCTCAAGGGCGAAGGCCACGGCCTCAACGAGGCCGACCTCAAGGCGGAGACGAAACACGCCGAGTCGAAGAAGGGTCCGCCCGAAGCCATGTGGCCGAAGGTCGTCGACGGCAAGGTCGCCAAGTGGTTCAACGAGGTCACGCTCCTCGGGCAGGACAACGTCTGGGAGCAGGGCGCAGGCACGGTCGACAAGATCCGTGGCGAGCTCGGCAAGAAGCTCGGCGGCGAGGTGAAGGTCACCTCGTTCGTGCGCTTCGGCCTCGGCGAGGGCATCGAGAAGAAGGTCGAGAACCTGGCTGAAGAGGTCGCAAAGACCCTCGGCGCGTGATTCTCGCTGGAGGGGCTCCGCCCCCTCGGGCGCTCTAGAGTCGTTTCGGCGAGAGCCGGTTGACCGCGAGGTTGACCGGCTTTCGTTCTTTCGAAGCTCTCAGGGCAGCTCGACCAGGTCGGGGCCGTACCTCTGCTCTGCGTCGTTCGCGCCGGCGGCGGCTGACCGCGAGGTAGAAGCCGTAGCTGGAGCCGTTGGCGTGAAGGTGAGAATGTTCACTTCCCGCGACGGGCAACAGGTGACCTCAGATCGTTCGTCAGGCTTCTGCGTACTGGGGCGGCGGAGGAACAATCCAGATGCGAACCAACAAGCTCACGTCCGTGGCGCTCATGGCGCTCGCAACGGTCGGTTGCGGGACGACGCGCACGACGTTCGTGAAGAGCGAGACGACGCTCGGCCGCGTGGTCGTCTACCGCAACGGCGTCGCCTATTTCGAGCGCTACGCCGACGTTCAGGGCGACAGCCTCCGCCTCAACGTCCCCGAGGACAAGGTCGACGACTTCCTCAAGTCGCTCACGGTGGTCGACGCGGTGACCGGCGAGCCCGCCCCGATCTCCTACCCGTCGAGCCCCGCGAGCGGCAACGGCAACGGCACGATCGACATGAGGGTCGGCATCTCCAAACCAGGCCCCCCCGGCACCACGCGAAGGCTGCGCCTCTCGTACGTCACCGAAGCGCCCTCATGGAAGCCGAGCTACCGCGTCGTCGTCGGCAAGGGCGGCAAGGTCGACCTGCAAGGCTGGGCCGTCGTCGACAACACCTCCGGCGAGGACTGGCGCGACGTGAAGCTCGGCGTCGGCGCGAGCTCGGCGATGTCGTTCCGCTTCGACTTGAAAGGACTACGGTTGGTCGAGCGTGAGACGCTCCACGACAACGACGTCTTCGCGCAGGCTCCTCCGATGGGCGGCGCCTCGTACGGGCAGCAGGCGGGTTCTGGCGTGAACCACCGCGTCGTCGCCGAAGTGACCGACGACATCCTCACCAACGCGGAGCTTGATGAGCAGCGGCGCGCAGAGTCCTCCGGCCTCGCCGCGAATGCGCCGCCAGCCACGGCCGCGCGGCCAATGGGCAAGCCAGGCCCGCGAGGCATGACCAAGAGCGGCTCGGGCGACAGCGCGTGGGCCAACGGCGCGATGCCCGTCCAGGATCCGATCCAGCGCATGGCCCAGTCGCTGCGCGGGACATCGAACACGATCGTCGTCGAGGGCTATGCCTCGGCCGCCGACAAGGACAAGAACGCTGCCTCGCTCGACCGCGCAAACCGCCTGCGCGAGCAGCTCGTTCGCAACGGTGTCGACCCCAGCAAGGTCGTCGCGCTGGGCAAGGGCGAGCAGCAGGGCAGGGGCGGGGGCGCCCGCATCGTCGAGGCGTCGAGCCAGCAGGTGCGGGGCAACAAGGAAGGCACCAAGGAGCAGGGGACCAAGGCCGCGACCGGCGCCGACCAGGCCACCGGTGCGCAAGCGCCGGGCGCGGGTAGCACCGACCCGATCGGCACCTCGCACTTCGAGTCGACCACCGCGATGAGCGTGCCGCGAGGAACGTCGGCGATGGTCTCGATCCTCCGCTCGGAGACCGACGGCGAGGTCGTCTACCTGTACGACGCCGAGAGCGCACGCGGTAACGCGCAGTATCCGTTCAAGACCGTCCGCTTCAAGAACCCGACCGACAGCGCGCTGGAGAGCGGCCCGGTGAGCGTCTTCGGTGAGGGCCGCTTCGTCGGCGAAGGGCTCGCCGACCCGATCCCCGCCAGGTCGGTCGCCTTCGTTCCGTTTGCGCTCGATCGCCAGATCGTCGTCGAGCGGAAGGACGCCGACCGCGACGACATCGCCAAGATCATCACCGTGCAGCGCGGCGTCTTCTCCACGCAGATCCAGCACACGAAACGCGCGACGTTCACGCTCTACAACCGGCTCGCGGAGCGCGCCACCGTCTACCTCCGTCACACCGTCGCCGCAGGCTACAAGCTCACGAAGGCGCCGGAGCACTCGAGCGACGCGACGATCAAGGGGAGCCTTGCCGAGCATCTCGGCGGCGCTCACCTCTTCCGCGTCGAGCTCGAGCCGAATGGCAAGACCGACGTGATCGTCGAGGAGGCCACACCGGTGTTCCGCTCGACGGACATCCGCACGACCGCAGGCCAGGACCTCGTCCGGGCGTATCTCTCGAGCGCCGTGCTCGAGGGGCCGCTCAAGGCCGAGATCAACAATCTCCTCAAGCTGAACGCCGACATGAGCAAGATCGAGCAGCAAATCGCCACCGCCCGAGAGCAGATGGGCGAGTACCGGATGCGCATGGACGAGCTTCATGCCCAGCTCGTGACGCTGAAGGCCGTGAAGACAGCGGGACCGCTCATGGCGCACCTCGAGAAGAAGCTCCAAGAGGTCAGCGAGAAGCTCTCGAAGGCGACGGTCGACGTCGTCTCGCTTCAGGAGAGAGCGATGGTCGCCCGGATCAGCTTCCAGACGGGCGTGGGGGACCTCACGCTCGACGCGAAGGACGACAAGGCGACCGCCTCGAAGTAACTTATCGCCTCAGTGCGGCTCGCTTCGGTCAGCGTCGATCTCGACGAGATCCCCAACTACTTCGAGATCCATGGGCTTGCTCCGCCCGAGGGGCCGGCCGCGTCGCTCGTGTACGACGTGGCGCTCGGCCGCCTGTGTGCGCTCGCGGACGCAGGCGGCTTCCCGCTGACGCTGTTCACGATCGGAAGCGATCTTGCCCGCGACGAGGCGAGCCGAGGGCTCCGCGAGGCGAGCGCCGCGGGGCACGAGATCGCCAACCACACCCTCGACCACCGGTACGATCTCGTCCGGCTCGGGCGGGCCGAGATCACGAAGCAGGTCGAGGAAGGAGCACGCGCGATCGAGCGCGCGGTGGGGCAGCGCCCCGTCGGGTTCCGCGCTCCCGGGTACACGATGACAGACGAGATTTTCGACGTCCTCGCAGAGCTCGAGGTCGCGTACGACGCCTCCGTCTTCCCGTGCCCGGCATACTTCGCCGCAAAGACGGCCGCGATCGCCGCGATCGCCGTACGCGGAAGAAAGAGCCGTTCGATCGTCGACTCGCCGACGGTGCTTCTCGCGCCCACGCAGCCGTATCGCGTCGGCAAGCCATACTGGCGACGCGGCGCGGGGCTCCTCGAGATCCCCGTGCAAGTGACGCGCGGCCTGCGCCTGCCGTTCATCGGCACCTCGGTGACGCTCGCTGGACCTTCGCGCGCCCGGTGGCTCGCGAAGATGTGCATCGGCGACCCGCTCGTGAATCTCGAGCTCCACGGCATGGACGTGCTCGACGCCGCCGACGGCCTCGAGGCGCTTCGGCCGTACCAGCACGACGTGCGGGTCTCTCACCCGCAGAAGATCGACGCGCTCCTCGCCGCGACCGGCGAGCTGAGGCGTGCCGGCTACACCTTCGTGACGATGCGAGAAGCCGCCGTGTCCATGGCGCGCGCCGGAGCCTGAGCGGACGTCGCGCTCAGAGCGCGGTGCCGAGCGGCGAGGGCGTGCGCCGGGCTCCGAGCGCGCCGCGGGCGAAGTTGGCGAGCACGGGAGCCATGTTCTCGGGCACGTTGGCGTCCCATTCGTCCGCGCTGATGGCGTCGGTCGGGCGGGCCGAGGCGTCGAGCCTGTAGAACCAGGGCACCGACTCCGTGTCGACGCGCATCGTCTTCAACTCGTCCTCGAAGGTGTCGATGTCGACGCGCACGAGGGTCACGTTCGCGAGCGCGCGCTGCATGCGCGGATCCGGAAGCGCCGCCGCCACCTGGGCGCACTCGGGGCTCGAGCGGATGTATGTCTGGAGCATGATCGTGCGGCCCTTGCTGGAGGCCGTCCTCGCGATCTCCGTGAGCTGCGTCTTGAGGACGCCGGCGGAGTCGAGGTCCACGACCTCGAGCGAGCCGTACGTGCGCGTCCCCGCGGCGACGGGCACGCGCAGCGGCGACTCCGTGCGAGGCTCCGGAGGGTGCGCGGCCTCCACGGCTCCGCCGAGCACGGCGACGAGCGCCACCAGGCTGAGGCCGGTACCGAAGAGCCCCGTCACGATCCCACCCGCCGCCATGCCGCGTCCGGTCAGGACGCCCTGCGAGCGGTCGATCTCCTTGCGAGACATCGCGCCGATGACGATTGCCGGGATGCCCGCAAAGAGGCCCATGCACGTCATGCTGAGCAGCCCGAGGACGAGCGCGAGCACGGCGCGCGTGTCGTGGACGGAGACGCGCGGCGCCTGCAGCGGAAGCGGCTGGAGCTGGGGGTAGACAAGATGCGACGGCGGCGGCTGCGCCTGCGGGTGGCTGTGGACCGGAGGGGGGCCGTACGGATGAAACGGCTGCATCTCCGTACATCATAACGCGCCCAGCGCCGCGCGCACGTCGCGTCGGCTACCCGTCCAAAATGCCGCTTTTGACGCCCGATCCGCGGTGGATCGCCGGCGGTCAGGGTTCGTGCGAGGTCACACGGCTGAGCGAACGGACGTCGACGCCGCTGTTCCGGATGAACTCGCGGGCGACCTCGCTGTCGCCGTTGATCAGCGAGTCGGGCGGGCCCACCGCCTCGACGCGCCCCTGGATGAGCAGCACCGCCTGGTGCGCGATACGGAAGCAACTCGCGATGTCGTGCGAGATGACGATGCTCGTCACGTTGAAACGCTCGCGCATCTGCTCGATGAGGTCGTCGACGAGCCGGCTCGTCAGCGGGTCGAGACCGCTCGTGGGCTCGTCGTACACGAGGATCGGCGGCTCGAGCATCAACGCGCGCGCCAGTCCGACGCGCTTGCGCATGCCGCCCGAGAGCTCCGACGGAAACTTCGGAGCGACGACCTTGGGGTCGAGCCCGAGGATCTCGAGCTTCTCCATGACGCGCTCGGTAATCTCCTTCGTCGAGAGCTTCGTGTGCTCAACGAGCGGGAACGCGACGTTGTCGAGCACGCTGATCGAATCGAGCAGCGCCGCGTACTGGTAGACCATCCCGAACTTCTTCCGGATGCGGTTGAGCTCGCGCTCCGGAAGCTTCGCGATGTCCTCGCCCTCGACGAGGATCTGACCGGTGGTCGGCCGATCGAGCGCGACGATCATGCGCAGCAAGGTCGTCTTTCCGGCGCCGGAGCCGCCGATGATGACGACGGTCTCCTTGCGGCGGGCGCAGAGGTCGATGCCACGGAGGACCTCCTGGCCCTCGTAGCTCTTCTTCACGTCGCGGAGGACGACGATGTCGTCGACACCGACCCCGGCCGCCTCGCTGCCGGGCACGGCCACGCCCGCGCCTTCCCCCGCGCGGGGCGGAGGAGGCTGGCGGGCATCTCGCTGCGGCTCGCCTGCGGACATGGCCCTGTAACCCTAGCGCACACCGCGGCGTCAGAACTCTCTTTCACACGGGCGCGGGCCACGGTAGACCAGTGGCCGTAACGGAGGAGCTGTCCATGACCCGCGAGCAGATCGAGACCATCCTGAAGACCGCCGGGGCCAAGTCGGACAAGGAAGGCCAGTCCTTTCCCGAAGGGTCGAACGTGACGGTTCATGTCGCCCACGACGGCGCGAGCCTCTCGTTCCAGAAGGTCGAGCACGTGCGCTTCGACGGCGACCTCGTCTACGCCAAGAGCGCCAAGCAGTCGCTCGCGCTGGCGATCACGGACGTGTTCGCGGTCGTCATCGAAGGCGCGAGTGGGCAGACGGCCCGTCGCCCGGCCGGCTTCTGATCGGGCTTCCCGCGTGCTGAGGCGCGTCCTCGACGTCGTGGCGCGGCTCGTCGCGCGGCTCTCGTGGGAGGCGCTCGCGCGCGCGGGCGAGGGCCTCGGGTGGCTCGTCGGCTCGGTGCTCCGCATCCGTCGTCGCGCGGTCGAGACGGCGATGCGCCGCGCGCAGCTCACCGAACCGCGGCGGGTCGCAGCGTCGATGTACCGAGGCCTCGGCGCCGGCGTCTTCGAGCTGCTCTGGCTCGCCGGCGTCCGCGCCGAGAAGCGGCGAGCGGCCATCCGCGAGCACGTGGTGATGGATGACGACCTCGCGGTCGCCCTCCACGAAGCGTGTAAGCGGGGTCCGGTCGTGCTCGCAGCGTCCCACACTGCGAACTGGGAGCTCGCTGCGTTCGGGGCGGCGAGGACCCTGGCCGGGCAGGGGCGCCAGCTCGCCGTGGTCGTGAAGCCTCAGTCGGTCGGCGCCTTTCATGCATTCTGCACAGATCTCCGCCAGATGTGCGGCCTCGTTCTCATCGCGCCCGAGGGGGCCGTCGGTGCAGCGAAGAAGCACCTGGCCGCGGGCGGCGTCATCGCGATGCCGATTGACCAGGTCCCGGACCGCGCCAGACACGGCGTTGCCGTGCCGTTCCTCGGGGCGCAAGCGCTCGCCGACCGCGCGCCTGCCGCACTGGCTCGGGCCACTGGCGCGACGCTGCTCGTCGTTGCAGCCTCGCGCGAGGGCCGCCAGCAGCGGCTTCATCTCCTCGCGGAGCTGCCACCCCACGCGCGAGGAGAATCGACCGCGAACGCCTGGATCACGAACGCAACTCGCGAGGCGACCCGCGTGCTCGATCGCTTCGTCAATGCGGAGCCTGCGTCCTGGCTCTGGCTCCACCGCCGCTGGCGCGCGCCCCGCGAGACACGCGACGAACATCGCGCTCCGCTTGTCGTGCCCGCCTTTCCCGGCTAACCAGGGCTCATGCAGGACGCCCTCGTCATCGCCGGACGGAGCTTCAGAAGCCGCCTCATCGTCGGCACCGGGAAGTACAAGAACGTCGAGGAGACCGAGCGCGCGATCGACGCGTCGGGGGCCGAGATCGTGACGGTTGCGCTGCGGCGCGTCGATCTGAAGGACCGATCGAGCGGCTCGCTGATGACGCTCCTCACGAAGAAGAAGTGGACGCTCCTGCCCAACACGGCGGGATGCTTCACGGCGGACGAGGCGATCCGCACGCTTCGCCTCGCGCGCGAGCTCGGCATCGCGGATCTGGTGAAACTCGAGGTCATCGGCGACCCGAAGACCCTCTACCCCGACAACGAGCAGACGCTCGAGGC
>JAYSXP010000604.1:0-8549 GCA_043717125.1 Polyangiaceae bacterium | reverse complement strand
CGTCGGGTCGCCTGACCGGTGTAGACCGAGCTCTGCAAGCGAATCAGCTCGCGCTCGGCTTCGAGCTCCAGCTCTCGGCGCGACTGGCCCGTCGGGGCGAGGACCGCGCCCTGCGGTGAGCCTGGAGCGTTCGGGACGTAGGGAACGAACTCCGGCGCCTCTCGTTCACGACGAAGGCGCGCGATCTCGTCGTCCTTCGCGGCGAGCGCCGCGCGCAACGCTTCGTTCTCGTCCCGGTACGCCATCGGACGAGATCTTAACACAGCGCCGCCGGGGCTACGCGCTGGGGTCGTGCGCCTCGAGCGAGAACTCGAAGCTGACGCTCGGCACGCGGAAGCAGAGCGGCTCGGCTTCCCCCGCGATCGCGAGCGCCGCTTTCGATACGACGGAGCCCTCGAGCGGCTCGCACGCGTCGATCGGGATCCCCAGATCGATCTCCTGACGTGAAACACGGCGACGGAGCGGCTGGCTCGACATCGCGCGGTCCTGCAGCACGCAGTAGGCGAGGAACGAGCGATAGTCCGGCCAGCACTCGCGCCATGCGCCGGTGAGCTCGGGCTCCTTCGCGGGTCGCAGCTTCATCACCGCGTCGGGCGCGGAGCCGTCGCCGGGGTCGAGCTCGACGCGCATCTCGCCGTCGGCCTGCCGCGCGATCTCTCCGCGCGCGAGCACGTGCATCGGCATGCCCTCGGTGAGGAGGCGCGCCGCGAGCGCGGGCGCCGCCTTCGTGATCGAGTTCGTGAGGAAGTAGATGCCCTGATGACCGTTCTTCGGATCCTTCACGTGAATGCGCCAGTTCGTCTGCACCGGCGACGGAAGGAGCTTCCGTAGCGGCCCGAGGAAGCCGAAGCCGAAGTTTCCGTGCTGGAACGTGAGAAACGTGAAGAGTGCATACTTTCCGTCCGGGCCGAGCCGCTGGAGCTCGAGGCCGTGCGGCACCATCTCTGCGGCGCGCTCCGCCGGCACGAGGTAGTTCACGTACACGACGTTGGTGATGTCGCTCCGCATCGCCGCCTCCGGCAGGGGCTCGAGGAGCGCGCCGAAGAGGCGGCTGTTCGCGAAGACGTCGAACAGCCTTCCCACGATGCCCGTATGCGGATACCGCCACCGCGCGAGGCGACCGTACGTCTCGACGGGCCGCGCGCGCTTCAGGACCGCTTCCGTCACGAGCCCCAACCAGACCTGGAGCTGCATGAACCCGAGCCCGTTCGCGGCCGACACGAAGGCGGGGCTGGGTCGGTACGCAGGCGGGAGGAGCGGCCCCACCACCGCCACGACCATCGTGGCCCAGAGCGGGATCGAGAGCAGCGTGAGCGTCCTCGACCATGTCCCGGCGCGCGCGAAGCACCATGTCCATCCGAGCGCGGCGCAGGTGTAGAGGAGCGCACCGAGCCCCGCGGTGAGCGGGAAGATCTCGCGCTCGAGCGCGAGGTACGCCGTGCTGTCGGTGCGCGCGAGGTCGACGCCGCGCGTGATCCACACCGCCTGCGCGTACTGATCGGGGATCACCGCGGCCGTCGTGAGCACGAGCACCGCGATCGCGGGGAGCCGAGGCAACCAGCGCACGCGCACCATGGCGATCGCGAGGAGCAGATCGGCGAGGGCGCAGAGCTGCCACGGAAGCCAACCGAGGCGGAAGAGCCACGGGTGAAGAGCGATGGCCGCGATGCGATCGAGATCGTTCGTCTGCGTCCCTCCCGGCATCGTCGGGAGCAGAAGCGTGGCCATGCCCAGCATCGCCACGGCGTGGATGACGAAGTTGAAGAGCAACGCCCGCTCGAGGTTGCGATCGTCGGTCGTGTAGGGCAAAGCCTCGCGCGAGAGTCCCACGCCACGAGCCTACGCGATCGGGCGCGCGTTGACGGCCGGTCGCGAACGAGGAAAGGTCGTATCCATGGCGCGTCCGAATCAGGTTCTGGAGCGCCTCTCGTTCGGCGGCCGGATCCCTTGGGGCGTCGGCCTCGTGCTCACGCTCACCGTCGTCACGTCGCTGTCGGTCGCCCTCGTGAGCCGGCACGTCTTGCCGGTTCTGGAGCTCGGCGCGCTCGTGCCGGATCGCGTTCTCCACGGGCAGGTCTGGCGGCTCTTGACATGGTCGGTCATCGAGCCCGGCCCGCTCTCGCTGCTCTTCGGCTGCCTGATTTTCTACTGGTTCGGTCGCGACCTCGCGGGGCAGTGGGGCTCGCGGCGTTTTCTCGGCGTGTACTTCGGCATCGCGCTCGTCGCCGCTGCCGGCACCTGCGTCGTCGCCGTGCTCGATCCTCCGCTGCTCGAGGAGACCTACGTAGGGAGCTGGCCGCTCATCGAGGCCCTCACCGTGGCCTGGGGGCTTTGGTTTCCGGATCGCGTGATCCGCATCTACTTCGTGTTCCCGATCCGCGGAGTCGTGCTCGCGTGGGGGACCGTCGCGCTCACGGTCGTCTACGCGATCTACGCGGGCTGGTATCGCTTCGTCCCGAATCTGCTCGCCGAGGGGGCGATGCTCGCGTGGCTCCATCGCGGGCCCGTCGAGAGTCGCTTCTCGAAGTGGAAACGCGGGCGCGAGGTCGAGGCGCGGCGCGTGCGCACGCGCGCGAAGGAGGAGCAGCGGATGGCCACCGTGCATGTCCTCCACAAGCTCGAGGAGAACGACGAGGACCTCCCGCCGCTCCCACCCGAGGTGGAGGGACAGATCGGCCGCATCATCGCCGATGCGGCGCGCGATCAGCGCGCGAAGCGCGACGACGACAAGAAGAGCTAGGTCAGGCCCTGTTGCGGCGGCGGCGCGACATCGCCAGCATCGAGACCGCCGCGAACAGGCCGAGCGCCGTCGACCAGCCGTCCGAAGACCGCGCGCTGAGGTTGCAGCCGCCGTCGTCGCCTGAGGAGCTTCCGCCCGACGACGTCGTGGTGCCGGAGTCCGGCTTGACGGTCGGGTTGTTCGGCGACGGCTGCGTCCCGACGCCCGAGTCCTTGCCCGGAGTCGAGCTGTCCGTGCCCGCGTCGGCAGGCGCGCCTGCGTCAGCCACGCCGAACGCGTTGTTCTTCGGCGCGGGGTCCACGGCGGTGAAGTCGGCAGTCACGTTACCGGTGTCGTCGACGGCATCGAGCAGCGTCGCGCTCACGCCGCCAGCGATCGAGCGTCGCGCGGCCTTGTCGGCCGTGAGTGCTGCGAAGGGCGCCGTCGTGCTGTCCGCGGTCGCGCCGCTGAAGTTACCCCAGGTGAAACAGTCGATCCCTTCGAAGCACACCGCGCCGCCGTTCTTGTCGAGGTTCTGCAGCAGCGTGAAATCGGGAGCGACTCCGAAGGCCGCGTGGACCGACGAGGTGCCGATGAGGATGTTCGCTTGATCGGCGCCGTTCGCGACGTTCCCTACAAACAAGACCTTGGCCGCGGTGATCTCCGCGCCCGTCGCGTCGTAGACGTGGAGCACGTGGCCGCCGACCTGGGTCTGACCACCCGTGTACATCTGCAGCTGTACGTAGCTCGCGTTCGGAGCGGCGGCCGAGCCGGCGAAGACCTCGACGACCTTCATGACGTGAAAACTGGCCGAAGCCTTGGCGCTCATGAGCATGACGAGGGCGGCAGCAGACAAAGACAAGGCTTTACGCATGGTGCAAATCTCCGAGAAGAAGCCGCGCAGCATAGCCGAACCCCGCCGCTACGCCCTCAGGTTTGGAAGGCTTGTATCCTCGAAGCATGACGTCGGTGACGGAGCTCCGCGGCGGCCGCTCGACGCGATGCTCGATCCGGATCCAGGATGCGCGTGCGTCGTCGATCGAAGAGGCGCCCGCGGACGCGATCCGCGTGGCGGAGCGTCGCGGCCCCGACGCCGCCGAGCCATGGGACGATTGCCGCGCGACCGAGGAGGCCGAGCGCGGGGAGCCTCCGGAGGCCTGGCGCGAGCGCGAAGAGGAAGAACGGAGCGGAAAGCTGCCAAGCGCCGCTCGTAGCTCCGCATCGGGCTACACTCGCGATCCCTTGAGCCGAGAGAAGAAGAGAGCGCTGCTCGGCGGGCTCGTCGCGCACGTCGAGACGGAGATCGCCACGATGCGCAAGGCGGCCTACGACGCCGCCGAGGCCGCGACGCACGCGGAGGCGAAGCCCGAGAACGACAAGGACACGCGCGCCCTCGAGGCGTCGTACCTGGCGGCCGGTCAGGCCGCGCGCGTCGCCGATCTCGAGAACGCGCTCAAGCTGCTCGTCGGCGTCGAGCTCAAGGACATCGGCAAGACGACGCCCATCTGCGCGACCGCGGTGATTACGCTCGAGGACGACGACGGCGTGCACTCGATGTTCTTCATGTCGCCGCACGGAGGGGGCGTGCGCCTCGACCTGGAAGGTGCGAGCGTTCAGGTGGTCACGCCGCAGTCGCCGCTCGGCAAGGCGCTGCTCGGTCGTCTTCACGGCGACGTCATCGAGCTCCGCGGCAAGTCGGGCCTGCGCGAGATGACGATCGTCGACGTGTGGTGACGCTCCCTCGTCGCGGCAGGACGCGGAACCCGGAAGGGTCCTCAACCGACCGAAAACACGCGACTTTTCAGTTGTGGCGCAGGGCGCCGGCGAACACTTGACCTTTCCCCCAAATGAGCGCAAAAGGGGCCCATGTTCGGTCAAGCTATCGCCCGGTTGCTCCGTCGGTTTCGTCGTTCTCGGAACGCGCGCCGCTCGATGCCGGCGATGATCCTCGCAGGCTGCTGAGACTCGGCCTCTAGAGCCGAGCGCCGCTCGAGGAGCGTCCCGCCCGCACGGCAAAGGCGTTTCGTAGGCGTTGCGCCGTGCGTTCGTCGATCGACGACGACACCACAAGAGCAGGCTCGCCGCCGCGTTTCACCGCGTGAACGGTGCCCTCTCGGAGGCCCGCGACGATTTCGCGGAGATCCGACAAGAACCCGGGAGGGACCTTCCCGCGCACCACGGTCGCCCGTCCACCTCGGACGGCCACGCGGAAGATCTCGTTCTGCCTCGTGGCCGCCCAGAGCGCGAGCCCGATGAGGCCGAGAACGCCGGCCACGTAGACGACGTCCATTCCTCGATTCTCGGGCACCTGGATCGCTGGATCCACAGATCTCCACCTGAAACCGGTGACTTGGCTCGCAAGTTCTCGTCGAGTGGTCAGATGTAGGACGGTTTGTGCCCTGCACCGCCGCGGCCGGCACTCGCCGCAGGCGCGTCCACCTTCCGATCGTGTGCATTCCTGGCGACGTGCCGCGGAGGCGCCGATCGTGTTCGGAGTCCTCTCGCGCGCCGTGAATGCGGCTGGCCTGTGTACGGCATCCTCGCCGGTGACGGGCGGTACGTGGCGCTTTGCATTCGTCGCCGCGTGCTCGGGCGTTGCGATGAACCGTCGTCGCCGTCGACACTGCCAGCGCGCCGCGCCTGGCGCAGGCGACTACTTGGAAGAGCCGAAGCCGCCGCTGCGATGCGAGCCGTCCGAGCGACGTGCGCCTTTCGGAGCGTCGAGCTCGCTGCCCCCGTTCGCCCCGCCGCTCTCGATGTCGCCGGGCTGCGCGAAGTCGTCACCCGCGAGGTGAGCCTTGCCGACCTTGGGGGCCGGGCCTACCAGCTTCGCGGACATGAGGTTCGTCGTACCGGCGATGGTCGCTGCCTCGGCGCTGAGTGGCGCGGCGCTCGCCGTGCGAACGGAGGGCATGCTCGAGGTGCCGCAACCGCACGCCAGCGCAACGGTCGCGACGAGGGCAACGAGGGCGACGAGGGCGGTTCCCAGGCTTGGGCGTGCTGGACATGACTGCGAAAACGCCAAACGGTCCAGCTTCATGGGCCACCCTCCTAGCACTGCGACGGGCCGGTGCAACGGACGTTCCCGGAGCACCCGCACCCACCTGCGCGAAGTTCTACGGCAGGCGAACGCGACACTTTCCCTGCGCACCTCCTCCTTCCCGCAAAAACTCGTCTCGTGAGGGCAGGTTGCACCGTTCGCCTCGCCCCCGACCCTTGGATTTCAGGACCCGCCGGCATGAGGTTCGCTCCACGGGAGACGTGTCCCCCGTGCGTCTCAGCCATGCGCAGGGCTCGCCGACGACCTCGGCTACAAGACGAGCGCATCGCCTTCGGTGCTAGGTTCCGGGCGTGAGGCGTGCGCTCAGGGCCGTGGTCACAGCCGTAACGATCGCGCTGTCGTCGGCGACGGCGTACGCGGGGCCGGAGTGTCCCGAGATGCCTTGCTCGGTCATCCGTAATTGCTCCAGCACCGGCTTCGCGTGCGAGCTCGACGATCGCGTCTGCGCGGAGAAGGCGCGCGAGCAGAGCCTCGAGGTCAAATGTGAGCAGCAGTGCACGAAGGGCACGCGCTTCGTCTATTGCCCGCCCGACACCGGACGCTCCGACTCGAAGATCGTATGGATCCTCCTGTCGCTGGCCGTCGTGCTCGCGTCGTTCGGCTCCGCCGTCGCCTGGGTCGTTTTCAGAAAGAAGGGGTCTTGACCGCCGCGGCCGGTGCGATGGGAAGGGCACGGTCGTTCTCCGGCGACTTCGGCGCCAGCTTCACATCGGCGCCGAGCGCCGTCGCGATCGCGTTCGCACGATAGCCTTCGCGCTCGGCGAGGCGACTGACCTCGAGGACCTCGCGTTCGGCCAAGGCCACGCTCGCGCGGCCCTCGATGCCCTCACGATCGGCGATGAACTGCGCGAGCTCCTCGAAGGCTTCCTTCGACAGCCACACGATGCCGCCCGCCTCGTGTACGCCCAGGAACGTGCGCGCACGAGGCTCGTCGAGCGCGGGCTTCATCGCCTCGCGGAGCGGAGCTATGGGCAACGTCACGGCGAGGAGCACGAGCGCGGTGTTCCGGTGCGCGACGTAGGGATCGCAGGACTCGATGAACGCCGCGTGCACCGGCAAGGAGAGCTCCCACTGAAGGAGGATGTCCGCGCGCGTCAGCTCGGGTTGGTCGGCCACGAGGAGATCGATGACGGCCTCCACCTCGGCCCACGCGATGAACAGCTCGAGGCTCGGCCACGCCGCCGGCTCGTCCGACCCCGCCGTCGCGACGTGACCTTTCGCTCCGTTGGTCTCGTTCGTCTCGTCGGCCTTCGCGCTCGTCACGTGGATCGCCTTGCGATCGCTCGGCCGCGCGTGCGCGCGCGTCAGGATGCTCGCGAACCGCTTGCGTAGCGCTTCGAGTACGGGCTCGACCACGGCGCTGTCGGCCTTCGCGTGCGGACCGCCACGCATGTACGCGAGCCCGTCGGCGACGTGGGTGATGCGCTCCTCGAGCGCCGCGAGCACCTCGGGGGTCGGCTCGCGCTTCGCCTCGTCCCAGCCGGCGGCGAGGAACGCGAGGTGGCCTTGGCCGAGCGCCTGGCGCAGCGGCTCGTGGACGGGGCGGAACCTCAGCTCGAGCATGGCGCGTTCGATGGAGGGTACACCACGGCCGGCCAGCTGCACGGCAAGCTCGTCGTAGGGCATCTCCTTCGTGGCCGTGACGCCGCGAAACTCGTGGAGCACGTGGTACTTGAACGCGTCGAGCTCCCAGAAGAACCCGCCGTCGATCTCGCTCATCGGGCGCAGGTATTCGAGGCTCTTCGAGGCATCGCGGAAGATCATCCAGCCGCCTTGCGACGAAGAGATGCCGAGCGCCTGACCGATCGTCGGTGCCGACGTGCTGCCGTCCTCGCGGCGGGTCGGGATGCTCTGGTAGATGCGTCCGCGGGCCGTCTTCCACTTGTTGTTGAACAGCACGAGCGCGCGCTCCGTGCCCACGCCGTTCGAGTACGCGTACACGTCCTCGTCGACGCCGCGGGCTTCCCCCACCGCTCCCTCGGAGACGAAGTCGAAGAGCGCGAACTCCGCCACGCCACTGAAGAGGTAGCGCTTCTTGAGGATCGGGAAGATCTCGCGCTCGTGGCGCTCGACGAGGCCGCGATTCACGGGCTCGTCGAACTTCGCGCGCCGGTACTCCATGCCGTACTTCTCACGCAGGCCCTCGACCTGTCCGTGACCGAACATCGGCAGGCCGGGCATCGTGCACATGAGGGTGCAGACGCCGAAGTATTTGTCGTCGCTCCCGAACTGCGCGATGGCCGTCTCTTCGTCCGGGTTGTTCATGAAGTTGACGAAGCGCTTCAGGATCTCCGGCTCGAAATCGAGGACGTTCTTGATCGTCTGCCGGTACTTCTCGTTCTCCTCGCGCTTCAGCATGTTCATGAACGCCGAGTTGTAGACACGGTGCATTCCGAGCGAGCGGACGAAGTAGCCCTCCATCATCCAGAAGGCCTCGGCGAGCAGCAGCGTGTCGGGCGCGCGCTGCTTCACGGTGTCGACCACCTCGCGCCAGAACTCGACCGGGAAGACGCTGTCGAACTCGTCCTGTGTCATCGCGTAGTCGGCGCGCGAGGGGATCGCGCCGGCGCTTCCGGGCAGCGGGAACCAGAGCCGCGAGAAGTGTCGCTTCGCGAGCGTCATCGCCGCGTCGAAGCGGATGATCGGGAACATCTGTGCGACGTGCAGGACGGTCTCGATGACCGCGTGGCGGACCTCCGCCTTCGTGTAATCGAGCTGCGCGGTGTCGTTCCACGGCATGCTGGTGCCGTCGTTGCCGTGGTAGATGAA
>JAYSXP010000603.1:0-8553 GCA_043717125.1 Polyangiaceae bacterium | reverse complement strand
AGAAGATGGCCGAGGTGCTCGCGCAATCGAATGGCAACTGCCCTGTCCAGCTCGTTCTGGCCATGAAGGACGGCGGCGAGGCGTTTCTCGCGCTCGGCAAAGCGTTTCGCGTCGAGGTTTCGGACGAGCTCCTCTCGGGCCTCGAGAGGATCTTTGGCGAGCAGGTGGCCGAGCTCCGCTGAGCCGCGTCGTGTGGGCGCGAGAGCAGGGTGTGCCCCGTGGTCCTACCGACCGCCGTCGCCGTAAAACCGTACCTGGTCCGGACCGAGACAAGCGCGGCTTCCTTGGTATGATTGACCGCGGAGGCAGACGATTGCGGTTGAACGCCAGAGGAGTCGTTTGAGCCTTCCATCGGGCTCTACCGGCGACACGCCGGACACGGACGAGCCTTCGAGCAAGCGCCCGGGCTCGCTTGGGCGTCTTGCTGTGGGGATTGATGCGGCGGTCGCCACGGCGCCGATGAGCCCTCCCGCCGCGGATGCAGCGCGTCCGAAGCCGGCGCCGCTCAAGCGTCTGCCGATTCCTCCGCCGTCGTCGTCGTCCTCCTCGCAGCTCAAGCGCCCGCCGGTCCCTCCGCCGCCTCCCGCAACTCCCGCGGCGACGCTCGAACCTGCGAGGCGGCCGACGCCGCCGCCGCTGTCGAAGCCGAGCTGGCGGCCCCCGCCTCCACCGCCGCGCCAGTCGCTGCTCCCCGCGACTCCCTCGACGTTCCCGGGCTTCGACGAAGGTTCGATCGCCTTCGCGTTCGACGCGCTCATGTCCGAGGGCACCTCCGGCATGGCCGGGACGCACACGGTCGACCTCGCCCCCGTCCGCGAGCTCTTCGCCGAGCTCGCCGCGAATCACATGCGGCACGTTCGTGACTTCATGATCGACGTGAAGTGGGGCGAAGCCACGCGCGAGTGGATCGAGATCTGCGTGCCTGCCGTCGTCTCGCTGCACCGCGCTGCCGAGCGTCTCGACCTGACGGAGCTCGCGATCGCGCTGGTCGCGTTTGGCGAGCAGCTGAAGGCTACCGGCGAAGACGCCTCGCGCACGATCGAGGGCACGTCGAAGGAGCGCCTGCTGGAAGCGTACGACCGGCTCGCCACCACTCTCCCGCAGGCCTTCGCACTCGATCGCGACAAGTCGCAGCGTGAGGCCGTGATCATCCAGTCGCTTTGCCTGTCGGTCCCCGACGTCGGCAAGGTGACGATCGACAAGCTCCACGCCGCGGGCCTGACGAGCCTTCAGACGCTCTTCGCGGCGAAGGCCGACGAGATCGCGCAAGTGGCGGGTATCCCCGAGTCCCTTGCGCAGCGCATCGTCGAGCGCTTCCAGAACTACCGCAGCGAGCTGCAGAACGCTTCGCCTCAGGATGCGCGCGCGGCCGAGCGCGAGCGCCTCCACGTGCTCACCGCGCAGCTCCTCGAGCAGCACAACGGCTACGAGGAAGCCTCGAAGAGCTGGGCCGCCGATGCGAAGACGAAGAAGCGCGAACTTTTCCGCGGTCGCGAGGAGACCTGGCTCGCCATCAGCCTCCTCCTCGCGCGCTTCGGTGAGATCGACAGGCTCCAGGGCATCGAGAAGGTGCCATTCGCGCAGCGCATCACGCAGCTCACCGATTATCTCGAAGAGGCGCGCGAGAAATATCGCGCGGAAGCGTGACGGCCGAGCCGGCGTCGCAGTTCGCTGTCGACGGTCTGCGCGCGCCTCGGTTAGGCTGCGGAGCCTGGTCATCATCGTGAATCGTATGCAGAGGAGAGAATAATGGCCGAGCTCACGCCGGACGCCGTCGTCAGCAAAGTCAAACGCGGCGAGAAGATCGACCGCGCCGACCTCTCGGGCATCATCCTCTCGAACGCGCTGCTCGAAGGCGCGAGCTTCCGTCGCTGTGACATGGTCGGCGCGAACCTCGAAGGCGCGCGGCTCCGCAACGCCAACCTCAAGAGTGCGAACCTCTGCGAGGCGTTTCTCTCGGGCGCCGACCTGCGGGACGCGAACCTCGACAACGCCGACCTCGAGGGCGCGAACCTCCAGAAGACGCTGCTGACGGGCGCGAACCTCTCTCGCGCGAATCTCGAGGGCGCGAATCTGCAAGGCGCGAATCTCGCCGGTGCACGGCTCTCGCACGCGCAGCTCGATCTCGCGAATCTCGGGGGCGCCGATTGCACGGGCGCCGTCCTCACGCATGCCGATCTCGGGGAGTGTTACCTCGGCGGCGTGAAGATGATGAAGTCCGAGCTCACGAACGCGAACCTCTCGGATTCGAACCTCGAGGACGCGGACTTCACGGAGGCTGTGCTCGCGGACGCGCAGCTGCGCTCCGTGAAGGCGCGCGGCGTCAAGCTGGTCGGCGCCATCCTCACCAAGGTCGACCTCTCGAAGGCGAACCTCTCGGGCGCGGACCTCACCAACGCGGACCTCCGCAACGCGACGCTCACCGACGCGAAGCTCGACGGCGCGAACCTGACCGGCGCCAAGGTCTTCGGCATTCTCGCGAAGGGCGTGCAGCTCACCGGCATCAAGGCGGACTGGCTCGACAACAGCGCGCACGGTGACGGCTCGGTGCGCGTCGTCGCGAACCAGATCCTGGCGGTGCTCAGCGGGCAGGCACCCGCCCGCCCGCCCGACGATCGCTCCGCCAACCGCCGTTACTTCGGCCGCGGCGACGTCCTGCGCAACGCGAGCCTCCAGTTCGACGAGGGCGCCACGGTCGAGATCGAGAGCCTCTTCGAGCAGTGCACGATCGCCCTCGGGCGTGGCACCGAGCTCATCGTCGGTTCGGACGGCGTCCTGCACGGCTGCCAGATCACCGGCGCCGGCAACATCACGATCCACGGAAAGTTCTTCGACAAGCCCGACGGGAAGAAGAGCCCGCCCGGCATCGTCGGCGCGCACCAGCTCGTCGTCACGGCGTCGGGGGCGCTCGTCGGCGCGGTACAGCAGGCGCCGGAGCTCACGCGGTTCGCGTTCGAGCCGGGCTGTCAGCTGCGCATGCGCATCTCGACGTCGTCGCCGTCGGTCGTCGGCGAGAACACGCGCGGGTCGAAGAACGAGTCCCGCAACGACAACAAGTCGGCCAAGCGCTAGGTCGCGTCAGATCAAGGAAGAGGAGCGAGTCATGAACGAACTGAAGAACCCCGGCGCGACCGAGAAACGCACGCTCGTCGAAGAAGGCACGACCTTCAAGGGCTCGTTGACGTCGACGTGCCCGATCCTCGTGAAAGGGACGATCCACGGAGACCTCGAGGCGCCGTCCCTCACCGTCGCCGCGACCGGCTCGGTCTCCGGCAAGGTCAAGGCGGGTGAGCTGAAGAGCGAGGGCGAGCTGTCCGGCGAGTTCGACGTCGACAGGGTCGTCCTCTCCGGCTCCGTCAAGGACAACACGATCATCCGTGCGAAAGCCCTCGAGGTGAAGCTCTCCGTCACCGGGTCGAAGATGCAGGTGGTCTTCGGCGAGGTGCAGCTCGATATCGGCGACATGCCGTCGCGCGAGAAGGCCGAGTCCAAGCCCGCCGAGAACGGCAAATCGGTCCCGCCTCCCGCTCCGGAGTCGTGAGCTGCTCTAACTGAGCTTCAACAGCTTCGGGAGTGAGGCTTCTAGCTTGCGGCGATCTTCCTCGTGCTTGACGAGCGCGCCCAGCGTCGACGAGACCAGCTCCTTTTCGAGCGCGCTCGCGCCGAGCAAGAGGAGCGCACGGGCCCAGTCGATCGTCTCGGCGATCGAGGGTGCCTTGCGCAGCTCGAGGCCACGAACCGCGTGCACGAAGTGTACGAGCGCTTCGGCGAGGTCCTTCGCGATACCGGGCACGCGGAGCTCGAGAATAGCGATCTCTCGCGACGGAGGCGGGTAGTCGAGGAACGCATGAAGGCAGCGCCGGCGAAGGGCGTCGGTCATGTCGCGCGTAGCGTTCGTGGTGAGGATGACGAGCGGGGGATGAGCGGCCTTGAGCGTCCCGAGCTCCGGGATGGTCACCTGGTTTTCAGCCAGGATCTCCAGCAGGAACGCCTCGAACTCGGGGTCGGCCCGATCCACCTCGTCGACGAGCAGCACCGCGGGCGTCGGGCTCTCGATGACCTGGAGGAGCGGACGGGCGATGAGGAAGCGCTTACCGAAGAATGCGCTCTCGGCGCCAGCGAGGCGGTCGACGGCGTCGACGATGCTCTCGGCCCCGGACGTCTGGGCAGAGACCGAGTCCCGGAGCAGCTGCGTGTAGAGCATCTGCTTTGCGTAGTCCCACTCGTAGAGGGCCTTCGCCTCGTCGAGGCCCTCGTAGCACTGAAGCCGCACGAGGGGCCGTCCCAGGGTCTCCGCGAGCGCCCGCGCGAGGTCTGTTTTTCCCACGCCGGCGGGCCCTTCGAGGAGCAGGGGACGGGTGAGCTCGAGCGCCAGCCACGCGGACAGCGCGGTACGAGAGTCGGCCACGTACGTCCGCGACAGCGCCTTCTCGAGGCTCGCGGCGCTCGTGAAACCCGAGGGGTCGGCAGGCGAGGGCGACGGCGGGGCAGCGGGCGGGACGGGGACGTTCGAGGCCATCGGCTTCGGTATTTGTAGCCCGCCCAGGGTCCTTCGTGGTGCGGCAAACTGCTTTTTTTGAGCCCTGGTCTGGTAGCTTAGAGACGATGTCCGATCGCGACGACTTGCTTCGCGTCGACAGCACCGGTGCCGTGCACCCGGTCGGTCGCGCAGCAAGTCAACAGCTCCGGCCCCGTGCAGGGGAGTGGCGACTCATCGCCAGCCCGAAGGAGCTGATCGTCGCGCGCAGCATGACGTGGGGCGATGCCATCCTGAAGCTCGCCGGTGAGATCCGGTCGCCAGGTGCGCTCGCCGACATCGTCTCCCTTGCCTCGCAGTCTGGATGGCGCGGGGAGCTGATCGTCCTCGCCGAGGCGGGCAACCGTTCGTTCTTCTTCGACGGCGGAACGATCATCGCCGCGACGACCACCGTTCCGGACGAGCGGCTCGGCGAGGTCCTCTACCGGTTCGGCCTCGTCACGCGTGAGCAGCTCGACACCATCCTCGGGATCACCGCCCAGAGCGGCAAGCGGCTTGGTGAGGTCGCCGTGGAGTCGGGCATCGTCTCGGCCGAAAAGCTCTTCGCGATGATGGCGCAGCAGGTCGAGGAGGTCTTCTTCGCCGCAGTGCACGTGGCCGACGGCGCCTTCTATTTCTTCGACCGTTTCGACGAGAAGAACATCCTCCGGCGGCACAGTCTCAACGCAAGCGGGCTTCTGCTCGAGGCCGCACGCCGCATGGATGAGATGCGGTTTTTCCGCGAGAAGGTCCCGAACGACCAGTACATTCCGGTACCCGTCGTCGGGAAGAAGGCGGCGGACGACCTGGCGAGGGTCTTCGGCGTCTGCGACGGCAAGAGGAGCATCGCCGATATCGGTCGCGCGACCGGTCAGCTCGAGTTCGACGTGACGCGGGCGGTTTTCCAGCTGGTCTCGAGCGGGTGCGTGACCGTGCTCGCACCTCGACCGCGCGGTCCCGAGGCCATCGTCGAGATGTTCAATCCTGCCCTGGTCGCGATCCACGAGCGCTGCGACGCCGCGGGAAAGGGCGTCGAAATTCGTGACGGCCTGAGTCGCTTCGCAACTGGCGGAGGCGTCTACGATCCGCTCTTCATGGGAGCCGGACCTTCGCAGGACGGAACGCTCAAGCCTGACCGCATTGGCCGGAACATCGCTGCTCTCGCGGGGGAGGATCCCGACGCCTGGCTCGTCGAGCTCATGAACGACTACGTCGGCTTCGCCCTCTTCCAAGCAGAGTCGATTCTGTCGCGGGATGCGCAGGCGACGCTCCTCGCCGACGTCATGGAAATTCTGAAGCCGCTCAGGCCGCTCATCGACGCCGGTCCTCGCTCACGAGGTGCAGCATGATCCCGAACGAAAAGACGGACGCGCCCCCGAGCTCGAGGTCGGGGATCGTTCCCGCCGGGCGAAAGCGCAAGCGCCTGCGCAAGGAGGAGATTCTCGTCGAAGCGACGCGGCTGTTCGCCGAGCGCGGTTACGAGGGCGCGAGCATGGGAGACATCGCCGAGCGCGTCGGTCTCCGCAAGGCGTCGCTCTTCCACCACTTCCCCAGCAAGGATGTCCTCTACGCGACGGTCCTCACGGAGCTGATGGAGGGCGTGAAGGCAGCCCTCGTGCTCGCCGCAACGGCCGAGGGATCGTTTGCCGACCGTCTCGATGCCATGAGCGATGCCCTCACCGTGACGCTCGGAGCGCAACCTCACGCCGCGCGCCTGCTCGTCCGTGAGGCGATGGACTGGGGCCCGATCATGAGGGAGAGCCTCGGCCAGACCGTGAACGACGTTCTCTCCGCGGCGCTCGAGTTCGCGAAGGCAGGGCAGCGCGAGGGCGTGTTCAACCCGGATACCGATCTCACACACGTCGTCGTCAGCATCGTCGGCATCCACATCATGCCGTTTGCGATGGGGGAGATTGTCGAGCGTTTCACCGGCACTTCGCCGTTCGATTCCGGCTTCGTCGAGCAGCGAAGGGTGGCGGTTCGCTCGCAGGTGCGTGACCTCATGCTGGTCAAGCGGCCCAAGAAGTAGCCTTCAGTCGAACGTGCCGTGCCGGCCTTTGCCGCTGACGAAGGCTGTCGCGCCCGTGGCGCCCTCTCCGGTGGCGAGTGACGCCGAACCCAGGCGAAACTCGTTCGCGAGCGCGGCGTCGAGCGGAAGCGCGAGCGAGACGTAGGCGCTCTCGCGGTCGCCGCGCATCGTCGCCTGAGGGAAGCGAGCGATCTCCGCCGCGAGCTCCTCGGCGGCGGGGCGCGAGAGACCCTTCGGGACGACGCGGTTGGCGAGCCCCATCGCGAGCGCCTCGCTCGCGTCGACGGCGCGCCCGGTCAGGATGAGGTCGAGGGCGCGCGACAGGCCGATGAGCCGCGGGAGCCGGACGGTGCCTCCGTCGATGAGCGGCACGCCAAAACGCCTGCAGAATACACCAAAAACAGCGTCTTCCTCGACCACACGCAGGTCGCACAGGAGCGCGAGCTCGAGGCCGCCCGCCACCGCGTGTCCAGCGACAGCCGCGATGACTGGCTTCGACAGCAGCATGCGGGAAGGCCCCATCGGCGCATCGCCGTCGGGCGACAGGGCGTTGCCGTCCGCGCGCGAGAACGCGCCGAGGTCGGCGCCTGCGCAGAACGTACCGCCTTCGCCGAACAAGACGGCGACGTGCGCGTTGCCGTCGGCCTCGAACGCGCGGAAGGCGTCCGCGAGCGCGGCCGCAGTGGTTCGATCGACGGCGTTCCGTACCTCCGGACGCGCGAGGACGATGGTGGTGACGTGACCGCTCTTGTCGCTGCGGACATTCATCGCCGGAGCATATCGCGCGGCACGCTCAGACGCGTGAGCGGAGGACCGTGTAGAGCGCGATGCCCGCGGCGACCGAAGCATTGAGCGACCCGATCGGGCCCTTCATGCCGAGCTTCGCGAGCACGGTGCAAGCCTTCTTGACGGGGCCGCGAAGGCCCTTGCCTTCGGCTCCTACGACGAGGACGACGGCGCCCTCGAGCTTCACGTCCTCGACGAGGTGCTCGCCGTGCGCGTCGAGCCCGATGACGGTCGCTCCGGCCTCGCGAAGCTGCTCGAGCGCACGTGGCAAGGCGCCGACGCGACAGAGGAGCGCGTGCTCGACGGCGCCCGCGGAGGCGCGGAACGTGGCGGGAGAGAGCGGCGCGGCATGGTGCTCCGGCCACAGAACCGCGGTCGCGCCGAGCGCTACCGCGGAGCGGATCACCGCGCCGAAGTTCTGCGGATCCTCGATCTCGTCGAGGGCGACGACGACGGCATTCGGGTTCTCGGCAAAGCTTTCGATGACGACCTCGAGGGGCACGATGTCGAGGTCGGGTGCATGAGCGATCGCCCCTTGGTGCCGTGCGCCGCGCGCCATGCGGTCGAGCTCGAGTCGATCGATGCGGGTGACGGTCGCGCCGCGACCCTCGGCGAACCGAGCGACGGCGTCGATCTGCGGGCCACCTTCGCGAACGAGGTAGACCTTGTCGAGCTTTTCTCCGTGGACACGGATCGCCTCGCGAACGGCCTGGAGTCCGGTGATCAACCGCATGCGCTAGCTCTCGCCTTTCATCACTGCGTGTGTGCCTGCGCTACGTCCGCACGGCGATCGAGCTCGCGATCGCACGTGCGGCGGCGAGCGGGTCCTCGGCGTCGCGAATCGGTCGACCCACGACGACCCAGTCGGCGCCGTCCGCGATCGCCTGCTCGGGGGTCGCGACGCGCTTCTGGTCGCCATGCGCCGCATTCGTGGGGCGGACGCCGGGGGTCATGAGGACCGCGTCCTTACCGAGCGCGGCGCGGAGCGAGCTCACCTCGGCCGGCGAGCATACGAACCAGCGCACGCCTTCGTCGAAGGCGACGCGCGCGAGGCGAACGGCGGCCTGCTTCGCGGGGCCGGCCATGCCGATGTCGTCGAGGTCCGTCTCGTCGAGGGAGGTGAGGATGGTCACCGCGCAGATCGCGAGCGCACCGCCCTCGGCGGCGGCGCGGGCGACCGCGCGCTTCAACATCGTGCGCCCGCCGCTCGCGTGCACAGTCA
>JAYSXP010000602.1:0-8609 GCA_043717125.1 Polyangiaceae bacterium | reverse complement strand
CGTCCGACGTGGAGGAAGGGCAGGCTCTTCACGAAGGCGATCGTCTTCGGGAAGAAGGTGCGCGCGAGGCGTGTGAAGGCCTTGCCGTCGGGGGAGCTCTTCTCCTCCCAGGTCCGGTTGGGGATCATCTCGAGGTAGACCTTCCACGGGAAGTAGACTCCGTAGCGCGCCTCGAGCCAGAGCATCTGACGGCGCGAGAGCGCGTGATCGCGCTCCTCGCCGAAGGTGGCGTTCGCGGGGCCGTCGGGGAGCGAGGCGGGCTCGTGCGAGAGCGAGCGGAACGTCGCGTAGGCACCGGGATCCATCGCGGCGATCACCTCGCCGTAGTCGACGTGCGCGTCGGCGGTGCGTGACGCGGGCATGAGCTCCATCGAGCGATGGCTGCCTCCCGTGTAGTCGACCGGGACCTCGGCGAGCCCGAGGCAGATCTCGTCGTCGAGGACTGCGAGCGCGGGGAGATCGACGTACTTCTCGAGGTCGACGTAAGGACGCCCGAAGAGGCCGTGGATCATGGGAGCTCGACGATCTCGTGGAGGTTGCCGCGCACCGCGGGGAGGCTGCGTTTCGCGGCGGCCCAGGCGCCGTCGTTCGTGCGGACGAGCATCGGGAGGCCGTGCTTGGGGGCCATGGTGATCGCGACGCGCCGGTCGATGCGCGCGCCCGGAGTGCGCTCGACGCGGAAGCGCTGGAGGAGCATCGCGAGGGCGATCTTGATCTCCATCGTCGCGAACGCTGCGCCGATGCACATGCGCGGACCGGCGCTGAACGGGTTGTACTCGTAGACGGACGGCTTGACCTTCGACCAGCGCGCTGGATCGAACCGGTTCGGGTCGTTGAAGATCGCGCGGTCGTGATGCATGTGGAAGATGCTGAGGAAGAGCTCTGTGCCCTTGGGGAGGAAGTGTCCGCCGAGCTCGTGGTCCTCGCCGACGATGCGCGGATGCAGCGGTACCGGCGGGAGCACGCGCATCGACTCCTTCACGACGGCGTCGAGGAACGGAAGCTTGCCGAGCTGCTCGACGGTGGGCGCGTCACCATGGAGCACGCTGGCGAGCTCGGCGACGAGCTCGTGGGCGACCGCGGGATGCTCGGCGAGGAGAAAAAGCGTCCAGGCGAGGGCGTTGGTGCTCGTCTCGTGACCGGCGGCGAAGATGACGCCGGTATGGCCGATGAGCTCGTCGTCCGACAGGGCGCTGCCGTCCCCGTCGCGTGCGGCGATGAGCATCGAGAGGACGTCGGCGCCGATCGGGTCACCTTGCTTTCGGCGGGCGACGGCGGCCTGTTTGTCACGAAGAATGCCGACGGTCTCGTCGTCGATGCGGCGCGTGAGGTCGAGCCAGCGATGGTACGGGAAGCCCTTCACGTCGAGGTGGAGGAGCATGGCTGGCGAGAACATCGTGATCAGCCACTGCTGCATCATCCGCGCGAGCGAGAGACCGCGCGCGCCGGCGTCCTCGCCGAACAGCGTCTTGGTGGCGATGCGAAGCGTGAGCTCCGTCATGTCGGCGTGCACGTCGCGCGGCTCGCCCACGCGCCACTCGCCGAGCATGCGCTCGGTGAGCGCCACCATGTCGTCGCGGTAGGCGTCGATGCGGGTCTTGTTGAAGGCGGGCTGGAGGAGGCGGCGATGGCGCCGGTGCTCGTCGCCGTTCACGTGGAAGAGGCCGGTGAGCGTGCGCTGTACGGGGCGGAGACGCGCCGCGGTGGCGCGCCCGCGCGTGCCGCCGTGTCTGCGCGCCTCGGCGAGGTCGCTGGCCTCGGGGTAGAAGGTGCCGGGGAGCGCGCACATCTTGTAGCGCTCGTGCTGCGTGAGGATCTCGCGGTTGAGGCCCGCGCCGTTGACGACGACGACGAACTTGCCGCCCGGGCTCATGATGCGCGCGGGCGCGCGGACGATCGAGGCGACCGGGCCGTACTGCGCGAAGAGCCGACCCGCGGTGCCGATCGAGTCGCGACCGAAGCGGAGGAGCTGAGGGATGGCGCCGAGGAGCGGCATGGGCTCGGGGCCCGGTGCGGTCGGCGCGCGGCTCACCGCATCGGTCGTTGGCGTCGAGGAAGCGTCGGCGACCACGTGTCGAGCGTACCAGCTCGGAGAGGGATCAAATGGCCATTTCCGAGAGGTCCGAGGGGACCTTGAGCGTGGGCTCGGTGCGCTCCTGGACCTCTCGCGCGGACACGCCGGGCGCGACCTCACGGAGGATGAGGCCGTCTGCGGTCACATCGATGCATGCGAGGTCGGTGATGATCCGATGCACGACGCCGCGGCCGGTGAGCGGAAGGTTGCAGTCGTTCAGGATCTTCGGCTCGCCGCCCTTGGAGGCGTGATCCATGATGACGACGACGCGCTTGGCGGAGGCGACGAGGTCCATCGCGCCGCCCATGCCCTTGACCATCTTGCCGGGGATCATCCAGTTGGCGAGATCGCCCTTCGCGGAGACCTGCATGGCGCCAAGAATGGCGAGGTCGATGTGGCCGCCGCGGATCATCGCGAAGCTCTCGGCGCTCGAGAAGATGGCCGAGCCCTTGAGCATCGTGACCGTCTCCTTGCCGGCGTTGATGAGGTCGGCGTCGATGTCCTTCTCCTTCGGGTAGGGACCGATGCCGAGCAAGCCGTTCTCGCTCTGGAGGACCACCTCGACGCCTTGCGGGATGTAGTTCGCCACGAGCGTCGGCATGCCGATGCCGAGGTTCACGTAGAAGCCGTCACGCAGCTCCTGGGCGGCGCGCTTGGCGATTTGCTCGCGGGTGAGGCCCTTCTGCGGAGTCGTCGTCGCGCTCATTTGGACACCGTCCGGCGCTCGATGCGCTTCTCGAAGCTCTCGCCCTTGTAGATCCGGTGCACGAAGATACCCGGCGTGTGGATGTGATCGGGGTCGAGCGCGCCGACCTCGACGATCTCCTCGACCTCCGCGATGGTGATCGTGGCGGCGGTCGCCATCATCGGGTTGAAGTTCATGGCGGTGTGGCGGTAGACGAGGTTGCCGAAGCGGTCGCCCTTCCAGGCCTTGATGATCGCAAAATCGCCGGTGATGCCGGGCTCGAGGACGTGGGGGCGTCCGCCGAATTCGCGGGTCTCCTTCTTGGGGGAGGCCTTCGCGACGGAGCCGTCGGCGGCGTACCGGAGGGGAAGGCCGCCGTCGGAGACGGCCGTGCCGGCGCCGGTGGGCGTGAAGAAGGCGGCGATTCCGGCGCCACCCGCGCGGAGACGTTCGGCGAGCGTGCCCTGGGGGCAGAGCTCGACCTCGAGCTCGCCGGAGAGGTACTGGCGCTCGAACTCCTTGTTCTCGCCGACGTAGCTCGAGAGCATCTTCTTGATCTGCTTGCTGCGCAGGAGGATGCCGAGGCCGAAGTCGTCGACGCCGCAGTTGTTGGAGACGAAGGTGAGCTCGGTGACGCCAAGCTCCGCGATCGCGCGGATCGAGTTCTCGGGAATGCCGCAGAGCCCGAAGCCGCCGGCGAGGATGGTGGCGCCGGTCGGTATGTCGGCGGTCGCCTCGCGTGCGCTCTTGAAGACCTTGTTCATCGCCACGCGAGCGTAGCTGGAAAGGCGAGCGAATTGTAGGGGGAGGGAGACGTCACATAGCGCCGGTGGAGAGCGGGGCTCGCGGGAGTCGGACCGTGAACGTGGTTACCCCGTCCGAAGATTGCGCGCGGATCGAGCCCCCGTGCGCACGCACGATCTCGGCGGTGATGTAGAGGCCGAGCCCCATGTGCTCCACCTTCGCGCTCGTCGAGACGGACTCGCGCGCGCGCCGGAACGCCTCGAAGATGACCGGAAGAAGCTCGGGCGCGATGGCGGCGCCCTGGTTGATGACCTCGATGACCACGAAGCCCGACTCGCCGCGCGCGCGGATCGTCACCGGCGTCCCTGGAGCTCGATGATCGATCGCGTTGCCGACGAGGTTCGAGATCACCTCGGCGAGCCGGTCCGCGTCCCAGCGACCCACGAGGTCGCCCGAGACGTCGAGAGACACGTCGGCGGAAGAGCTGATGCGCAGCTCCTCCGCGATGTCCACGCACACGGCCGCCAGATCCGTCTCTTCGAGCGCGAGGTTGAACCCCCCGCCCAGCCTGGCCTGGGTGAAGTCGAGAAGATGGGCGACCATCCGCGCCATCCGCTGACCGCTGGTCACGATCCGGTTGACGAGCCGAGCGTCCGCATCGCCGAGGTTTCCGCGCGCGATGAGGAGCCCGCTCGCCATGACGATCGAGTTGATCGGATTGCGAAGGTCGTGCCCGACGATGCCCATGAGGCGCTCGCGGAAATCCGCCACGATGCGCAGCTCCTCGCCGCGGCTCTCGAGCTTCCCGACGGCGAGCTCGGCGGACTGCTGCGCGCCACGCGCCGTGTCGGCCTCCTCGGTCGCGCGGAGCGTCGCGAGCACGAGCATCTCGTTCGCGTCGCGTTGATCCCGGAGCAGATCGACGTCGCTCGCTCGCGCGTGCTCATTGCTTGGGGGAGGATGCGTGTCGGGCGACATTTCGTTCTTCTGCCTGGCTCGGAGTTCCTGTCAGGAGTCCTTCGTACGCCCGGAGCGGCTCGCCCACAACGATGCTGCCGTTGGAATCGAATCGGGCAGCTCGACCGTGGAGACGACGGTGACGCCCATCCCCGTGAGGGCGCCGACCATCCGGTAGAGCGACTCGCGAAAGTCGTGGCCGGGGCAAGGCCGCTGCGGCGTCGGTCGTCGCCGCCGGCTCGAGCGCCTCCAAGCACGCAAGCAGCTGCGCGCCCGACGCGCCCGAGGTGACCTCGCCGAAACGAGGGAACTCGGTCCGGGTCAGCTTGAGGCTCCGCTCGAAGAGCGCCTGGAAGCCTGCGGTTCCGACGAGCGTGCCGAGTGCCGCCCTCGTGCGCGAGCAAGCGAAGAGCAGCCTCGACGTCGGCTTTCGCGCGCGTCGTCACGTGAGCTTGACGTATCTCTGCACGAGCGCGCGGACGACATTCGCCTCGAAGGGCTTCGCGATTCGTTCGTTCGGCACGCGCTCGAGGAACGCCTTCGCGCCGGGGGTGAACGCGCCTCCGCTCACGAAGACCACCCTCCCGGCATGACGCGGAGCGCACTCGCTCAGCGCGTCGTAGAGATCCATGCCCGACCCTTCCGGCATCATCAGGTCCGAGAGGATGACGTCGAAGCTCTTGCCGGTCGCGATGAGGTCGATCGCCTGCTTCGCGCTCGTGACGACCGTGACGTCGTGATCCTTCAGGACGCGCATCAGCAAGTTGCCGATGGCGGGCTCGTCGTCGACGACGAGCACCAAGCCCCTTTGCGAGGGACGGGGTTGTCGCGGCGGACTCGCCGTCCGCTCCGGCGCACGGCTTGAGGGGGGCAGGACGATGCGGAACACCGTTCCGCTTCCAGGGCGGCTCTCGACGGCGATCTCACCCCGCATCGCGAGCACGCTGCTGCGGCAGATCGAGAGGCCGAGCCCGACGGCCTTGGTCGTGAAGAACGGATCGAAGATGTGCGGAAGGATGTCGTCGAGAATGCCTGGCCCCGAGTCGCGAATTTCGATGGCCGCGCGCCCGGCGGAGTCGGTCGAAGTGACCACACGGATCTCGTTTCGCTCGGCGTCGCCCTCGGAGAGCGCGTGTGCGGCGTTGATCAGGAGGTTCAAGAACACCTGACCGAGCCGAACCTCGTCGACGTCGACCCACGGGACGTCGCCGTAGTCCCTCACGAGCCGGGCGCGGTGGCGGATCTCGTTGTTGGCCATGTCGATGGACAGATCGAGCACTGACCCAACGGCCACGACGGTGGACGGCTGCTCGTTCGCACGAGAGAAGGTCTCGAGCCCGCGGACGATCTTCTCGATCCGCTCGGCACCGACCGCCGCGTCGTGGAGCATCGCCTCCAGGTCCTCCAGCTTCGTGGACGAGCCGTGCAGCTCGAGCGTTCGGACCTCCTCTCGAGAACCAGCTCTACGTTCGCCATCACGAAGGCGAGCGGGTTGTTGATCTCGTGCGCTACGCCCGCGACGAGCGCCCCGATCGACGCGAGCCTCTCGGTCTGTAAGAGGCGCGCCTCGAGCGCACGGCGCTCGGTGACGTCACGCAGAATGGTGATGGCGAGCGCGACCTCGCCGTCGTCCGTCGTGTGGGTGCAGCTGATCGTCAGGCGGCGCACCTCGTCGACTGCGCACACGAGAAGGACCTCGAGGTCGGCGAACGTCTCGCCGCGCCTAGCACGGGCCAGCGGATGCTCGTGTGGCGGGAGACGGCCCATGTCCAGGCGGCGATGGTCGAGCGCCGCCGCACGCGCCAGTGTGAGGTCGACGTCCAGGGGAGATCCAGGATCCGTCGCGCGGCGTCGTTGAGCATCGCGATGCGACCGCCGCCGTCGGTGATCACAACCCCGTCTTGCAATGCCTCGAGCAGCGCGTTCAGCTGTCGTCGCTCGCCCACGACGCGCTCGAGGGATTCCTGGTCGCGGAGGTTGCTGAGGGGCAGACGCTCGTTCACCGCGAGGAGCTCGTCCGCGAGAGTCATCCGCTGCGGCGCCGCGGTCGACCACCCGAGTGCGAGCTCGGCATCAAAAGAGCGCCTCCGGGCGGCCCCCACGGCGCTTTTTCAGCTCATCTTGGCCGCGTTGCGCGGTCGAGGTCCACATGCGAGGGCCAGGGGTATCTGCGATAATCCGACGCGCACTCCCCGATGATCGAGATCTTCACCCCAGGCAACCTCTCTTCGACCGCCACGCTCCTCGTCGTGATGCTGATCCTCGCGGCGCTAGGCGGCAGCCTGGCGTGGGCGGTGTACGGATGGCGCGCCCAGCAGCGGTCCGCCGCTCAGGCCCTCGCGAGCGTCCGCTCGGGCGCGCTGCCCGCGCGCGGCGCCGTCGTTCTCCACGGGACCGTCGAGACCGAGGAGCCCAGCCGTCCCGCGATCACCATCACCCTCTGGGAGCTCGGCACCGAGCAACGGACCAAGAACGGCTGGACGCACAAGTGGACCGAGGAGCGTCGTGAGACGAGGGTCGAGCCCTTCTACCTCAGACTCACCGGTAGCCCCGTCACCACTGTCGTGCGCGTCGAGCCCGACGACGACGTCCTCCTCGTCGACAAGCTCGATTCGTTCGAGCTCGGCAACCCACGCATCCGCCGCGCTGAGCTCACCAACGGCGAAGAGGCGTACGTCTCCGGCGTCATCGGCCGAGGTTTCCACCCGCGCGTCGACTCCCGTCGCACCGCGGACTCCGCCGACGCCGCCACCAGCGCGCAAGGCAGCGCCTACCGCGGAGGCCCTTCCGATGGCCTCGTGCTTCGCACCGGTCGCGACCGCATGCTCGTGTCCACCGAGCCTCTCGATCGACGCTACATCCGCCAGGCGAGGGCCCATCGCCTCTTCGTCGGCATCCTCGGTCTCGCGCTTGCGCTCGTGAGCACGATCGGCTTCGGCCCCACGATCGTCACCGAGGTCTTCGGCAGGCCTGTCGACGCCGAGATCGCCTCGGCTCGTCACTGGACCACCTCCTCGAAGAACGGCGTCCGGCACCACTACAGCGTCGTCGCGCGCTACACGGCCGCGAGCGGCCACGTCGTCACGCTGACCGAGGATGTGAACGAGGAGCTGTATGACGCATGGGCGGCGAAGCGCGTCTCCCACATTCCGTTCGTCGTCGCGTTCGACGATCCTGGCTACAGCAGCCTCGGCACCCGCGTGACCGTCGACCTCGCACGCGCTCTGGCCGCGGGAATCGTCGCCCTCGCCGCACTTCTCTTTTACCGCGCGTCGCTCCGTGGCGCACTCGAGTGGTTCGACAAGGCCCGCGTCGTCACCCACGGAGCAGGGCGCCTCGGCCGGTAACGTTGCCCGCGGCCGTGGCGGAACGCCACGCGTGAGCCATCACTGCGTGGTCATCGAGGCACTCGAGCCACCCCCTCCCGCTCCGTGCGTCGGCGCGGAACCTGCTTCACGCTGACGCGTGCGCAGGTTCCTGACAGGAAGAACCACCTGGCGCGTCCACGAGAACGTCCGCTCGGCGCTTCTGGTCGACGTGCAGGACTACTACCGCGCGTTTTACGTCGCAGCTTGCCGCGCCCGACGCAGCATCCTGATCCTCGGCTGGCAGTTCGACAGCGACGTGCAGCTCCTGCGCGGCGACGACGCCGTGCCGGGCGGAGACCCGAGACAGTACGAGCTCCTCGCGCTCCTCGACCGCCTCTGCCGCGAGCGCCCCGAGCTCCAGGTGAAGATGCTCGCGTGGGACCACAGCCTCTTCTTCTCGTTCGAGCGCGAGGTCCTCCAGAAGATCGTCTTCGACATCTCCACCGTCGACCGTCTCGAGTTCGAGACCGACGGTACGGTTCCGCTCGGTGGCTCCCATCACCAGAAGGTTGCGATCATCGACGGCCAGGTTGCCTTCATGGGGAGCGCGGACCTCTGCCAGGATCGGTGGGATACCTCTGCGCACGTCGCGCGCGACCCCCTGCGCGTCTCGCGCAATGCGGCTCCTTACAAGCCGTACCACGAGGTCCAGGCCGTCTTCGCGGGGGAGGCCGTGCGCACGTTCGTCGATCTCTTCGTCCAGCGCTGGCATTTTGCGACCGGCGCGCGTCTCGACCCAGAGCGGCTCGTCGCCGCCGAGAGCGCGGACCTCTTCGCGTCG
>JAYSXP010000601.1:0-8636 GCA_043717125.1 Polyangiaceae bacterium | reverse complement strand
CGCGTCGCAGCTCCTCGCCGAGACGCACATCATCCCGCCGAGCCGACGCGCCTCACGCATCTCGCTCGCCGCGGCAGCAGCAGCCATCGCTGCGCTCTCGATCCTCAGCGCCGTCGCGCTCCGCGTGCCGCCCGCGCCGCACGCGCTCGGTCAGCCGCGCACGCCTCGCGTCGTGGCCGCGCACGAGGCCGTCATGATCCCCGTGCGCACGGCCCCCGACAAGGACCTCATCGACCTCGACGACGACGCGAGCACGACACTGCCCGTCGCGGCGCTCCCCTCGCATCACGCCGTGACGACGCCCACGACGGCTCGGCCTTCCCAGACCGGCCTCGTCCGCGTCGCTCCGTCGGTGAAGGGAATCCTCGTCGACGGCGCTCCGCACCGTGTCGACCGAGGCGTCGTCTCGCTCCCGTGCGGCACGCACACGATCAAGGCTCCCTCGCAGCCCGCACGCACCCTCATGGTCGCGTGCGCCGCAACGACGATGCTCTGATCAGCGCGGGCGCGCGATCCAACGATCGAGCAGCGTCAGGCTCAGCGTGAAGGCCTCGTCGAACTTCAGGTCCGAGGTCTCGCTCTCGGCATGCGCCGTCCGCCAGGCCTTCTCGAGGTCGAGACGGTCACCCCGCGTGGTCGGCTTGCCGCCTGGCCCCTCGCCCGCGGCGAACGCCGTCGCCCGCTCGCACGGATACGCATGCGCCGGTTCCCCGCCCTTGCCGAAGGCGAACAGGACCATCTCCGCGCGATCGCGACGACGCGCGTCGTCGAGGGACTTCGGGAACGTGCTCCGCATCGTCGCGAGCGACGCCAGCGCCTTGGCCGCGAGCTCCTTCGGTGCCGCCTCGAGGATCGGTCCGCACGTCGCCACGGCGCGCTGGAGCTGGCTGTTCGCGAGCAGCACGTCGGTCATGTCACCCGTGAGATCCTCGTCACGAACGAGCGCGACGACGTCCACGCATCGGTCGAGCGCCTCCGCGGGGTGATCCGCCTTGCCCAGCGCGACCGCCGAAGCAAGCATCGCGCGATCGAGTCCCGGCCACGACGGGCCGCAGCGCACCGCAGCCGCCTTCGTGAGCGCCTCCTCGGGCGTCCACGTTCCGCCCGCGCCGGGCTTCATCGCGCCGAGGTCCACGCGTGCGGCGTCGACCATCATGCGACTGCGCCTCAGGTACCCTGCCACAGCGCGCTCCTGGAGCAGCGCCTCGTGCACGATCCCGAGCAGCTCGGCGGGCGTCTCGAGATGCGCGAGCTCCGCCTCGCAGAGCTTCGCGATCGCGGCCTCGATCTCGGCGGGCTCGACCTCACGCGTGCGAGCGGCGTGCGGCGCGCGCGCAGCCGGCGGCGCGCACACGAGCTCCCCGCTGCTGACGAGGTCGGCACGAAGCGGCCCGAGATCGGCGTCGCGGCAGCTGCTCACCGCCATGACCATCGCTAGAAGGACCACGATTCGTCGCATCACCGGCGAGCATACCTGAGCGTCGCGCAAACGCCGCCCCGCCCTCTTCCTGATCCCGCCGAGCCCCCACTTGTCGTTCGCCGAGGCCAGCCACCCGCGCTATTCGTACATCACGTATTCGGGCGGCGGCTTCAATGCGAGTACCTCGGCGGGCGTCATGAGCTGGCCGCCGTTGCGATGGTCCTCGTCGAAAAACAACTTGAAGCCCGCGTGGACGCTCGGCCCCAGGATCTGCATGAGGTTGAGGTACGTCTCGATCTTCGCCGCCTTGGGCCCGAGCCCGTCGACGCTCTTGATCAGCACGACGCCCGGGTAGGCATGCAACGTCGCCTCGTCCTTCACCACGTGACGATTGACCTGATGAAACACGAGGGCCTTCTCCGGCAGATCTCCCTCGCTCGTCAGCTTCGACATGTACTCGGCGACGCTGTTGATCATCGCGCCGTCCGTCTGCCCGTAGACCTTGCCCGGACGCTGCCCGGTTTTCATTGCCCATTCAGGATCGATCGCGATGCCGACGTCCGGCTCGCGCAGGTATTTCTCGAAGTGCTTCACCTCGGTGAGGAAATCCGACTGCCCGGGCTGGATGTTGAGGAGAAAGAGCCCCTTCGATTCGCGCGCGTAGCGGAGGTACGTGTCGACGACGCTGTCCTCCACACGACGGCGATACTTGCCGTCTGCGCCGGAGCCGGCCTGCACGACGACGGCGATGAGCTCGAACACCGGGAGGATCTTCCGCTCCGTGCCGGCGTACTTGTCGGCGTAGCCGAGGAGCGCCTTCGTCTTCACGGCGAGGTTTCCCTGGAGCTCGCCGAGCGCAGGGCCGCCCGGCGTGCCGCAGAAGCCGACCAGCCGATGATCGGGAAAGAGCGCGCGGCCGCCCCGCGGGAGCTCGGCCTTCGGTTTTTCGGCGACGACGACAGGCGGCGCGAGGCGCGTCACCGGAGCGCTCGGCGGGGGGCTCTTCGCCGGCTTGCCGGAGCACGCCGCGAGCGCCAGGAGGAGAACCGCGAGCATCGACCTGCTCACGAGAGCGACTCGGCGCTTGCTGCAGTGGCCAGATCGTCGGGTCGCGGGCCGCCGCCGGGCATCGCACGCTTGGCGGCCACGTCACTCATGCCTTGAACCGTAGCGTGTGCACCTTCCGGTGACGACCCACCTTCACCCGATGCTTTCGTTTCGCCGCGACCTGCGCCCGACCTATCAGTGCAGAGCGGACGAAGCAGGGCGTGTGGCTGGCTTGCGCGGCTCCCTGGCTTCGCGCTCCGGCGGCTCCGTGTGCTTCACCCATAGCTCGAGGGAGCCAGCGCACCGCTCGCGCGCCACGAGGCCGTAGCCCTCGGGCATGTGGCCGCCGAACCCGCAGTAGATCACGACGCGCGTCCCTACCCTCGCGCGTGACAGGAGATCCTCGGTGGCGTGGATGTCCTTCCAGAACTTCTCCTCGCTGAGCTCGACGGTGCCGTCGAGGCGATCGGCGACCGTGCAGAGGTTCTCCGCGAACGGATTGAACATGTAGATGCCGTCGAGCAAGGACGCGTCCTGCTCCTCGAGCGTGCCCTGCCGGAAGGTGGGACTCACGCCGATCTTCGTGGCGGCCTCGCGGGCGATCTCGACGAGGTGGGGCCGATGCTCGATACCCCAAACGTCGGCCTTCACGGCGGCGGCGGCGACGATGCAAAATTTGCCGACGCCCGCGCCGATGTCGAGGATGGTCGAGTCGGGGCGGTCGGCAAGCAGCTTCGCCGCGCGCACCGCGACCTCCACGGGCGTCCAGTACACGCGCGATGGACCTCGTGCGGCGAGGGGAAAAACCTCGTCGAAGACGCGATCGGCGACGAGCCCGCCGCGGCGGAGTCTCCGGGCGATTCGCGGAAAGTCGGGGGGAACAAAGGTCACGCGTCTTGCTCTATACACCCCCGCGTTCGGGCTCAGCTAGGCCTCGATCGACGGGAGGGTCGCCCCGAGTGGATGCGCATGCTCGCTCGACGGCGAGTCGACGGTATCGCTGAACGAGAGGATGCGGTCGTCTCGCTTGCTGCGCGCGGCCGCGCGAGAGCGATTGTCGTGACGCGTTCGCGCAAGAGCTCCTCGTCGCCGCTCATCGCGGAGGGGCGCACCTCGCAATTGGCGAACGCTGCGTGGCGCGTGTCGGTTAGGATCGACGCGTGGCGGAGGGCTGGGAATCGCTTTCGGACGAGGACCTGCTCAAGGTCCGGATCTGCGATCTCGATCTGAAGATCGCCGGCAGCGAGGTCGAGCCGCGCGTCCAGCACCTCCAGGCCGCGCTCGACGCGCGCATGATCCTGGTGAAGCCCCTCTGCTACCTGGGCGCGGAGTGGCAGTCGCCCGACGGCGTGCCGGCCATCTGCATCCCGTTCTATCTCGCGCATCCGCGCCTCCGGCAGCTCGAGATGCGGCAGATGCTCGAGATCGAAGGAGGCACGCCGGACACGTGCGACAAGCTCATGTTCCACGAATGCGGACACGCCGTGGATCACGCGTTCAAGCTCTCGCCGCGCAAGGCGTGGCGCGACGCCTTCGGCGATCCGCGGGCCGCGTACGACCCGACGATTTACCATCACCGCCCGTACAGCAAGGCGTACGTCCTCCACCTGCCGAACTGGTACGCGCAGTCCCATCCCGACGAGGACTTCGCCGAGACGTTCGCGGTGTGGCTCGCCGAGCCGAGCGACGAGTGGCGCAGACACTACGCGGGCTGGAAGGCGCTGGAGAAGCTCGAATACATCGACCGCACGATGCGCAGCATCGCCGGCAAGCCTCCGAAGGTGACGCAGAGAGGAGGACTGCTCGGCGAAGGCGCCAAGTCGAAGAAGACGCTCGGCCAGCACTACGCGTGGAAGCGGAAGCTCTGGTCGACGAACTATCCCGACTTCTACGACGCCGACTTGCGGAAGATCTTCGGCGAGCTCACGCCAGGCGACGAGACGGCAGCGCGCTTCATGAAGCGCTATCGCCGTGCCGTGACGACGGCGATCGTCAACTGGACGGGCGAGCCGAAGTACACCGTCGACGCGCTGATCGCCCGCCTCATCAAGCGCGCAGACGACCTGGGACTCGGCACCCCGCGCGACGAGTCCGCGCTGCTCATCGACATCGGGTCGTATCTCTCCACGCTCGTCAGCAACTACCTCTACACCGGCCGATTCAAGAAGAAGGTCTGACGTGAAGGTCCTCGTCCTCTACGACATCGATCGCGCCATCGACCCCGAAGAGGGGCTCACCATCCGAGCGCTCCGACGCGAGGAGCAGAAGCCCACGGAGGCGGACATCATCTCGTGTCTCCGCTCGCTCGGGCACGACGTCGACCGCCTCGCGGTCTACGACGACGTTCGCGGCATGCTCGACCGCATCGCGAGCTTCGGTCCGGACGTCGTGTTCAACCAGTGCGAGACGTTCCTCCTCGATCGCGCGCACGAGCCGAACATCCCCGCGATGCTCGATCTTCTCAAGGTGCGCTACACGGGCGCGGGCCCCGAGGCGCTCATGCTCTGCAAGGACAAGGCGCTCGCGAAGAAGGTGCTCGCGTTCCACGGTGTGCGCAGCGCCGGCTTCGTCGTGTCGACGCGCGCGCGGCCGCTCCGCAAGCTGCGCAAGTTCCGCTTCCCGGCGTTCGTGAAGCCGCTCGGTGAGGAGTCGAGCAACGGCATCAGCAAGGCTTCGTATGCAAAGAACGAGGCCGAGGCGCTCGAGCGCGCGAAGTTCCTCCACGAGAGCTTCGAGTGCGACGCGCTGATCGAGGAGTACATCGAAGGCCGCGAGCTCACGGTGAGCGTGCTGGGCAACCCGCGCCCGCTCGCGTTTCCGCCACGTGAGACGTTCTTCGGCAAGGCCGAGACGGACGACGACGCTCCGCGCTTCGCGACCTCACGTGCGAAGTGGAACGACGCGTACCGGCGCAAGTGGGCCATCCGGAACGGCGAGCCCGATCCGCTCCCGCCGGGCGCAGCGGAGAAGCTCGCGCGGACCGCACGGATGGTCTACCGCATCCTCAAGGTGCGCGGGCTGATGCGCCTCGACGCGCGACTCACCGCCGACGGTCACGTCGTCGTGATCGAGGTGAACCCGAACCCTGGGCTCGCGAAGACCGACGACTTCGCGCTCTCGGCCGCGGCGGGCGGGCTCGACTACCAGGCGCTCATCCAGAGGATCCTGGACAACGCCGTTCGGTAGGTCCGTGATTCGCGCGGACGCGTCGCCGGCCATGTGGACCGACCCGCTCCCCTTCAAGGACGAGGTCTTTCTCCCCAGGTGGAAACTGCTGGGCCCGGATTGCCAGGGGGTGCCTGCGCGTTTCCGAGCCTTTGTTCCGGTAAGCGAATTCAACGTCCCGTCGGCGCCCGCCTTCGGGCCGGGTGTTCCCACTGGCGTCCCGGGGTCGTCGGGAACCACCGGCTCGCGAGGCGTATTCATCGTCGCGCCGACGCTCGGCGTACCGTGGCCATCCTCCCGTGCGGGCCCGTCGAAGCCTCGGGAAATCGCTCCCCCACCATCGGATCGATCATCGCCTGCCGCTCTCCTTACCGCCGCCGGCGGTGAGGATTGTACGAGCCTCAGAGCTCACGCGCTTGCCGCCGTCGACGACCGACAAAGGCGGCGGAGGCTTCCTCGGCAGGTCGAGGGTGAAGACGCATCCTTTGCCCGGGAGGTCTCGAACGTGGACCTCCCCCGCGCTCGCCTTGGCGGCCTTCATGCAGATGGTCAGCCCAAGCCCTATGCCCGAGCGGTCGGTGCCACGCTGCTCGTACGGGCGGAACAGATCGTCCGCTTTGCCAGGCGGAAGGCCGCCACACTCATCTTCAACCTCGAAGAGAACACGGTCGGCCGTCGCGCGCGTCGTCAGTGAAACGTTTCCGTTCTTGCGGGTGAATTTGAATGCGTTTTGAAGGAGGTTTGCCAGCGCGCCTGCGATGATTTGCCGATCCCCTTCGATGGTCACCGTTCGATCAACGGACGTAATCAAAAAATGAAGGTTCCGCGCCTTCGCCTGTATGAATGCGTCGATCTCCACCTCTTCGACGAGCTCCGCCACGGAAATGGGTTCAAGGTGATCGACGCCCGCGTCGAGGCGCACCTCGGCGAGCGAGCGGTCCACGAGGTTGCGCAGCCCAACGAAGGCACGGTCGACCATCCGAGCCGTGCTGCCGCCCGGAGCAACCTGACCGCTTTTGATCATCTCGAACGAGAGCATCCCCGTATTGAGGTGGTTCCGTAGTTCGTGGGCAAGGACACCGAGACGCTCGGTGCCGTGCTCCAGAATCGCGCCCTCACGCTGCCGCGAAAATTCGGTCACCGCTTCCGCAATGACATCATCGAGACAGAGATTGAGCGTCCGAAACTGCTCCGGAGCAATCGGCGCTTCCTGCTCCACGGCAAGGTCGGTGATCGCCTGACAGACATCGCCGTAGTCGCGGACGACCTGCGCGACCGTGAGCCCCATGCGAAGCAGGTCGCTACCGTGCCGAGCAGCGCTCTTGCACATCTCCTCGTGGTCGACGACGTGGTCTGACTTTTCCAGCCGTAGTGCGGCGACAAGCTGTTCCAAGAAGACGGGTATCCCGTTGGCCAGCTCCGCTTCGCTTGGTTTCGACGATGTTCGTGAGGCGACTCGTGCTTGCGCGCGAGCGATAATGGCGTCGCGGTTGGCGGTGACGAACTCGTCGAGCATGGCCGGAGCTTGCTGCTGCAGGCGGGCGATAGCAACGCGGCACACGGTCGCGTAAAAGTCGTCGTGCGCGGTCGGGCCGCAACGATCGCGGGGGCCCGGGACGCGGCGACATCGCGCCGCCCAAGCCACCATGCTTGCGGAGTCGACCCCCTCGTCTGGCACGAGTGGCGAAGATGCTTCAGCCTCCCTTCGCTCCCGCGACAGGGCGAGGCATGCCGTCATGGCGAGGCGTCGTTGCGGCGTTTGCGCCACACAGCGGCGAGCTGGGATCAGACGGAGAGGCCCAGAGGAGGCCAACCCTCGCTTTATGACCGGGCACGCTTCGTGCTGCGCTCGACACCGCCAGACGCTCCTGCATCACGCGGCCTGCTCGGTGTTCCATGATGAAAGAAGTGGGTTTTGTAGTGAGGCCGGCAGTCGCGCAGAACATGGGACACGTTCTTATCGTGGATGACGACCTGGACGCCGTGGAGCTTTCAGCCGAACTCTTGCAGTCGGCCGGACATCGCGTTCAAACGGGACGTAACGGTGAAGAAGGGTTGCGGTCTCTGGCCGCGAACCCGCTCCCCGATTGCGTCTTGCTCGACGTGGACATGCCGGTTCTGGGCGGTCCTGGAATGGCTCAGCGGATGGCGTTGCATGGGGCCGGTGAGGAGAAGATCCCCATCCTGCTCGTGTCGGGCAGGGACGACTTGCCGGAGGTTGCCCGGCAGCTTGGAACGCCCTACTTCCTCCGAAAAGCGACTCCTCATTATGGGAGGATTCTCCTCCAGATCCTCGACCAAGCGCTTCGCGAGCGGCGGGCGCCACTGCCTCTCGGGCGGAGGAGCCCATGAGGCTTTCGCAGTTCATCACTGCTTCGTCGAAGCAGATCATCGCCGAATGGGAGGACTTCGCTCTCACCGATGTCCTGGCCGCGAGCCACATGGATGTCGAGCAGCGTCGCGACCACATCGAGGGCATGCTGAAGGCGATTGCCCTCGATCTCGACAGGGCGCAGAGCGGCCGCCAGCAATCGGACAAGGCCAAAGGGAGGGGCGGAAAGCCAAACAGCAGCACCGCCGCGACCTCGCACGGGACCGATCGTGCCGCGACCGGGTACACCACCGCGGACATGGTGTCGGAGTTCCGTGCCCTACGCGCGAGCGTTCTGCGCCTCTGGTCCGAAGCTCAGCATCAGTTCAGCCGAGAGAACCTCCAGGAGGTGACCCGCTTCAACGAAGCCATCGACCAGCTCCTCGCAGAGTCGGTCGCGCAGTATGGCCACGACGTCGAACGCTCGAAGGATCTGTTTCTGGGCGTCCTCGGTCACGACCTGCGCAACCCCCTCGGGGCCATCATGATGTCGGCGTCGGTGATGCTGACCCAAGAAGGACCCGACTGGCCGCACACGAGGACGGCCTCTCGCATCCTCAGCAGCGGCCAGCGCATGGTCGGGATGATCGACGCTCTCGTGGACTTCACGCGCAGCCGGCTAGGGGGCGGAAT
>JAYSXP010000061.1:0-19337 GCA_043717125.1 Polyangiaceae bacterium | reverse complement strand
CCTCGTTGCGGAGCTCGAACGCCCAGTCGAACGTGCCGCTCGGGAGCGCGCCGAGGAACGCATCGACCTTGTCGGCGAGCGCGCGCGGTTCAAAGGTTCCCTTTGGCATGGGCGTCAGCTCGAACACGAACGGCCCGAAGTGGCGAGCGTACGGGAGGTAGGGCTCGAGCACCTCGCGCGTGAAGCGTGAGGCATCGAGAAAATGCGGGTTGCGTTCGCCGGCCCGTGCGCCGTAGCGCGGATGGCTCGGGAACACGGCGGTCGTGATCTCCTCCCACACCTTCGAGACGAGACGAAACGGCGGAAGCGTCGGCGCCAGCGCGCTCGCAAGGTCGAGCTGAGCGGCATACGACGCGACGTCGCTCGCGCGGAGCGGGCCGTAGTAGCTGCGGTCGACGCTCGCCGTGCGGAAGAGCGGATGCTGCGCGTAGGCGCGCAGTCCCGAGCGCGCGAGCTCTTCGTCGGTGTGGCGCCCGTTCCACATGAGCCCTGCCCATCCTGGAAAGGACCAGCTGCTCGTACCGAAGCGAATCCACGACGGGACGTGAGCCGCGATGGCTCGGTCCTCGTCGGTGACGCGAGGCGTGATGTCCGGGCTGCCCGCGTCGTCACGAGGCGATGAAGCGTCGTCGAAGAGCGCGAGCTGCCGAGTCACCGCACGCGACCGCCGGCCGGCGAGGGATTCTCCCACCAGCGATCCGTCGAGCCCTGACGCATGACCGTGAGGCGAAGCAGATCGATTTCGAGGAGCGCGATCGCGCCTTGCGAGGACGTGCCGCCGTCGAGGTTGAGGAGGTTCGCACCGATGCCGAGCTGAAGCCCCCACGGCGCGCCGCCGACGACCATCGCGTGGAGCGGAAAGCCGCCGTAGTCGCTGCGACGCGCCCAGCTGCGCCAGCCCGGTCCGACATCGAACGCGAAGCCCCATTGGCCGCGCGCGAAGCCGCCCGTCGCGATGCGCGCCGAGAGATCGAGATCGGTGCCGAGCGTGAAGTAGGTCGTCGTGCGGACGAGCCCTCCGACGACGACGCCGCTCGTCGGGGTCGTGCCGACGCCGATGGAAAAGGAGAGCGCTGTCGCCCGGTCGTACTCGCCACGCGACTCGCTGCGGGCCACGCCGTACCCACCCCCGCCCGTGAACCACGAGCTGACGTCGGCGTGCGCGGTGCGCGGTGCGCCACACACGACCGCCGCTGTGCCGCCGAGTCCCGCGATTATTGCCAGGAATTTCCGAACTTTGGGGACGGAGCCGGACAGAGGTCGGACGGCGGCAGGGGTGCGGGGAGCAGCGTGCATGTCGGCTCCGGGGCGTACCACATTTTTCCGCCACCTGCGCCTCCCGCACGTAGGTGCTGGCGGGACGCGCCCGTCGTACTGCTACGCTCGGTTTCCGATGCGGGCGACGGCATTCCTGGCCATGGCGATCCTGCTCGCGGCGAGCGCCGTCGGCGCGGCGCCGACCGTGGCGCCCGCCGTGAAGCCCGTCGCGCGTGTCGCCCACGTCGTTCCTCCGGCCAAGCGAGCGCTCACCACGGCGAGCGCTTCCGGCGTCGACGCCGCCGAGCCGTGGGCGGCCAGGCTCGACCCGATCGTCGTGCTGAACAGGAACACGAACGCGCAGGGCCCGATCCGCCTCTATGACGATCACGGCGCCCTCGACCGCGGTGAGGCTCGAGCCTTCATGCGGATCGCGGGCAGCTCGAAGGCCGAGCCCGATGATTCGAGCGAAGAGGACGAGCGCCTCGACCTGCGCGTCTTGCAGCTCGCGATCCGCGCCGCGTATCACTTCGGCGGTGCCACGATCCGGATCATCAGCGCTACGCGTCCCGGCACGCACGGCAAGCACGGCACGGGTGAGGCGCTCGACTTCGCGCTCGAGGGGGTGAACGCCGGCGTGCTCGCCGCTTACCTGCGGTCCACGCCGCGCGCGGGCGTTGGCATCTACACGCACCCGAAGACGCAGTACGTCCACCTCGACGTGCGCGAGCACAGCTATCACTGGATCGACGGGTCTCCCCCTGGTGTCACCTGGCGCGAGCAACTCCTCGCCGATCCGAAGCAAGCTGCCCGCGACGGCTCGTGGAACCCGTCCCTGGATCTGCCAGAAGCGCCGCGATAGACGAGGTCAGGCCGGCTTCTGGTGCTTCTGAATGCGCTCGACGACGCGCGTAATCGACTCGGGATCGAAGAGGAGCGAGTTGTGTCCGCGGCCCGGCAGGACCACCACCTCGCCGCGCGGGAAGACCGCGCTCTCTCGGGGAACGATCAGCGCGTCCGCTTCGCCTACGACGGACAGGTGAGGCACGTCGTGCTCGTGCGCGCGCGCACGGAGGCGAGCGAGTGTCGGGCTGCTTCGATGGAGCTCTGCCCCGACGAGGAAACGAAACGGACGCGCGCGCTCGGTGCCGCCGAACGGGCTGCCGAGCGAGATCGTCTGGGTGACGCGCGCGTGGCCGCCGAGCTCCTGGACGTACCAGCGTGAGACGAGGCCGCCGAGGCTGTGACCGACGAGGTGCACGCGGCAGCCGACCGGGATCTTCGCGATGAGCCGCGCGAGGCTGCGTGCAATCCGATCGATGCCCATGCCGGGCGCGTGAGTGAAGCTTGCGACCTTCGCGTTCGTGTCGTTCACGAGCTGATTTCGCATCGGACGGAAGACGCCAGCGCTTGCGAAGAAGCCGTGCACGAGCACGACCACGTCGTCGCCCGGCTGCACTTGTTCCGGAACCACGGCCGTGATGTCGCGAGCCATGAGCGCGACCTCACGAAGCGTCGCGACGGTCTCGGTCAGGTGCGTGCGAAACGTCCCGGCGGCGCCGTCGCTGAAGTAGCTGCCGTGCAGAGGCGGGATGCTGTCGTTGGGAGCCAAGACCGGTAATTCCAGAGGAAGCACGAACCGTGCGAGGCGCCAAATTCTTGCTAGGGTGGCAGCCTCCACATGAGCGCTGCCGTACCGCCTTCCTCGCCTCCACCAGCCGCCGGGTCCGTGCCGTTCGTGGTCGCGACCGAGGTCGGCGAGGCCGATATCGACATGCTTGGACACGCGAGCAATATCGCGTACTTGCGATGGGTGCAGGATGCCGCCGTCGCGCACTCGGCGGCGGTCGGGCTCGACATGGAAGGCTACAGTCAGCTCGGCGCGGTGTTCGTGGTGCGCCGGCACGAGATCGATTACCTGCGTCCGGTCGTACGCGGCGAGCAGCTCGAGCTGCGTACATGGATCGACAGTGCTTCTGCCGCCAAGTGCAAGCGCGCGACCGAGATCGTCCGCGTCGGAGCGGTCGAGCTCGTCGTGGCTCGGGCGATGACAACCTGGGGCTTCGTCGAGCTCACCAGCGGTCGACCCACGCGGATCCCCGATTCGGTTCGCGTCGCGTTCTCTCAGCCGACGATGCGAGAGCTGTCGGCGCTCCGCCATCTCGAGGCCTCGCCTTCGGACCCGCCGCCGCCCGTCAACGCCTGATCCACACGTGAAAATCGCGGTAAGCGCCCGCGCTCGCCTCGAGCACGAGCGTCTCGCCGACCGTGGGCGTTTCGATGAGCGCGGTGGCTTCGCGCCACGATCGCGCGCCCTCCTTCGACGGTGGCGCGACCACGAGGTCGACCACGGCTCGTGACGTTCGCACGCGTAGGCCTCGCGTCGCCTCGTCGACGCGCACCACGATTCGCACCTGACGAGCCTCACAGCTCTTCCGCACGACGAACGTTTCGCGCGCTCCCGCGGGGATGATCCGGCCGCCGTCGAAGCGTCGATGACCGGTTTCGTCGTCGAGGATGTCGAGTGTCGTCCAGCCGCCGTCCGGCGCGGGCGAGACGTACGCGTGCTCGGCTTCGCTGATCACGTCGGCCACGTCGAGCTCGTCGACGATCTCCGGAGAGACCTCGTGCGGAGACTCGAGCGCGCTCCAGTCGGAGCGGTAGATCACCTTCGTCGGCCCCGCGCAGATGAGATTGTCGGTCAACGTCACGCGCTCTAGCTCGATGCCGAATTTGGACGTGATGAGGCCGAACCAGTTCGGGTAGAGCGCGAGGTAGCGAGGTCGCTCATCGAGCGCGAGGCGCTCGATGAGCTCGACAGTCGACGCTTCACCGTTCACGGCCGCGCGCGCGAACGGCATGCGCCGGTAGCCGCCGAGACCGAGCGCATCCACCGCAGGTCGTTCCGACACGAAGGGAATTGCGCCGGCATCTCCTACCAAGACGCTCGAACCCGGATCCATCGTCGCAGCGAGACGTAGGGCCGCTTCGATCTGCTGGTCGCGGATGTTCCCCGAGGCGCGCGTGAAGTGGCTCACCTGCGCCGGAACGCGCGTCGCCGCAGTGAGAATCGCCCCGACCACCAACACGCCTGAGGCGAGCGTGCCCGCCCTCCGGCCGAGCCTTGCGACGGTCGCGGCCCCCGAGCCCGCGGCGACGAGCAGCAGCAAGAGCGCCGGTGCGTAGTAGCGAAAGTTGTGGAACTGGGAGTTGTTGTTGAACGATACGAGCAGGATCCATGCGAACGCTCCGAGCAAGCATGCGGCCCCGAGTGCACGTCGCTCGCGCGACACGAGCGAGACGAGCGCGAGCCCCGGAACGATCAGCCCGAGCGCCCGCACCGTGGAAAGCTCGGCACGCAAGCCCTTGAACGCGAACGTGAGGATGTTCTCCACGTACGCGCGAGCGCGTACTTCGTCGGAGAGGTACGGATTGGACGAGAGCAGCTTCAGCTGCGCGCCTGCGGACTGAGTCTCACCCGTGGCCAAGCGGTTCGCTCCGAGTACGAGCGCAGTCGCAACGAGCGCGGGGAGAGCCACACGCAGCACCGCAGCGAGCCCCGAGCGACGTGCCGCGGCGCGCGCCGCGATCACGGCGAAGATGGCGACGAGCACGCCCGCCTCCGGACGCAGCAGCACGAGGACGCCGCCCCACGCGCCGAGATGCCACTGCGCAGCCTCGCGCGTGAGGCCGCCGCGCGCGTCGATCGGCGCGCGCGTGCGAACCAGCGCGACCAGGGTCCGGCCGAGCGCCGCGGCAAACGTCGCGATCTCCATTCCGCTGAAGAGCGACCAGTCGACGATCCCGACCGAGAGCACGAGCACGGCGATGGCGGCCGCGAGCCAGCGCGGGCAGGGTCTGGCGAGCGTCTGCGCGGACCGCACGAACGACGCAACCCCGACGACCGCGACGATCGCGGCCCACACCCCGAGGAGGCGGCCACGGAACCCCACGAGCCAACCGAGCGCCAGCACCACCGCGTAGAGCGGCGAGGTCTCGCCCGACGAGTACCCGTTGCCGGGGACCCACTCGAACGGATGCCCCTGCGCGAGCGACCGTGCGAAGTCGAAGTGAATGTAGACGTCGTCGAGCGGCGCCGGGAAGTAGCCGCGTGAGGCAGCCGCCGCGGGGACCCAGAACACGGCGCCGACCGCCGCGGCGAGGACCATCGCGGCCACGAAAGCCGGGAGCTTTGGGGTAGAGGCAGGCCGCATTTTACGCTGACGGCGCTGCATGCTAGCCGCTCTGGTCATGGACCGCGATGCAGCACACTGGGAAGCCGTCGAAGAAGCCGCCGAGATGATGCATGAGGAGCGCTTCCACGAGGCGCTCCGTGTGCTCCACGTGGTGGTGAAGGCCGACCCGACGAACGCCTATGCCTTCTTCTTCATGGGGCAGGCGCTGTACGAGGTCGGCGAGATCGAGCCCGCTCGCGACGCGTACCGCGCGTGCCTCAACCTAGCCGCGAAGCACCTCGGTGCGCGCATCGCGATCACCCACGTCGAGCGGAAGCTCGGACGCATTCGCGAGGCCATCAAGGAGGGGATGATCGCCGTCGACCAGGCTCCGCATGACGGCGATGCGATGTACGCCGTCGGGCTCGCGTACGCGGCGCGCGGCGACAACCCTGCGGCGCGTCGATACCTCGAGGCGTTCCTCCACGCAAAGCCCGAGCTCGAGACGCGCCTCGAGGTCGAGGCGCTTCTCGCGACGATGATTGACTGAGCCGGCTTACTGCGCGCAGTTCTCGAACCGGAACTGTGCGCTGCTCGCGCAGATTTGCTGGGCGCCGGGGTTCTCGGCGTTGGGGCAATCGACCTGCGCCCACACGCGGCCGGAGGCGACCGCGTGCCCGAGCAGCGTGTCGAACTTTGCAGTGCAGTGCGAGTCCGTGAACGTCACGGCGCGCTTCGTCAGCGCGACCGTGATGTCCGGCTGGTCGCCAGTCTTGTTGAAGTGACCCTGGATGGTCACGGCGCCGCCCGTGGCGCCCGAGAGCTCCGCATGTGCCGCGACGCGGAAACCTTCGCCCTCGGGCGTGATGGAGCACGACGCGACGACCGTACCCTGCTGATCGGGAGCCCCGTCCTCGATCGGCACGACGGGATCGATGAGCGGGCTCTCGGGGTTGTTCGGGTCGGTGCGACCGAGCCGCGGGGTACCGAAGCGGCCGATCGTGAACCAGGTGCCCGTCTGCCCGCACTCGCTGGGCTTGTGGGTGCCCGGCTGGATCAGGCTTTCGAACGCGACGCGGGACACGGCATTCTCGGGATCCGAGCAACCGTTTGCGCTCATCGCGACGACGCCGGCGACGAAGGCGAGGCTCATGAACCGGAGCGAGAGTTGGTGACGACGGAACATCGGAGGTCTCCCGTGGAAAGAAAGGCGTGGCGAGGCCGAACGAACGCTCCGGGTATTCTACATGATCGGACGGGCAAGGGTGCCTATCCGGAGGTTACGACTTGGCTGCAGCCTGAAAGCCTCGATCGAGGTCGTCGGAGAGGTCGCCCTCGTCCTCCAACCCCACGCTGAGCCGGATGAGGCCGTCCCCGATCCCGAGGGTCTTCCGAACGTCGGCCGGCACGCTCGCGTGCGTCATGATCGCGGGGTGCTCGGCCAGGGACTCGACCCCGCCGAGGCTCTCCGCGCACACGAAGACCCGGAGCGACTCGAGAAACGCCTTCGCGGCGGGCAGCCCGCCGGCGAGCTCGAAGCTGATCATGCCTCCGGGGGCCTTCATCTGGCGCGCGGCGATGTCGTGGCCCTTGTGCGTCTTGAGCCCGGGATAGAAGACGCGCTCGACCTGCTTGTGCTTCACGAGGCGGTCGGCGAGCGTCCGGGCGCTCGAGACGTGCTGCTTCATGCGGACGCCGAGCGTCTTCAGGCCTCGCAGGACCATGTAGCAGTCGAAAGGGCTGGGGACGCCGCCGACGGACTTCTGGATGAAATGGAGTTTGTCGCCGAGCGCGTCGTCGCTCGTGAGGACGGCGCCGCCGATGACGTCGCTGTGTCCGTTGAGGTACTTCGTCGTCGAATGCACGACCATCGTGGCGCCGAGATCGAGCGGGCGCTGGAGCATCGGGGTCGCGAACGTGTTGTCGACGCAGCTCTGCGCGCCGGAGCTCTTCGCGATCTCCGCGATGGCGGCGATGTCGATGATCTTGAGCATCGGGTTCGACGGCGTCTCGAGCCACACGAGGCGCGTATTCGGCCGCATCGCGGCCTTCACCTTCGCCGGGTCGCTCATGTCCATGAAGGTGGCCTCGAGACCCCACTGCTTCATCACCTTGTCGAAGATGCGGAACGTGCCGCCGTAGACGTCGTCTCCGCAAAGCACGTGGTCGCCGGTCCGGAGACCGAGCAGGATCGCAGTCGTCGCTGCACACCCGCTGCCGAAGGCCACGCCGTGCTTCGCGCCTTCGAGCGCGGCGAGGCAGCCCTCGAGCGCGGTGCGTGTCGGGTTGCCGGCGCGCGAGTAGTCGTACGCGTCGTACTGGCCCGGTGACTTCTGAGCGAACGTGCTGGCCAGCACGATGGGCGTCATCACGGCGCCGTGGATCGGGTCCGGATGTTGACCCGCATGAATACAGAGCGTTTCGAGGCGATGCCCGTCGTCGTTCATGGCATGCCGTCTAGCACACGGCGGCCGCGGCACCGAACCTCAGCGGAGCAGGGCGAGCGCGTCGCGGGCGGACGTTGGCCGCTTGCTCGGCACGTGCGCGAGGCACCGCACGATCGCCGCGTGCACACGGCCTCCCGCGCCGAGCTCTCCCGATGCCACGTGCGGATGGTCGTCGATGAGCGGGCGTTCGGCCGCCGCTGCGAGAAGGGCTGCGAAGGACGGGCCCGTGCGCGGCGGGGCGCCCGTCATCGCGTGGAGGAAGGTCGCCGCCAGCGCGAACAGATCGCTCACGACCGTCGGCGCTTCGCCCCGCGCCGTCTCCGGCGCGCAATAGGCGAGCGTCCCGCGAAACGCACCGTCGCGAGGTGACGATGCTCCGCGCCATGACGCCAGCTCGAGATCGAGCAGGACAGCGCGCGTGCCGGCATCGTCGAGCGCGAGGTTTGCCGGGCTCAGGTCGGCGTGCACGATGGAAAGCGGACCTTGGGCGTCGGACGCGTCATGGAGCGCTGCGAGCGCTGCGAGCGCGGCCTCGAGGGCGCGCTCGAGCCACGCGATGTCGAGCGAGGCAATGCCTGTCGCGGCCGCGGCGTCGAGTCGATGCGCGAGGGTGGAGAAGGGGAGCTTCTCCGTGCGAAGCCATGGGCCGCGTTCGTCGTCGCCCGCGGCGACGAGGCGCGGTGTGAACTGGCCGCCGAGCATCGCGAGGAGTCGTGCCTCGTCGCGAAGCCGCGCCACGGCCTCGGGCTCCGTCCGCTCGCGCGTCGAGAGCCGCTTCTCGAACAGCGTCGTGGTGACGCCGCCCGGGCCAATGATGGTGACCTCTTCAAGTCTCATAAAATCGCCTGGCCCGTTCGCCCTCTGCGGGTCATGGTAGGCCCGTGCACAAGCGCTGGCGTGGTCTTGCTTTTGGTATTTTCGTAGCATTTGCCGGTGCTTGCAACACTGCCGACCTGACGAAGGCGCCGGACCCGGGCGCAGGGACGAGCGGCAGCCCGGCGGACCCGGATCCGGCGGCGGTGGAGGCCGGGCGCGACCCGGTCGCCAATCTCGACGGAGGCGTGATCCCGGTCAGCTCCAACGTCACGATCCAGGTGCAGCCGAGCGACTTCGGCGCGGCGGTCGAAGCGGCCATCCGTGCCGCCAAGACCAGCGTGCACATGACGATGTACCTGCTGACGGACACGACCATCATCGACGCCCTCGGCGACCTGAAGGACGCGGGCAAGGACGTGAAGGTCGTCCTGAACCAGACCTTCCCGCCGAACGGCGGTGACAACGCGACGGCGTTCTCGAAGCTGAAGGCGCGCGGTGTGAGCGTGGTCTACGCGCCGGCGACCTACACGTTCACGCATGCGAAGGCCGTCGTGATCGACAGCGCGAAGGTCCTCCTCATGACGATGAACCTCACGCAGACGAGCGCGAAGGACAACCGCGAATACATCGCGACCGACAGCGATCCGGCGGACGTCGCCGACTGCGAGAAGCTCTTCGCCGCCGATTACGCCGGCCAGGGCGTGAAGGTAAACGGCAAGCTCATCGTCTCGCCGCAGGCGGCGTCGCCGATCGACCCGCGGGCGCGCCTCAAGGCGCTCATCGACAGCGCAAAGACGTCCCTCGACATCGAGGTCCAGTCGCTCAGCGACGACACCCTGACCGACGCGATCATCCTCGCGCACAAGGCGAAGGTCGCCGTGCGCGTCGTCCTCGAGGGCGGCAACGAGGTGACTCCAGGCCAGATGGACGACATCACCAAGCTCAAGCTGGCGGGCGTTCCGCTCGTGGGCGTGACCACGCCGTACATCCACGCGAAGGCGATCGTCGTCGACAACCAGAAGGTGTTCGTCGGGTCGCAGAACTTCACGCCGACGGCGCTTCTTCAGAATCGCGAGATCGGCGTCGTGACCGATGCGGCTGCAGAGGTCACGAAGGTCCGCGACGTCATCGCCAAGGATTTCGCCGCCGGAACTGCGCTCTGAGCACCTGGAAATTCACTCCGGGCTTGCAACTCCGTCGCTCGTCAGTATGGTGACGACGTTCGTACGGTGGCCGTAGCTCAGTTGGTAGAGCGCTGGATTGTGGCTCCAGCTGTCGCGGGTTCAAGCCCCGTCGGTCACCCCACAGCGGCAAGTTCAGAGTGTGGTCGAGGAGGGCGTGAACCGGATTCACGTCCTCCTTTGCATTTCCCCGCCCGCATTTCCCCGCCCGCATTTCCCCCCGCCTCCCGCGGCCTCGCTTCACTGTGCGTTTTTGTAGCGAATCGGCCGGAATTTGCGGCCGTCGGAGATCTGGAGCGTCGTCGTATCGATGACCTTGAACACCGCGATCTTCTCCGCGGCGGTGGTCCCGCAGCGCGACTCCTGCAGGATCGTCGCCTTGCCCGCAGCTTTGTCGGCCCATCCGGCGAACAGCATGACGTGGCCGTTGCCGTTGAGAGCATCGCCAGGTTGGAGCTCCTCGACGGTGATGAGCGTGCTCACGCCCGTCTCGTAAGGAGCGAGCGTCCGCTTCGTCTCCCCGGGTGCCGCCACGCCCCAGGACCACGAGACGAACCCGGAGCAGTCGCTTCGATACTCGTCCGTCAGGGTGCGCTCGGCGAACGTGGGGTCGTGCGGAGGCGCTGGCGCGGGGGTTGCCACGTGAGGCGGGTCGGCCACGTCGGCGCCTCCCGGATCTCCAGCGTACGGGTTGGCCCCTGGGACAACGACCCTGGATCATCGCTACACCCGGGGACCACGCTGAGAAGGGTCAGGAGTGGAGAAATGTAGCGAAACGTATGCACGGTGCACCCCTCAGAGCATTCTCCGTGCCGGTTTCTGGGAGTTCCGCGCCGCTACGCGATGTTCTTCCACGCCCGCTGAGCGACGAGGCTCGCGCGCGTGATGTCGTCGCTGTCGGGGTCGCGCGCGATGTCGACGGCCATCCCCTCGACCATCGCGCGGGTCGCTGCGAGGAGGCCGGACTCGAGCGCCACGAGGTCGTAGCCGCCCTCGAGCACCATGGCGATCCGGCCCTCGGCACTCGCGTCCGCGACGCCGCGCAGCGCGCGCGCCATCCAGCCGAATGCGTCGGCCGACAGGGTCATCTCCGCGAGAGGATCGCGCGCGGAGGCATCGAAGCCGGCGCTCACGAGCACGAGCTGCGGCCGGTACTCCTCGAGCACGGGAAGGATGACCCGCTCGAAAGCGGCCCTGTACACGGCATCTCCGCCGCCCGCCGTGAGCGGCACGTTGACGGTGAAGCCCGTGCCGTCACCCTCGCCGGTCTCGAGCACGGCGCCGGTGCCCGGATAGAACGGGAACTGGTGCGTCGAGACGTACAGCACGTTCGGGTCGTCGAAGAAGATGTCCTGCGTGCCGTTGCCGTGATGAACGTCCCAGTCGACGATCGCCACGCGCTCCAGCCCACGCGCGCGTGCGTGCGCGGCGGCGATCGCGACGTTGTTTAGCAAGCAGAAGCCCATCGCGTGATCCGGTCGCGCGTGATGCCCAGGCGGTCGCACGAGGGCGACGCCTCGCTTCGAACGCCCGTCCAGAAGCGCGTCGACCATCGCCACCGTCCCGCCGGCGGCGAGCTCGGCGACAGCGACGCTCTCCGGGCCGACATACGTGTCGGCGTCGATGTACCCCTGCTCGCCGTTGAGGGTCCTGAGCCACTCCACGAATTTCGGGTCGTGCACCCGCGTGAGCTCCTCGTCCGTGACTGGACGTGGCTCGATCGGCGTAAAAGACAGCTCGGAACGCTCGATCGCAGCCCTTGCGGCCTCGAGGCGTTCCGGTCGCTCGGGGTGGTACCCGTTCGAGCGGTGTCGAAAAAACCTGGGGTCGGAGAGGAGGACGGCGTCAGTCATGAGTTGCCGCAGCGAACGCCACGATGATAGCGTCACCTGGCAGTTTCACAGAAACGTTCCGAGGGCGGAATGCGAAACAAAATCATCGCAGTCAACGCCGTGATCGTGCTCATCGTGGGGCTGCTTGCCTTCGCGATCGTTCGCACGCAACTCGCGGCAGAGACAAGCAGTACAGATCAGCTCAAGAGAAGCGCTCAGCGTGACGTGGCGGGAGCCGCGGCGCAGCTGCAGCTGGACGCCCTGCGCGCAGAGCGCTGGCTCGCCATGAAGGCGCAGGAGCCCGCGACACGCGCGGCGCTCGGCAAGGCAACCCCCGAGGCACGCGGCGACGCCGCGAGACAGCTCTGCGATCAGCTCGCCAGCGCTGCGTCCGGCGCACTCGGAGCCAAGCCTTCGATCGTGGCCGTCGTCGACAACGCGGGAAAGATCGTGGGCCGGAACGGCTCCGACCTGAACCGCGGAGACGACATCGGCTCGGCGTACCCCGCCTTCAAGGAGTCCACGAAGCTGGCGCTCCCCGGTTCGGACGTGTGGACGGACAAGGCCCGCGCCGACCAGTTCATCGCGTCGTATGCGCCGGTTCGCGACGAGAACAGCGCGAAGGGCATGCTCGTCATCGGCATTGCAATCAACGACGCGCTCGCGCGCGTCGGTGACATCACGACTGGCCGCGGCGTCCTCCTGGTCTCTGCCGCGGGCGATGTCGTCGCGAACTCGGGCAACGCCGGCGAGGACGTCAAGAGCGCCGTCAAGGCGAGCGCTCAGGACGTGAAGAACTCGCTCTCGACGGGCAACGTCGTAGCGAGCGCCGCAGGCGATGTCATCTTCGCCTCGGCACCGCTCGCCGGCATGGGCGACGGAAAGCGCACGGCCATCGTCGCCGCCGCTCCGCCGTCGCTCCTTCCCGCCGCGAGTGGCATTCCCCTCTCCATCCTCGGAGTCATGGCGCTGGGGCTCATCCTGGTCGTCGCGGGCGGCTGGTTCCTAGGGAACTATGTTTCGCGTCCCATCGCTGCTCTCGAGGAGGGTCTCCTCATGATCCTCAACGGTCAGACGGACAAGCGCTTCGAGCTCGATCACGCCGAGCTCGGCGGCCTCGCCTTCCGCATCGATCAGCTGCTCAATCAGCTGATGGGTGTCGAAGAGGACAACACCGATGAGGAGGGGCGCGTCTCGAAGGCGCCCACCGCCGCCAACTTTGGCGACGCGCTCTCGGTCGACAAGAGCGGCGGCGCAGCCGCGTCCAACGTCGACGCGGCGAAGCTCGCTACCGAGCCGGTCGACGCCTACTACGCCCGCCTCTACCGCGAGTACATCACCGCCAAGAAGGCGCTCGGCGAGCAGGTCGACCACATCTCGGACGCGGCCTTCAAGAGCCGTATTGAGGGCATGGAGCAGGACTTCACGGCAAAGAACGGTCGGGCCGTTCGCTACCACGTGCAGTCGAACGGCAAGGAAGTCGTCCTTCTCGCGGTTCCTCTCTAGAGGCTCCGCCCGTCGCATCGCGAGCCTCCTCGCGACGCGACCTTCCCGGCCGTGTTTCGCTTTCGGCGAACGGCGCTGGCGCTGGCGCGCCGAAGACACGCCTTGAGTACCCCGGTTGCGATCTGCCGGGATGACGTGGCTTACGCGAAGCACGGAAAAACAATAGCGGACGCTGCGGATCGAGCTTAAGAAGAGAGCCTCGATATGGGCCTCTTCGATCTGTTCAAGGGCAAGAGCGGCAAAGACGCGAGCGGAAAGGACGGTGGCGACAAGAAGCCGAAGGCCAACGCCGCCGCGAAATATGCCGAGGCGGCGAGAAGCAAGCGCGCGCAGGCGTACGACCGCCAGGAGGCCATCGCCGAGCTCTGCAAGATGAAGTCGGCCGACGCGGTCGAGGCGCTGCTGAAGCGCTTCACCTTCGCGACCGACCCATCGATCACCGACCAAGAAGAGAAAGAGGCCTGTTTCGAGGGCATCGTCGCGGCTGGCCGCGAGGCCATCGAGCCAGTGCGTGCCTTCGCGGCCAAGGCCGAGAGCGTCGCGCTACCCATGCGTGTCTTGAAGGAGCTCCTCCCGGAAGAGGAGCTCGTCGAGGAACTGCTCGTCTGGCTCAAACGCTGGGACACCGAGTACGCCAAGTTCATCGACCCGAAGCTCCAGATGCTTCAGATGCTCGAGGAGTACTCGCATCCCGACATCCGAGAAGCCGTCGAGCCGTTCCTTCAGGACGTGAACGAGCCCGCGCGTTTTTACGGCGTCGCCGCCACCTTCAAGCAGCAGGATCCGCTCGCCATCGCGCCACTGCTCACGCTCCTCCTCGACGAGGAGAGCGTGCGTGTGCGCGCGAAGGTCGCGGACGGCTTCGTGGCACTCCGGTGGGTCGTCCCCGAGGAGCAGCGCGACGCCGTCCGCAAGGTCCTGCCGCCGGCGTATACGGTCGGTGGCGAGGGCCACGTCACGAAGCGCGGCTGAGAGAGCGCAGTCCCCGCCGAGTTGCGCCACGCGCGCCGGTCCGAGGAGCGCAGGAAACGAAAAAGGGAACCGCTCTGCGCGATTCCCTTTTTCTCCGTTCACCGTGAAGGCGGACGACTGCGCTAAATTAGTCGCTCAGCTTCGGCGCCGACGGCAACGAGAAGCCGACCGAGAGGCCGACCATCTGGTTGAACTTGAACGTGCGGTCTTCCTTGTCGATCTTCGTGTCGGGGAACGACGCATCCGGCGGCGCACCCTTCGTGTCGAAGCCGCCGCGGTTCCACGAGAACGGGAAGGCGCGGTACTCGATGTTGACGCTCACGAGACCGTGCGTGTAGAGCGTGAGACCGAGACCAAACGTCGGCGCAATCGCCGTACGACTGTCCGTCGTGAACGACGAGGGCAGCGTGCAGTTCGTGCAGTCCTTACGCTCCTCGACGCCGACGAAAGCGACGCCGCCGTGGATGTAGAGATCGGTGTCGACGAACAGCTTCTGGAAGAGCGCGAGCTTCCCGCGGAACGGGCTGAACGTGACCTGCGGCGCCGCCATGTACTTCAGCTTGCCGACCTGGTCGTTGTACTTGGGCCCGTTCGCCCGCGGAATGTTCGCCGCAGTGCGCGAGTTGCGCGGCGCGGTGTCCTGGACTTTGTCGGTGAGGTCGGTGCTGAGGTTCAGCGCGCCGAATCCGCCGTAGACGCCGAGTCCAAGCCAGTCGAGGACGTTGTACTGGAGCCGCAGCGTCACGAACGTGGTGCGGTTGTACTCGTCGAGCAGCGTCTGGCCGATACCGGGGGCGATTTCGAAGCGACCCTGGCGGTAGAGCCGCAGCTTGCGCACGGAAGGTGCGCCCGCGAGCGGGCCGGTCAGCTGAATCTCTTGCGCGTTTGCCGCCGTCGGCATCGCCGTCATGGCGCCGATCGCAACGATCGCACCCGCAACAGCGGTTCGCATGGATCGCATGGCTCCGTAAGAGCGGCAAGCGCGGGGGGAACGGATGCTTTGCTTCATGGCCGTCCTGGTGCGGGGCATCACTTCGGGAGCCGATATTCCCAGCTGAACGGCAAGAACATGCTGATGCCGATCTGGGCTTGAACGTTGTTGGTAAGGGGCTTCTCGCCGAACCAGGTGGTCGGGTTCCGCTGGTCCGTCTGCGTCTTGGCGACCGAAGTGGCCTCCAACTGCTCGATGTAGATGTAGTCGCGCAGCTCGCCGGTCACCGCGAACCAGCGGTTCAAGAAGACGCGGAGGCCGATGCCGACGGACATCGCGAGGCGCCAGTCGTAGTCGAACTTGCGGTTGTCCGGGTCGATGACGGCGATGGGGCGCGTGCGAAGTGCACCGACGCCACCGACGATGTACCCGTCGTAGTGGAAGATGAACTTGTCGAAGCCGGAGAATTTTCCGTACATCGGGACGTACGTGAAGTTCACCGTGCCCGCGGCCTGGTACTCGTTCAGCGGAACCGCGAGGCGGGTCGCGCGACGGTTCTGGAAGTTGAAGTCCGAGTCACCGTTGAACGGCTGGTGAAACGTGCCGTTGAAGCCGATCGCGAGGACGTTCGTCAGGTAGTAGTTCAGACCGAGGCCGGGGCCGAGGTGGCTGACGAACTGGTCGTTGAGGCTGAAGCTCCAGTAGGGCATCAGCTCGACGCGGCCACGGCGCAGCGCGTAGATCTGCTGGACGGCGTAGACGTCCGCGCGGACGTTCTTGTTCGAGAGCGCCTGGATGTCGCTCGCCTTCGGACATGCCGAGGGATCGATCTCGCAGATGCCTCCGCTGCTTCCGGTGGCGGGCGCGCCCGTGTCACCCCCCGCGGGTGGCAGACCGGTGTCACCCCCCGCAGCAGCGGGCGAATCGATATCGCCAAGGTCTCCGCCTGCACCTCCGGCTGGGGGTGCTGCGGGCGCCGGTTTAGCCGGAGCCGCGGCAGGAGGCTTTCCACCCGGCTTCTTCGGCTGCGCCAAGGCAGCCTGTGGCACCAGCATTGCTGTTGCCATGAGGAGCCAGAATCGAGCCTGCTTCATCGAGAGACCCCTTCCGTTTCGACGTGCGCGACCACTGCGATGACTGCGATCATTCTTTGCGTGCGAGAGGTGCGAGAGGTGCGATTTCCGAGGCGGTCCACGGTTCGGTTTGCGGTCACGAAAGTGGCCTAACGCTTGAGAAAAATTGGGGATTCAGGCTTACGGCGAAACCGCGTGGCACGTTATCACGATTTTTTTCAGCGGAGCAATGTCTAAATTGCAACATACACGGAGGCATCACGCGGCTGCGGCCTCGTCGTCGTCTCGGCCGAAGAGTGCCTCGACGAAATCCACGGCGACGAATTCCCGCAGGTCCTCGGCGCGCTCGCCGAGGCCGATGTAGCGGACGGGCAGCTTCAGCTCGTCGCAAACACCGAGAACGACCCCGCCCTTGGCTGTGCCGTCCAGCTTGGTCAGGATGAGGCCAGTGAGCTCGAGGGCCTCCTTGAACAGGGCAGCCTGCGTGAGCGCGTTCTGGCCCGTCGTGGCGTCGAGAACGAGCAATGTCTCGTGGGGGGCGCCGTCCATCGCCTTGGCGATGGTCTTCTTTACTTTCTTGATCTCGTCCATGAGGTTCACCTTCGTGTGAAGGCGGCCCGCGGTGTCGACGAGAAGGATGTCGGCTCCCAGCTCCGCGGCCTTCTTGGTCGCCTCGAAGGCGACCGCGCCTGGGTCCGCGCCTTCTTTGCCCTTCACGACGTCGGCGCCGACACGCTTGCCCCACACCTCGAGCTGCTGGACGGCGGCCGCGCGGAACGTGTCGCCGGCGGCGAGCACGACCTTCTTGCCCTCGCTGTTCCACTTCGTTGCGAGCTTGCCGATCGTCGTCGTCTTGCCGACGCCGTTCACGCCGACCATGAGCACCACCATCGGCTTGTTCTTGGAACCGGAGCGAGCCTCCGCCGGTCCGATGGCGAGAATGCGCGTGGCCTCGGCGCGCAGCGCGGCCCACACGGCGTCGGAGTCGGCGAGCTCGTTCTTCTGGAGCTTCTCGCGGATCCTGTCGAGAATCGACTGCGTCGTCTTCACGCCGACGTCGCTCGAAATCATGATCTCTTCCATCTGCTCGAGAATGGCCGGATCGATCTCTTTCTTGCCATTGAAGAGCGCCTTCAGACGGGCCATGAAGCCGCCACGCGTGGCCGCGAGGCCCTTTCGCAGGCCGGCGACGTCTTTTTTGGAGGCGACGGGCGGAGCGGCGGTGGTCGGCTCGACGACGAGCGCCGGCATCTGACCCGACTCGTCGGGGAGGACCTCGGCCGACGGAATTGACTCCGGGGTCGGCGGCTTCGGCCTCGGGGTCGGCCCGAGCTGTCGCCCTTCTTTGCCCTCTTTGCGAGCGGAAGCGAGCTCGCCGGCTCGCGGCTCGCTCGCACGCTTCTCGACGCCCGACTCCGGAAGCGCTTTGTTCCGGAAGAACAGAACGTAAACGAGCAGCGCCACGGCGGCGAAGATGACGAGGACGATCGGCAGGTTGTCCATCGCGGGGCCCCCTTATAAGGAGGGCGCCGCCAGCGCGTCAACGGCGCTCGTCTTCTTCCGACGTTCGCTGCGCCGGAAGGCCTCCTGGACCGTCCTTTTCGGGGGGTAGCCCCAGGCGCCCGCCCGTCGGCATCATCCTTTCGATCTCCCGCTCGGCCCGCGCGTCGACCTCGCCGCTGCCGAACACTGCCTTTTCGACCGCATCGGCCCAGCGCGCGGTCTGGAAGTCCTCGCCTGCGGCCCGCCGGATGTGGCCGGGGGTCGGCTCCGGCTTCAGGTCGAACGGACGACCGCGCTTGCGCGCCCAGCCGACCAGCCGCGCGAGGAGCGCGCGGCGCCGGAGAACGAGCGCGATCGAGAGCTCGCCTGCCGGTGGAAGTGGCTGGACGAGGCGCGCGTGCAGCGGCGCCTCGACGGCGATCTGTTCGTCGCCGACCAGGCCGATGATTGAAGGCAGGACGAACGACCCTGCGGCGTCGGTCCCGACGCTCGCAAGGATGCTCCTCCCGTCGAAGGTCCCGCGGTCGACCCACACGCGTGCGCCGCCGACCGGCGTGCCCTCGTGCGCATCGACCACCTGGCCGCGCCACCCCACCTCGCCGTGCGCTGCGGGCCGCACGACCTCGAGGCGAGGGCTGCCGATCTTCGCCTCGGCCGTCGCGACCGCGGGCTCCGGCTCGGGCTTGTTTCCCTTCGAAGCCACGCGTCCGACGAGGAAGAACGCGAGCACCGCAAGACCGGCGAGGAGGATCGGTGCCTTGGCGGCGAGGCCCGGCGCACGGATCGGCACCTTCACCGTCGGCTCGCCGAGTGCCTCGAACCACGGCGCGCTCGGGACGTAGCGGAGGCGCACGAGCGCCTCGCTGCTCTCGGCCGTGAACGTGAGCGTCAGTCGCGCGATGCCTCGCTCGACCGGTGCGGCCCCGACGACCACGTCGCCGACGTGCGCTTCGACGCCGCCCTCGGTGACCGGACCCAGGGTCGACGCGACGTCGACGACGAGCGGAATCCCGTCCTCGGGCACTTGCGCCGTCAGCTCGCCGCGCTCGGCAGCCGGCACGCGCAGCGTCACCTTCACGCGCCGCTCGATCTCGGCAACGTGCACCGCGAATGCGGTTTGCGCGTCGCCCACAAAAGATACGCGTAATGAGCCGCGTCCAGGCGCCCCGAGCTTGGCGGTCTCGACGTTGAAACGCACGCGGCCCGAGGTGTCCGTGGTGCCACGCCCGAGCTCGGCGCTCGCCTCGTTCGCGAGCACGAGCGCGAGGCCAGGCTTCGCTTGCTTCGTACCGTCGTCCTCGACGAGAGCGGCGACCTCGAACGTGACCTGCGGCACGTCGAGAGAGACGATGCGTGGCGTCGGATCGAAGCGAAGCACCAGACCTTGTCGCGAGAGATCGAAGGCGAGATCCGCATCGGCGGCATCGACGAGGCTGGAGCCCCTCCACGACAGGTGAGCCACGTGCCGATCGGGTACGAGCTTCGCGCGAAAACAGAAACGCCCACCCTCGTCGGTCACGGCGACGACGTCGGGTGCGTCCGGAGGCCCTACGACTCGGACGCCGTAGGCTGTTGGCGGTCGATCGGTGCTCCTGTCGCATGACCGGGCTGCCCGAAGACCTTCGATCACGTGGGTGTCGCGCG
>JAYSXP010000007.1:0-7623 GCA_043717125.1 Polyangiaceae bacterium | reverse complement strand
GGCGCTCTTGGCTCGCCGCGCCGCGCCGCCCTGGAAGCGCATCGCCATTCCGTCGATCGGAAAGACATCGAGGCCGTGCTGTCGGAGGATCCCGACGGAACGGCCCGATGCACTCAGCTTGACGATGTGACCTCGCGACTCGAGGTGTTGCGCGAGCGCACGCGCGCGCATCGTGTGACCCAGACCGCATCCCGTGACCCCGTAGAGAATTCGCATCTCCCTGGGGTACCCTGCGAGATCGGGAATCTCATGGACCGGCCGTGAACTACGTGTGAAACGAGGCCGCACGGTCACTGCTGCGCGGTCAGCGTGTAGCTCTGGAGAACGAACGCAGCGACCGGCTTGTTCGCCGCGGCGCGGATCGGCAGGCCGCCGACTCTGCACGAGCCCCCGCAACCCACGATCGTTTACGCCGTGTCGAAACACTCGCGCAGCCACGAGCCAGGAGCGCTCGGCAACGTCAGTTCACCTTGGTGATCTCGCAGCCGCCGTGAAACGTGAAGGGCTGCGTCAACGTGCCGAGGGATACGGGCTGTCGCGGCTGCACCGCGCGCATCGAAAAGAGCACGTGCCCGCCCTCCTCCGTGACCTGCGCCAGGCCGGCGTTGTTCATGCCCCAGAACTTCACCCGCTGTCCGTTGGTGATGCCGATTCGGCAGTCGAGTACGTACATCTTGCCGACCTCCGCCGGGTAATCCATCAGGATGCGCGCGGGGTTGAACTCCCCCGGCTCGAGCGGACTGGGGTAGATGGAGAACGAGCCGTCCGGGCTCGCTGCGCTCGGCGGCGTCCACGTGCCGACGCCCATCGACATGATCGCCGCGCCGCCATTGGTGGGCGCTGCGGGGGTGAGCTTCATCTGGGCGGGCGGTGGCGCGCTTCCCAGCACGGGGAAGCCGGCCGCTGTGAGCGCCTTGTTGACGAGCACGTGCCGCTGGTCCGCCGCGACCGGCTACGGCACCACCTGCGGCTGCGGCGCGGCCTGCGAGTCGTCCGCGAGCGTGGCAACGGCCACGGCGATCATCGCGAGCCCACACGCCTTCATCCGGATCCTAATCCAGGGCAAGACGAGCCCAGGGCCCGCGAATTGCGCCCTCAAGGGATGCGTGCGCACCTCACGCCGACCGCGATATCGCGGCCCGGAGCGCTGCCGCGGAAGCCCGCGGTGGAGCCAGCCGGGTCGTTGAAATAGCCGGAGCCGTGCGTCGCGTGATCGGTGCCGCCGCTGAGGACGACGCAGTCGACGCACGGGTTCGTGTAACCGGCGACGTAGACGTCGAGGGCCCACTCTCGGAGGTTCCCCGCGAGGTCGGCCTGCTGCCAGCGGCCGTCTCCCTTCGGCGACTCCGTGCCGACGGCGTTGGTGTTGGACGCGCCCATCACGCATCCAGCGCCGTTTGCGTACGTGCAGTCGTTCGCCTTCGAGGTCGGGGGGTTCGACCACGGATAGACGCGCTGCTCGTCTCCGCCCTGCTCCGCGTAGGCCGCCTCCGTCTCGCTCGGCAAGAAGGCGCGGTCCCAGATGCAGAACGCATAGGCCTGTGGCCACGACACGCAGTTGATCGGCCGCTGTTCGTTGGGACCCGGCGCGTTCGTCCATGTCTGGAACGAGGCGTGGCAGGAAAGCTCGGTGCTCCAGCCCAACGCCGACTTCGGCAGCACACCGTCGAGCGAGCTGTCCCAACCCGGCTCAAAGGTACTTGCAGCTCCGGTCGCGGCGAGACCCGCGCCGCCATTCAAGTGCGTGTGCTTCCCTGCTCCGGCAGCCGGCGTCCAACCGGCCACGACGGCCGCCACGAAGGAGCGGAAGCGACCGACCGTGACCTCGAAGCGGTCGAGACGGAACGCGCTGATCCGGGCCTCGTGATCGAAATCGAAGAGGACCACGCCGTCGTGCCCACGCTTGTAGAGGCCGCCCGCCACGAGCGGGGTCAGACAGCAGCTCTCGTTCGCGGTCGGTCCGCAGGCCGACACATCGGGTCCGCCGGCCAAGCAGCTCGACGGCGGCCCACCCTCCGTCGATGCGTCCGACGCCCTCGTGTCCGTCGCGACGTCCGCGCCCGTGTCGTTCGAGAGACGTCCGCCGTCGTCGGGCGTTCCCGCTTCCATCGGGGCGCTCGCTCCGTCACTGAGACCGCTGGTGTCGACGACCAAGCCGCAGGCCGCGAAACACGTCATCGCGGCGATGACTGCGGCGCTGCGAAGGCCGATCACACTAGGATCGTATCACTGGGTCCTCACGACGGCCCACGATTCGTTCTACACCCCGAGCACACGCAAGGCGGGCTCCACGAAGAGCGGGGACGACGCGACCATGATCGTCATCGTCCACGCACGACGTATCGGGCGCGACCAGCGGGACACGCCGAGCCGGGCCTCGAGGATCACGAAGATGGCCTGCGAGAGGAAGAACGCGAACATCACCGCCGCCATCGACAGGTCGGTCGCGACGAGGACGGGATACGCGTGCCCGATCGCGCTCACAATGAACCCGAGCAGCAGGCCCTGCATCGGATGGCCACGCCGCGCGAGCGGACGAAAGCACGTCTCCCGCAGCCACGCGCTCACCGGGCGCGCCCACCGCACTCCCCAGAGCTCGCCGACCGACAGCGACGCGGCGGGCCGGACGTGGAGGCGCGGAGCGACGAACCCGAGGGCACGGTACGCGGCGGCAGCGAGCACGTACCCGGACTCGACGACCGCGTACGCGAACACGAGGCCGCCCGCCCAGCGCACGAGGTGTCGCGAAGAGTGGGCGACGTAGAACCCGGAAGCGGCGAGAGCGGCCCACGGCAGCGCGCGTCCGAGCGCGAGAAGGTCGAGATGAGGTGGCGCACGGCGGAGCGTGCGACTGTCGACGAAGCTCATGACATGGAGGACACGACGGCGTGCACTCCATGGCTCACGGGAGCGCACTGTGTCGATGATGCGGAGGAGACAGACCCACCCGAGAAGCGCGCTCGACCCGCGGAGCCACGCGATGGGCCCTGCAAGCCACGGTGCGCCGAAGAAGGCTGCGGCGCCGAGCACGAGTGCCGCCAGCTTCGCGCGCGGCGCCAGGAGAGCCGCGGCCCCCGCGAGCACGCTCTGCAAGAGCAGAGCAAGCAGCGGCCCCGTCGACATTGCTCGACGATACACAACCGCCCGCCCTCGTCCAGCGACAGCGGAATCTGGGCCACCTCATGCTCTCCCAACGCGGAAACGGCGGCGCGAGCTACAACGACGGCAACGAGATCGTCATGAACGTCAGCGGCAGCCTGATCGAGAACGGCATGGCGAACGGAGGCGGCAGCGCAATCTTCTTCGTCAGCAACGACATGTCGGGCTCGATCACGACGAAGGACTCGATCACGCGCAACAACTCGCGCGGCACGTTCAAGACGGCCGGTCCGTTCGGCTTCTACGTCATCGCCAAGCAGCCCGCGACCATCATCAACTCGATGATCCTGCGCTGACACAAATGTCAGCGGCACGCTGCCAGACTGCGCCAGTTCGTCAGCGCTTTCCCGGAAATTCGGCTGTTTCGAGCGGCGCGGACCTTGCTCAGGCGCGTTGCATGCGCTCTCTGATCTTGGGTCTCTCTGGTGCCTCGCTTCTCTTCGTCTTCACCTCCATGGCGGCCTGCGGCAGCGCGACTGCAAGCATCGACGACGCCGGCGCGGACGACCAAGGCGACGGCGGCGCACTCGGCGATAGCGGCAGCCGCAACAAGCGCGACGGCGGTGAATTCCTCGGTGACGGCGAGGCTCTCGGTGCTGCGTGTCCTGCCGTTCCGCCACAGGATAGAGCGACCTGTTCGACTCCCGATCTCACCTGTGAGTACGGCGGCGTCGGACCGCATCTCCGCTGCTCCACGGTCTTCGCCTGCGTAGCCCCGCAAGATGTGGCTGCGACGTGGATTGCACGCAACCCTCCCCCGGACTGCGTCGGCACCGAGGCGGAGAACGCGCCCACCTGCCCTGCGTCCTTTGGCGCGCTTCCGATCGGCTCGGCGTGTCCTTCGAATACGGGCTTGGCGTGCGTCTACACCGAGGGGCTGTGCGAGTGCTCGCCGTGCGCGGCGCCGGGCGGTGGCGGCTCGCAGAACCTCTGGAGCTGCAAGGATTGGCCGGCCCCCGTGCCCCCCTGCCCTTCGCCGCGTCCCCGGGCCGGGAGCGCCTGCACCATGGATATGCAGGGCTGCTTCTACGGATCGGCCTGCTCGTCGGTGGGCTTCGATCAGCCGGCGATGGTCTGTCGAAAGGGGCTCTGGCATGACGATCCGGTCCCTCTGCCGCCTTGCCCGTTTCCGACCTGCGGGCAGTAGCCCGTTTCGTTAGGGCACTGGCCGCAGCCCTCGAAGTCCTCCTGGAAGATGATTGTTGCATCGGCGATGTTCTTCGCCGCGCGGAGGTTGGAGAGGCCATATCCGGAGAAGCTCTCGAGCTCGTACCAGATGAACTCGAGCTGCAGATTCAACGAGCCCGTCGACGCGCCGTGTGTCGACGCGTACCAGGTGACGTTGTCGTGGTGGTCTGCGTTCCATCGCCCGCCGATCGACCACTGAGCGATGCCGCGACCTGGACCGCCCGGCTGCGCCGAGCCGGGTAGCACGTTTGACTCCTGGATCAGATTTCCGACGATGCCGGTCGCCTGGACTTTGCTGAGCCCTTTGTTGGCGAAGAACTCGTACGCGGACTTCTCGTTCGAGGTGAGTGCCTGCTCACCTGACGAGACGACGTTCTCGTCGTGTTCGGGCTCGGGCGCGGAGGAGCATGCGCTGACGAGAGCGACCAGCGCGGAGATCGTGACTAGTTGCGCGAGTGGGAGGGAGATCCGCACGATAGCGACAGCTCGCGATCGAGGCATCGAGGCATCGACGCGCGTACCCGTGCTGCGTCGGGCTGCGCTTCGCGACGGCGCGCGAACGCACGCGATTCTTCGCGATGGATCGCCGGTGCGGACGGGCGGGCGCGCGCCCCCATATCGTCAAGAAGGCCGCAATCATGGGCTCGTGATTGCGCCTTTGTGTGGCGCGTTCGTTGCTCTGCCACCGCCTACATGAGTCGACTCCCCTTGACCTTCTGTCTCTCCCTGGCGCTCGCCGCATGCGGAACGGTGGCCGAGAAGGACGACGAGCGCGCGTCATCCTCCGCTGCGGAGGCGCTCACGACCGTGCCGGTCGGGCCCAACAAGGTCTACGGCATCGACGTCTCCCACTTTCAGGGCACGGTCAACTGGCCCGCCGAGAAGGGGAAGGGCCATCTCTTCGGCGTGGCGAGCGTCGGTGACGGTCTCTACCAGGATCCCTCGTTCGCGACGAACTGGGCGGGGATGAAGGCCGCGGGCATCATCCGCGGCGCGTACCAGTTCTTCCAGCCGGGGATCGATCCACTCCAGCAAGCGGACATCCTCGTCGCCAAGGTCGGCAAGCTGGGCGATGGTGACTTGCCGGCGACGATCGACATCGAGGTCACGGGCGGTCAGTCGCCGGCGACGGTGGCCGCTCGAGTCGGTCAGTGGCTCGCGCGCGTCGAGGCCGGCACGGGCCGCAGGCCGATGATCTACACCGGGCCGTACTTCTGGCAGGATCATGTCGCGAGCACCGCGTATGCCGGTTACCCGCTCTGGATCGCCGACTACGGCGTGACCTCGCCGAAGGTTCCCGCTCCGTGGTCCACGTTCAAGATCTGGCAATACTCCGACAGCGGCGGCTCGCTCGATCTGGATCTCTTCGACGGCTCACTCGCGGAGCTGCAGGCGTTCGCGAAGGCGAAGGCGACGACGACGACCCCGAATCCCAATCCGGCGCCGCACGGCGTCCTCGACACCGCGGCGTGTACTGGAATCACGGGATGGGCGCAGGGCGCGACCGCGCCCACCAAGGCGGTCGACGTGCACCTCTGGTTCAACGGCGCGGCGGGCGCGGCGGGCGCATCGATGCTACCCGTGGTCGCTTCCCGGGCGCGCACCGATCTCTGCGTGCCGCTGGGCTCCTGCAATCACGGCTTCACCGAGCCGGTGCCGCTTGGCCTGCGAGACGGCAAGCCGCACCAGGTCTTCGCCTACGCGCTCGACACGCCAGGAGGCGCCACCGCAGCGCTCGTCAACGCGCCGAAGTCGTTCACCTGCGCCCCGCCGGAGCCGCCGCTCGCTGCGCCGGCCGGGGTCAAGCGGCACGTCGCGAGCCCGGCCGTGCTCGCGGCTTGGAAGCTCACTGCGTTGACGGACGTCGCGCACTACGAACAAGCGCGCGTGGATGCTTACGCGAGCGGCGCCGATCTGCCCGCGGCGCCCGATTTGATCGTGGGTGACGACGGAGCTCCCGAGGTCTGGTTGGTCGACGGCGGCAAGCGTCGCCACGTGGTGAGCCGGGCGTCGATGACCGCATGGCGTTTCGCGGCGCCGGTCAAGACGGCCGCCGCCACCATCAAGGCGATGTCGCAAGGACCGGACTGGCGGGCAACGCCGTTCATCCTGCAAGGCACGACGCCTTCTATTTACGCCCTCGATCTTGCCCCGAGCACGCCGCCTGGTACGGAGGATCCGGGTCCGCACCCGAACGGCTCGACCGGCTCGCCTTCGGGTGCACCGGGCCCGGGCGACAACGCCGGCACGCCACCGAGCGACGCCGGTGCGCCGCCGAGCGACGCCGGCGGCTGCAGCGTCGTTCCTGCGGGGAGCTCGAGCGGTGCACCCTTCGACTCGGCCGCGCTCGTTGTCGCCGTCGCGCTTGCTCTGCGCCTGCGCCCGCGCGCGCGCCGCCAGCTACGCGAGATGCCCGTCAGCTCAGGCTCGGCCCGAAGCTCTTCGCGTATCACCGCTCCGACGTCTCGCATTACTGGATCGTCGATCCCGAACACGAGACGCTCACCGTCTATCGGCGCACCAGCGAAGGGTACGTCGTTGCGCTGAGCGCCGGGCGCGCCGAGACGGTCAAGGCGGAGCCGTTCGACGCCGTCGAGCGGGACGATCGCGTTTGCGTTTGCGAAGGCGACAGCCGCGATCATCGACGATGCGTCGTTCGGCGTCGGCACCGTCACCGGCAAGCTCGGCGTGCTGCTTCGCTGCGGATGTTCGTCGGCGGCGGCGCGACGGGCGCTGTCCTCGCGTTCGTCGTCAACTCAGGGACCAACGCGAAGACACGGCGCCTTTTTCTCGGTAGAGGTCGTGCCGTCCCACCGCTACGTGTCGCCGAGCGTCTTGCCGCTGTACCCGCCGAAGAGCACGGCCTTGCCGTTCAGCGAGGCAAGCGCTCCTCCTACGCGTCCGCTCGGTCCGCTCGATCCAGTCGACGAACGCTGGCTCCACGATGAGCCGCTCCACTCCCACGTGTCGTCGTAGTGGCCGCCCTGGCTGCCGTTCGAGACGTAGCCGCCGAAGAGAGGAGCTCGCGAGGGTGTGAGCGCTGGCGCGTCGGTGCCGTCGTCGCCGCTCGTTCCGCACGACGTCGTGCATGTCGGCTCGACGCGCTCGCGCCGCATGCGGCGCGGGCGGGCGCGGGAAGGCAGAGAAGGAGCGCGCGCAGGTCGCGCATCGCGGCGCTCAATTCGACACCAGCAGCGAATACTTCTGAACGAAGCCCGGCGGCGCGCTCGCTGCACCCTTCACGATCGCTGCCCTGCCCTTGACCACGATCCGGAT
>JAYSXP010000600.1:0-8643 GCA_043717125.1 Polyangiaceae bacterium | reverse complement strand
CGTAGCCGCGGCTCTTGAGGAGCTCGGCGACGCGCTCGGTCTCGTCCTTCGTGTTGCAGAAGACGACCGCGCTCTGCGGATCCTCGACCTCGATGATGTTGAGGATCGCAGAGCGCTTGTCGCCTTCGCGCACGAGATAGACGAAGTGGGCGAGCTGGAGCGCGCCGACCTGATCGCTCGAGAGCGTGACGTACTCGGGATCCTTGAGGTGCTTGTTTGCGAGCCGCTCGACGTCCGGCGGGATCGTGGCGCTGAAGTAGAGGCCCTGGCGCTCGCCGGGCGGAAGGTGCTCGATGATCGCGTTGAGCTCCTTCGCGAAGCCCATGGAGAGCATCTCGTCGGCCTCGTCGAGGACGAAGATGCGGATGTTCTTCGTGTCGAGAGTGCCGCGACGGCAGTGATCGAGCACGCGGCCCGGGGTGCCGACGACGACCTGTGCGCCGCCTTCGAGCGCCTCGATCTGCTTGCCCATCGGGGCACCGCCGTAGATCGGGACGACCTTCACGCCCTTGAACTTGCCGAGCTGCTCGAGCTCGCGCCCGACCTGGAGCGCGAGCTCGCGGGTGGGCGGGAGGATGAGGGCCTGAACGTTCGCCTGGCCCTTCTTGATGAGCTGGTCGACGATGGGCAGACCGAACGCGGCGGTCTTGCCAGTCCCGGTGCGGGCCTGGACGACGAGGCTCTTGCCGCGCGTGGCGGGCTCGAAGACGGCGAGCTGAACGGGGGTCGGGTTGACATACCCGAGCTCGTCGATCGCCTTCCGGACGTCTGCGCTCAGCGGAATCGCATCGAACGTGGGGCGTGCTTCGGCAATTGCAGGCGCCGCTTGCGATTCGGGTGAGGGGGCGGAGGCGAGAGATTGTGTCATTCGGGGCTACCTTATAAACGAGTCGACCGCGCGACGCACGGGTCCCAGCTCGTCGGTTTGACGGCGAATCGCGCCTTCGGCGGCACGATCGAGACGGGCGACGGCCGCCACGGCATCGATTCCTCGGGAGTCGCCGGCGCAGGCCTGGACGAGCTCACCATGCTTGGGGGCGTCCCATTCGGGACTGCGCGCCGTGCGATACCGACGTTCGGCGTCGGCACGGTCGGTCGCGTCTGCGGCAGAGGCGACGCCGCGATCGACGGCAACGGCGAGCGTCCGCACGCCGTCTGCGCAGGCCGGCGGGACCTTCACCGGGGCGGGCGCGGCCGCGCCGGGCGCGGGCTCCGAGAGCACGGCGAAGGCGATCTGGAGCGTGCTCGACACGACGAAGGCGGCGGCGCCCACGCTGAACACGGCATAGATCGCGCTCGTGATGCGCTTGGGAGAAGGCACGCGAGGGGTGTAGCGCTCGGTCGCAGCATGCGTCAATGTCGCCGGCATGAGGAGTGGGACGAGCAGCTTGGAAGGTCGAACGGCGCTGGTGACGGGCGGAGGCACGAGCGTCGGTCGGGCGATCGCCCTCGCGCTCGCGGCCCGCGGCGTCAGGATCGTGGTCACGGGGCGTGACGAAAGGGCGCTCGGAGAGACGGTCGGCGAGGTCGTTCACGGTGGCGGTTACGCGCGCCATCTCGCGGGCGACCAGACCGATCCGGCGCACCTGGCGTCGGCCGTCGAGCGCGCGAGGAGCGTCTTCGGAGCGCCCGACATCGCGGTCGTCGCGGAGGCCTCCGGTGCTGAAACGGCGCTGAATACGCTGGCAAAGCACGTCGGATCACCAGGTCGGCTGCTGGTCGCGCTGGCCGTGCCGTCGAGCGGCTCATCGCCGCTCGCGCTCGCGCGCGAGGTCGCGCTGTCCGTCCGGGAGCGAGCCATCACGTGCAATGCGATCGTGCTCGACCCGAGCGTCGAGGAGGACGCCGCCGCCGACGCGGCCGAGCTCGCGGTCTACCTCTGCACGGCCGCCGCCGACCGCATCACGGGCCAAGCGATCGCAATCGGCCGACTCGCCGTTCCGGGACCCGCCGTCCTGGGTTGAGGTGCAGGACGGGCGTAGCGCCCCTCCTTGATTGCTGGATCCCGCGTAACATCGAGTGGTTACCCCATCGGGATGCGAGCCTTGACCGTGCCGCGCGCGGCCCCATATAATTCTTTCAAATACTTTTGAAAGTTCCGAGCTAAAGGACGCTCTGCCGCGCCGCCGCCACCCCATGACCTTCGCCGCCGCCATCACTGCGCTCCACGAAACGGCCGCTCCCGAGCGCGTCGGCGATCGCTCCGCAAGTCGGCTTGCCGACGTCCGCGCCCTCATCACGCGCGACATGGCCGACGTAGAGGCGCTCATCGGCGAGCACGTCGAGGCCGGCGTTTCGCCCGCGACCGATTCGGCAAGGCACCTCTTCGAGGCGGGCGGCAAGCGCGTGCGCCCGATGGCGCTCCTCCTTGCGCACGCATGCTGGTCGCCCGTCGACGACAAGGCGCGCGGCCTCGCCGCCGCCGCCGAGCTCGTCCACATGGCAACGCTCCTTCACGACGACGTGATCGACGATGGCGACCAGCGCCGCGGTCGGCCCACGTCGCGTCGCATCTGGGGCAACGCGGTGAGCGTGCTCGCAGGCGATCTCTTGCTCGTCGAGGCGCTTCGTCTCGGCAGCAGCGCCGCGCCCGCGACCTGGCAAGAGCTCGTCGCGACGCTCGGCCTCCTCGTCGACGGCGAGGTCGTCCAGCTGCGCGGTCGCCTCGCCGTGTCGCTCAATGAGTCGACGTACTTCGACATCGTGCGCGGCAAGACCGCCTCTCTCTTCGAGTGGGCACTCCGCTCCGGCGCCCGCGAAGGCGGCGCTCCGGAAGCGGCCGTCGAGGCACTCGGCAAGTTCGGCGGACACATCGGCGTCGCCTTCCAGCTCGTCGACGACGTGCTCGACTACGACGGCGATGCCGCCGCGACCGGCAAGTCGATGCTCGCCGACCTCGGCGAGGGCAAGGTCACGCTTCCTCTCATCCGTGCGGCCGCGCTCGAGCCGGAGGCCATCGCGTCGCTCGTAGCCGAGGTGCGGAGCGGCGACGCCGATGCCGCAGCGCGACTCGGCGCCCGCGTCCGCGCGTCCGGCGCATGCGAGGAGGTTCGCGATCTCGCGCGCGACGAGACGTCACGCGCGCTCGCTTGTCTACAACTCGTGCCGGAATGTCGCTCGCGAGAGGTGCTCGCCGACGTCGCCCGTGGTCTTGCCGCCCGTGTCAGCTGAGACGGCCCGGGTGGCACCGGTGCTCAAGGAGAAGCGCACCCTCGAGCCGAGCGAAGCCGCCGTCAGTGACGTCGTCGGCAAGCTCATCGAGTTCTGGGGGTTCAAGCGCAACATGGGCCGCATCTGGTCCGTGCTCTACCTCTCGCCCGATCCCTTGAGCGCCGAGGACCTGCGCCAGTCGCTCAAGCTCTCGAGCGGCGCGGTGAGCATGACCGTCAACGACCTCCTGCGCTGGGGCGTCGTGCGCAAGGTTTGGATCCAGGGTGAACGCAAGGATTTCTACACGGCCGAGGTGCAGCTCTGGCGCATGATCTCGCGTGTCTTCAACGAGCGAGAGAAGACCGAGATCATCATGGCGATCGAGGCGTTCGAGGAAGCGCTCGCCGACGTCGTGAAGCTGCGGTCCTCGCCGGACCCGAAGGTTCGCGCGCGCGCAGAGCTCCAGTACGAGCGCATCAAACAGCTGCTCGAGCTCGCGAAGCTCGGCAAGAGGCTCATCGAGACGCTTCTCGCCACCGCGAAGATCGACGCGGAGCCGCTCGTACGCTTCATGCTCCGGCAGCAGGCGCCGTCCTCACAGGACACCTGAGCGAGCCGCCGCCGAAGTGATACGGCTGTCTCCAGCATGAAGTCTGCTTCGCGTTACGGCCTGGTGCTCGTGGTGTTGATCGCCGCTGGATGCTCGTCGTCGACCAACGGCACCGGAGCGAGCGGCAGCAGCGGAGGACTGCCCGCCGGCTCGAGCTCGAGCTCGAGCCCGACGACCTGCGCCGACTTCGGAGGCGCGTGCTCGAAGTTGGGCCTCACCGGGAAGTGCATGGTGGGAACGGCGCGCGTCGCGGACGCAAGCCTCTGCCCCACGACCGCACCCGACTGCTGCGTCGCGCCGCCGTCGGCCGGGACAGCTCAGCGTGTGAACGACTCCGCGCTCGTGTGCACGACCGCGGGCGAGTTCCCCGCGCTGGCCGGAACGTGTGGCGGCGAAGCCTGTCGGCTCGGGTGCGAGTGTGGTGCGTCTGGCGGCCCCGCAGCGTGCGACTGCACGCGTGGGCTACCGCCGGCCTCGAAAGGTCAGGAGGTCTGCGGTGTGTTCGCATGCGGCGTGATCACCTGCAGCGTCGGCTGCACGTGTGCCGACAGCGCGCAGAGCGCGTGCACCTGTCCCTGAGCGAGCTTCGTGAGGCTCAGGGCTGCTTGGCCTGAATGAAGCTCGCGACCAGCGAGTCGAACTCGGCGCGCGCGGCGAGCACGGTCTTCGCCGGTCCCGTGAGCTTGAAGAAGTGGGGCATCCCTGGCGTCGGGACGATCGCGCCGAGCATCGCGCGATCCGACGTCGCGGCCGCCCCCGCGGCCATGCCCGTGTAGTTCCCCTTCGCCTCGACGATCGTGATCTCGAACGGGCCGACCTTGCGCGTGGCGCGCTTCGCAGTCTTCTGGCTCGCCTCGTCGAACTGCGCGATCCAGCGCGCCGCATTCGCGTCGACCGTGCCGCCGGCCTGCGTGATGGACAGATCGCCGTCCTCGATGTCACCCGCGGCGCGCGGGATGCGATACGTGGCGAGGCGCATCGGGCTCGGGTTCGGGGCTGACTGCCAGCGCGCAGGGATCTTCCACTCGAGGGACGAGGGAGTCGCGGGCGCGGCGCCCATCGGGGCGCTCGGCATGTCTGCCGCGTTGACCTGCGGATGCCCAGGGGGCCTCTGCTCGCCGGTCGCGGCTGGCCCTGCGCCCTTCATCGACGGGTGCCCCGGCGGGAGCGGCTCGTCGCTCTCGGCCATCGGCATCGACGTCGGCATCGCGGCGGCGGGAGGCGAGGACGACGGCGGCTCCGACCCGATGGCGCTCCCGGCGGGCGACGTGGACCGCCCCAGCGCGAACGCCGCAGCAGAGGAGATGGCGACGATTCCGAAGACGCTGGTTAGACTCAAACGCACGCGAGGTGTGTAGCCCAGGAGCACGACCGAGCGCCAGTGGAGCGCGTCTCAGAGTCGGTGCAAGACCTTTCTTGTCGCATCAGTTCAGCGAGTGCTTCTCGGCGGCAGTGGCCGCGGGCTCGCGGTCGAGGAACACCGCGGTGATCTCGCGCTCGAGCGCCGACGAAAGCTCGCCCTCGAGGGCCGAGATCGAGCCGGCACCGCGCTCGACGTTGCGCTGGTAGATGAAGAGGCGCGCCTGCAAGCGACCTTGATCGGAGGGCGGCCCCGCAATGTCCGTGTCCTCCGGAGGGCGCGCGTCCACGATGACCATCGCGCGCGGGTCGACGCCGTCGACGACGAGCTCGGCGCCGGGAACGTCGACGATGAAGACGTCGGCGTCGCGAACCCAGCGCGCGAGTAGCGCGTCGAGGCTGCCGATCACGCCGCGCACGAGCGTCGCGAACGTATCGGGCGTCGGTGCCCACGCGGGCGGGGGCTTCGTGAGATCGAGCGCGCGTGCGCGAAGGAACGCCTCCACGGCGCCGCGCACGTCGCCGCCGTCGTCGCGGAGGAGGCCGAGGTAGTAGTGCGCGTCGGCGTGATTCACGTCGCAGCGAACCGCCTCCTCGATGTAGGGAAGGGCCTTCTCCGACTCACCGAGCTCGTAGAACGCGCGGCCGATGAGGAAGACGTAGCTCGGATTCTCGAACGGCGGCTCCGGAAGTCGACTCATGCAACGCTTCGCCTCCTCGATGTCTCCTTTGCCGAGCAATGCGTCGACGCGAAGGAGGAGGCAATCGGCGATCTCCTCCTTGGTCTCCGCGTAGTCGAGCGCGTCGTCGCACAGGTCGACGGCCTCGTCCCACTCGCCGAGCGGGTGCATGAGCACCTCCGCCGCGTTCAGCATCGCCTCGAGGTACGTCTCGTCGAGCGCGATCGCTTGACGATAGTGCTCGAGCGCCTCGTCGGAGTCGCCGACGAGCGCCGCAGTGTAACCAAGCAGGTTGTGAACCTCGGGCGACTGCGGATCGAGCTCGAGCGCGCGCTTCGCGCAAGCGCTCGCACCCGGCGCGTCGCCTTTCTGCGCGAGGTCCCATCCTCGATCGAGATGCGCGGACAGCTGATCCATGCGGTCTCTCTACTCTAATCGCTGAAGGGGCGGACGGGCGTCAAGACATCACCGAAGGGCATCATAACGGTCATAATCGGAAAGCGGTCGTCCCACTCATGGCTGTGTTCGAACAAACACCCATGACCCACCAGACCTTTCTTGCTCGATTTTCTCGTGATCTGCTGTCGCTGACCGCGCTCGCCGTTCCGGTGCTCGTCGCGATTACGCCGCGCACCGCGGACGCCGATGAGCCGGTGGCCCCGCCGGCGCTCGCTGCCGCCACATCGCCCGTGGCCGAACCTGCAGGAACGGCACCTGCTTCGGCCGTCGTCCAGCTCGACGCCGACGACGGCCGAGCCACCATCGAGCGCCGCGTCGGGACGCAGAGCCCATCGGGCTTGCCGCTTCTCGAGACGGGTTTTTTCTCGGTCGGGCAGTGGCAGCATGCGTGCGTCGCGCCTTGTACGCTCGCCCTCGACACGCGCTACGCGTACCGCGTGGCGGGCGACGGGCTCGTCCCGACGGACTCTTTTTCGCTTCCGCGCACGGGCGACAAAGTCCGCATCGACGCGAGGATGGGGTCGTCGACCGGCCGGGTGGCCGGTGCGCTCGTCACCGGTGGCGGCCTGCTCGCGATCGCCGCGGGCACCGTCGCGCTCGTCGCCACGCCGATCCTCCACAGCGAGGAGGTCGGGAGCGAGGGCTTCCGCACGGGCGTGCTCGCCGGCGGTATCGGCGCCGTTTCCGTGGGCGTCCTTGCGGTCGGCGTCGGCACCTTCTTGTGGCTCACGAACGGCTCGACGGCGCACACGCAGATCGCGTCTCGCTGACCGGACCTCCAATTCGTCGTCCTCGCAGGGAAGGTTTTCTTCTTTCGAACCGTATCTTCGCCGGAGAGCCTTCCATGAACCGCCTCGCACGACTCCTTCTCGCTTCCTCGTTCCTGCTCGCGGCCTGCGGAGGCTCCGGAGCGAGCTCGGGCGGCTCGGGGTCGGGCCAGGAAGAGCCCGGCGCGACGCCGCCGGCACCCGGCACCGGTGCACAGGTGACGCTCGCGCTCCGCGGCTCGGTCAGCCCCGTCCCTCACACGGACGGCTTCGCGAGCCAGACGCCAAAGAGCCAGTACGTCGCGGTGAAGAGCCTCTGGCTCCTCAAGTCCGCGGGCGATCCCTCGCCGCTGAAGGTCGCCGACCTCGGTACCGCGGCGGTCGAGACGGATCTCGTCAGCGGCAAGACGAACGACGTCGCGACAGTCTCGCTGAAGTCGCTGCCGCCCGGCACCTACACGATCGCGAAGGTCGGCGTCGCCTGGGTGCGCTACCGCGTGGCTGCACGTCTCCACAACGGCGTCGCGACGGACGGGCGGTACGACAACGTCGAGGCGCTCTCCGACGGCGTGGTCTTCGACGGCGCCGCGCGGCAGAAGGGTTGGTTTCGCTCGGCCTTCGGGATCGGCGATACGACGTACGGCACGCTCGAGAACAACGACGCGCCCCTGCCGCAGCTCGCCTCGAGCGGCGGCATGGCGCTCGAGACGGTCGGCCCCGACTCGTTCTACGTCTTCCCGATGCACATCACGATCGATCCGAACGAGCCGAAGGATCAGCGCATCGTGTGCGAGGTCAACGTGCACGAGAGCTTCCGCTGGAAGGACGAGGTCACCTCCGGCTACGCGACGAACGTGTTCGACACGACGCCGACGACCTACGAGCCGGTCATGTCGTTCGGGGCGAGCGCCTTCTCGCTCTACCTCGAGCCGAAATGAGCCGAGGCGCGTGGTAAACTCACGGACGACTTGCTCGCTAGCTCGACCCATGCGCGGAAGCGCCTCTTCGTTCTCTCTCTCTGCGCCCTGTTTTCGCTTTCGCTGAGCGGCTGCATCTCGGGCGCGAGCCTCCACTACGTGACGCAGGCGGCCGCCGGGCAGGAGAAGCTCAATGGCCGCGGCATCGACATCGCGGAGGTGATCGAGCACGGCTATCTCGACAAGCGAACGCGCGGCCTCTTGACGGCCGTCCCGAGCATCAAGGCCTTCGGCGAGAAGCACGGCCTCCGGCCGACGAAGAACTACGAGCGCTATCTCTGGATCGGTCGGCCTGCGGTCATGTGGGTCGTGTCGGCCTGCGATCCCTTGCGTTTTCGCCCGAAGACGTGGACGTTCCCCGTCATCGGCAGCATCACGTACACGGGCTGGTTCGATCGCAAGGAGGCGGACGAGTACGCGAAGGAGCTCGCCGCAAAGGGCTGGGACGTCGACGTACGCGGCTCGCAGGCGTACTCGACGCTCGGCTGGTTCACCGATCCCATCCTCTCGACGATGCTCGGCGGCGGTGACGACGCGCTCGGTGATCTCGCAGACGTCGTCCTCCACGAGTCGCTCCACGCGACGTTCTACGTGCCGGGGCAGAGCACGCTCAACGAGAGCATGGCCTCGTTCGTCGGGGA
>JAYSXP010000599.1:0-8649 GCA_043717125.1 Polyangiaceae bacterium | reverse complement strand
GATCCTGAACGCGACAAAGAGGCGATGAGCGCGCACCTCACGTCGCTCCCTGGCACCTGGGCCTGCCTCTTTCGCCCGATGAAGGACGGGCGCACCGGCGCCGAGCTCGCGAAGGCATTCGGTCCCCTCCGCGGCCGCACCTTCGCGGATGCCGTCGAGCGCCTCGCACGAGCGCGCGTGCTCCTGGGAGACGTGATCGCGCTCGACCGCAAGGCGAAGGTCGCGACGCCTCGCGTCGATCCACCACGTCAGGCCTGGGGAGTGGCGCGTGACCGCCAACTCGACCGCGCGCTACGAGCGTACCCTCCGCCGTCGCCCGCGGTCGTGCCGGCGTCGCCCGTCGGACCGCCCTCCGCGAGCGGGCCGCCGCTCGACAGGCCCGACAGGTCCGCGGGGGAGAGAACGGCCCGCGATTGCCGCGACGGCAGCGGAGGCGAGCACGAGCCGACGACGCATCCGCCGAGTAGACCTCACGCCCCGCACGGAGACGACTTACACCGTAAAAGCCAGCTTGCGGCTTTTTTTACGCTCAATAACCGCTGACGAGCTGCGAGGCGTGGATCTTGACCTTCTTCGTCGCGGACTCTTGGTAGACGACGTCGCGAGCTGCTGCGACGGAGATGCGCTCGATCTGGTCGTCGTAGTAAGCGTCGCTCGAGTTCTTGCTGAAGAAGTAGAGGGCGCCGGCCGCGTCGAGGACCGCGTCGTACCACTGCGGTGCGGGTCCGGCGCCCATCGCATACGCACCGACGAGCGTCGCGTGGCCGTCGAGCGCGATGTGCCAGAGAGCCCCCGACGTGCCGCCGGAGTCGAACAGCGCGAGGACGAACTCGGTGCCGACGAAGCGCGCGTAGGTCTTCTCCGTGCCGGCGAAGCCCGTCAGACCGGTGACGGCGATTTCGCTCCCACCGCCTAGCCGCACCGCGAGCGAGCTCGTCTTTCGCACGAGCTGCGAGCGCGCGTTTCCGACGGCGAGCAGACCGTCGAGTGTGAACGGCAGCTTCGTTGCAGGCGCGCCTTCGATCCAGGCCGGGGTGCCGCCGCACGAGTAGAACGCCTTGCCGTCGTCGGGGAAGAAGCCCATGAGCCACGCAGGCCACTGCGTCGAGCAGCCCCCCGCGGCGAGGGCGACGTCGTTCACCAGCGGGTTCACCGGGTAGTCGGGCACCGGCCAGTTGTTCGCGACGAAGACGTCGTCGTGGAATTCGAGGAGCTTGTTCTCGTCGTCGAACACCAGACGACCATCCGTCGGACGGATGTGCGGATGGCGACTCTTCATCGTGAACCCGCCGTGCACGTCGTTCGGCAACGAGGGATGAATGATGGCATCGAGATAGGCGGCGCCTTCCTCGAGGGTGCCCATGAGGTAGACGCAGTCCGGGTTGAAGATCCCCGGGGAAGGCCACGGCGTGGCGCACGTGTTCGCCACCGGCGGCTTCGTTCCGCCCGATGTGCTGCCGCTCGACGAACCCGTCGACCCGCCGTTGCCGGTCGAGCCACTCGACGACGATTTCGAGGTGTCGCCGGGCGCGGTCTCCGTGGCGGGCTCCTCTCCTTTCGCCGGTGCTCCGACGGGCTCCGACGGAGGGGTCGTCACGGTCGCGACCGTCGTGTCGCTACACGCGACTGCCATCATGCCGCTCAGCGCGACTGCGGCCCACGCCGATGAGGAGAAGCCCTTCGCCATCGGCGTCTTCCTCGCATGCGTTCCGGGCGCGCGCAACCACGGCTCTGCGGGGGAGGGCTGAATTGTCCTCATCGTGAACGACAGTTCACGGCGGCGCGACCGGGCACGTTCCTTCCGAGGCGCAAGGCGGTGCTCGAGAACTTCATCAACGACCGCTGCACCGGGGTTGCCGCCGGCGGACCTCCGGCGGCTCGTCCGGCCGCTGCGCCCGGTGCCGAGGAGCTCACGGTCGGCGGCAGCGCAGTCGACGCCGCGAACTGAAGCGCGCTCGGCGCGCGGCCCAAGGCGTGGCGCGCGTGAGGCTACCGTGCCAGGCTTCCGCAGCGTTGCCACGCGCGAACGAATGGGGCGGAGTGGCCTGCGAGAAGTCGGCAGCGGCCGTGCGAAATCTCCAAAGAGTGTGGACGACAGCGGCGACCCTGATGGCGTCGCTCTGGGTCGCCGGGTGCGCGAGCCCGCGGCTTGCGCATGACCGACTTTCGGCGCCAGAAGCAGCGCATCCACGGGAGATCGGCTCGCCGACCTCGGTCTCCACGATCACCGGAATCCCGCTGCCTAGGAGAATTCGCGAAACGCTGCACTTTACAGCCGTTTCCGGGCCGCTCTTTCTTGCCACGCGCGCGCCGTCGCCTGACGACGTGTACCAGGGCGATCTCGATGATTGCGGGCTCCTTGCGATGGTCAGCTCGCTCGCGGCCGCGAGGCCAGAGGCGATCTCGGAGATCATGTCGGAGCGCGCGGACGGCTCGTTCGACGTCCGGCTCCATCCGAACGGCGAGCGAGCCACGATCGTCGTTTCTCTCGACCGCCTCTTTCCAACGACGGACAGGGGCGTGCTCGTCTTCGCGGGCGAGACGGTGCCGGACTACGTCACCCACGGTGCACGTCACGACGCTCAGCGGAACACGCGCCCTCTCTGGCCCGAGGTGATCGAGAAGGCCCTCGCTGTCACGCACGGCGGATATTCGTTCCTGGACCAAGAACGCCCCGGCATCGATCTCGAGATCCTCGGCGGGTCGCCGTTCACGGTAGACACGCGTGCGCTCTCGGCAGACGCGACGGCCGCGATCGTCGTCAGGGCGATCGAGTCTCGCCTGCCTGCGCTCTTCGGAAATGCCGATGCGTCAATCGCGGAGCGATGGGGAATTCAGCCTCGCCACGCGTACGCGATCGTCGCGACGCGCGTCACGGACGCGGGCGCACGTCGCGTGTCGCTGCGTGACCCGAGAGGACGAACGAACGCCGTGCTCGGTGCCATGCGCCCCGAATCACCGGCGACCTTCGAGATCGATCTGAAGGATGCGGTAGCGAGCTTTCGCCACCTGAGGATCGTCGGCGACGAGCCTGCCGCCTTCAAGGAGCTCCAGGCGATCTACGAAGCGGGCGTGGTCCTCCCGAAAGCGCGCCCGTAACGGAGTGCGTCGGCTCGTCGGGCCGTGGTCGGTGGCTCAAGAGCCAGACGAAGTCGTACTACGAGGCGAAGGGGCTCGTCGGCGGTGAGCCCGACGAGCCAGGTGATGAGCGCGCCGATCGCGCCGCCGATGACGGTGCCGATGCCGGGAATGAACGAGAGCGCGATAGCGTCGAGCAGGACCGTGGAGCGGGGACCGGGATGCTCCGCGAGATCGGCATCGAGGCGAAGCGCATCGCTCGCTCGATCGCCGCAGAACGACCGCGAGCGTCCTGACCGGGTGGCACCAGGGGTGGCGCGGGACACCCTTCGCGGCCTTTGCGCAGGTTTCCCCGTTTCATCAATCGAGACCTCGCGCCCCTTCAACCTGAAGAACTCGCTGAGGCACATCGGCCGGTAGGCGCTTCACCCAGATCCCGTCGCCACGAAGGTAGGCGACACGATCTTCGTGCGGAGACCATCGCGGGAGCCACGCGTCGGCTACGTCGCGACCGCACCGGTCTCGTCGTATTTCTGAGGGTGATACGAATCGTGGGCGCGCGACGTCAGCAGTAACTTGCGTGCGTCGTGTGTGGCGGACAGGCCGTGGGCGGAGAAGTTGTACCCCATCACCCCAAGCCCCTCGAACCAGGATCCAGTGACGGCGCAGTTGCCGCCCTCACAATCAGAAAGCGACACCATCTTTCGGTCAGATAACCAGACGGGATTCGTGTCCTGCGCGTTGCCGACGTCGGGGTGCAACGCGACGTCGACGTCGATGCACCTCGCAGGTCACGGCGCGATCGTCGGCGCCCCCGATGCGGCTACCGTCGTCTTCGTTCGCCCCTCCGAGTACAAGGGCGAGACGACGACGACGATCCTCGACAGCCGCGGTCGATTCCTCGGCGACGCGCTTGCGGGCGCGTACTTCGCCGTGCGGGTCGCGCCCGGCCGAAACGTGTTCGTCAGCTGCGCTGCGAACACGTCGGCGCTCGAGGCAGACCTCGCACCGGGGCGGATCTACTTCGTCGAGGTCTCTGCCAACACGGGCTTCATGCACACTCGCTTCCACCTTCTCGCGATTCGACCGGACACACCGAGCTGGAAGCAGCTCGACAGGTGGATGATTGAGAGCTCCGCGTATCTGCCCGACGAACGAGCGGGGCAGCGCGCGCTCTCCTCGACCGCGTGTGCGCGCAGAGGTGCGGAAACTCTCGATGACTACTCGCCAGGCGACCGCCGCGCTCGCACGCTCACGCCCGCGGATGGCCGCTGAGACTTCCTAGAGCCCCATCTGCCAGCGGGCGAGCTCGCGGAGGAGGCCATTCGCGACGTCGATGCGAAGCGTGGCGTCGGTGTTCTTGCGGCCGAGCGCGATCACGAGAGGAGCTGCAGGGAGATTCGCGCGCGCGACGTCGAAGCGGCTGGAGAACGACCACCGTGCTCACGCTCTTCCTCAGCGCCGCGAGCGCGCGCGCGATGGCCGGCTCGTCCGCGAGCTTCTTGTCGGGCCGGGCGGCAGCGTTCAGCGTCACGACCGGCAGCTCGCCGCTCGCCGCCGAGAGCATGTCGCCTGCGACGACCCATGCGACACCGACGGTCGTGCCGCGCGGCGCGGACGCCCCACCTGCTGGCTACAATGCGATCTGGCTGCCGCACTTTTGGGAGCACTTCCCAGCGGCTGAAAGCTCCGCGGCCCGCTCAAGCTCCCGCGAGCGGGTCACGAAAGACCTCGCTGACGGGCAGGTCGCACTCGACCGAAGAGAGCCTCGCGAGCTCGCCGGCACGGGCCATGTGGCGCGACCAGGTCCCGTCGGCCTCCCGGCGCACGACCTCGATCTCCGGACGATCGTGGGCGACGAGCACGATCTCGTCGACGGACGTGATCTGCTGGTAGTGGCGGAGCTTCTCTCCGCGGTCGTAGGCCTCCGTCGACGGACTGAGGACCTCGACGAGGATCCGCGGGTTCGTGATCGTGTGGCGCTTGGCGTCCTCCGGATCGAGCTCGAGGCGTCCGCACACGACGCTGACGTCAGGGTAGGTGCCTAGCCCCGTGGCGGTGATGCGGACGCGCAGATCCGACGTGAAAACGCGACACTTCTTGCCGGTCAGCTGGACGTTGAGGAGTGTCAGGACGTTCCCCGCCACAGCGGCATGCTCGGGCGTCCCCCCCGACATCGCCCAGACCTGACCTCCCGAGAACTCGTGCTTCACGCCCGAGTCCTCCTCCAGCATAAGGTACTGGTCGAAGGTGAAGCGGTGGTGCGCCGGCTCGCCCATTGGCGACAGATTAGCGCGTATCCCCAGGCCGCGCTCTCCCGGTACACCACGCAAGATCACGCGGCGAGCACGCATCGCAGTCGCGCCAGGGACGCGCGGCAAGCGCCTCGCCGCCGAGCTTCGCACGCGCATCGCTGAGCGGCACCGGCCGGTCCGCGAACCCGCGTGCGCGGCGTCGCTGCGCACTTTCGCATCAGGTTGAGTGGTTCAACCAGTTGCTGACTAATCAATTCGGGTACTTGTCACCGCGCACGTCCGTGGTCCGTCGCTTGCTCCTGGGAGTCTCGTCGCAGGAGGCCACTCGATGAGCACGGATCTGGTCGTCGTCTACAGCCCGGTGGGAGGCGGTCACAAGTCGGCAGCGCTCGCGACCGCGGAGGCGGCCCGCGCACGCGGGCTGTCGGTCGAGGTCGTCGATGCCTTCGCGCACGCGCCGCGGTGGGCTGGCGAAGCGTACGTCGGGGCTCACCTCACGGGGCAGAGCGTGGCGCCGGAGCTCTACGGACAGATGTACTTTGCAGCCAATCGTCGCGGTGACGCACTCGAGCCGCTGCGCCTCGGCCTCGACAACCTCGTCTTCGGCGGGCTCGCCGATCACGTGCGCTCCCTTGCGCCGCGCGCGATCGTGGCAACCCATCACCTTCCGCTCGTGGTCCTCGGCCGCGCGCGCCGCAAGGGAACGCTCGACGCGCCGCTGCTCGGCGTGGTCACCGACTACACCGCGCACGCATGCTGGGCGGAGCGCGGGGTCGACGCATGGGCGGTGCCGCTCGGCGGGGCTCGTGAGGAGCTCGCAGGTCATGGCGCCTCGCACGATCGCATCTTCGAGACGGGCATCCCGGTTCGCTCCGCGTTCACGCGGATCCCTGCGCTCACGTCGCTCGCGAAGACGCTGCGCGTTCTGGTGACGAGTGGCGGCTTTGGACACGGCCCGATGACGCGCATCGTGCGATCGTTCGTGGGCGTCCCGGACGTCGAGCTCACGGTGGTCTGCGGTGCCGCCGAGCGCCTCGCCTCTTGCGTCGCTCGGGAGGCCGAGCTCGCGGGCGTGCCGGCGCGGATCATCGGCTTCGAGAAGGACATGGCCGCGCGGATCGCCGAGGCGCACGTCGTCGTCGGCAAGGCGGGCGGGCTCACCGTCACCGAGACGCTCACCGCGGGTCGCGCGATGGTCGTCGCGTCCGCCGTCCCCGGGAACGAGAAGATGAACGAGGTGTTCGTCGTCGAGGGTGGCGCAGGCGTCGCCGCGGAGGCCAACGACGTCGGGAGGACGATCGAGCAGTTGCGTCAGGGCACTCGCCTCCTCGTCATGGGCGCGCGCGCTCGGCAGCTCGTCCCGCGCGACGCGGCGGGCGCCGTCGTCGACGCCGCGCTCAGGCTCCTCGGGGTCTCCAGGCTCGCGGCGTAGCTCTCTGGATCTGAAGCCTTGAGACGTCCTCGACGGGGATGCTCGAGATTCTGCCTCACGCGTGCGGGTCTACGTGTCTCGCGCGGACGTCTTGCGCACGCTGGGTTCGGCGCGACCGAACCTGCCGAATGACGCAAAGCGTCACCGAGACCTCGGTTGGGTCGACGAAGTTGCTCGAACGTCACTCAAAAATGAGTTACGTAAATCGCGCCCGTTTCCATGGGGGGAGCGGGATTCGCTCGTGAGTACCCCGGCGCTGCCGCGCGCCGCCTAGAATGCCCGCGATGTCCGAGGCCCAAGAGCACGCACGAGGCGAAGAGAACGCCTCAAGCACGATGGCGGCGGCCGACACGCCGATGCCCGCCGCCGAGGCCGCACCCAGTGACCGCCTTCGCTGCTCTGCGCGTGGCATCACGAAGAGCTTCGGCGAGACGAGCATCCTGAAGGGTGTCGACCTCGACATCCCCGAAGGCAGCTTCGCGGTGCTCGTCGGGCCCAGCGGCTGCGGTAAGTCGACGTTGCTGCGCCTCGTCGCCGGCCTCGAGCAGGCCGATTCCGGCACCATCACTCTCAAAGGCCGTGACGTCACGAACCTGCCGCCGCGCGACCGCGACGTCGCGATGGTGTTCCAGAGCTACGCCCTCTATCCGCACCTCACCGTTCGCGACAACCTCAAGTTCGGGCTCGAGCTGCGAGGCACGCCCAAGGCCGAGATCGACAAGCGTCTCGACGAGGCGAGCGCGATGCTCGGACTCGGGCCTCTGCTCGGACGGCTCCCGAAGCAGCTGTCCGGCGGCCAGCGCCAGCGCGTCGCCATGGGCCGCGCGATCGTGCGCCGCCCGACGATCTTCCTCTTCGACGAGCCGCTCTCGAACCTCGACGCCGCGCTGCGTGCGGAGGTCCGCGTCGAGATCCGCCGACTCCACGATCGCCTCAAGGCGACGACGCTCTACGTGACGCACGACCAGGTCGAGGCGATGACCCTCGCCGACACTCTCTGGGTCCTCAACGGAGGACAGGTCGAGCAGAAGGGCGCGCCGCTCGAGGTGTACGAACGCCCGCGCACGAAGTTCGTCGCGACGTTCCTCGGCTCCCCGAAGATGACGATGGTCGAAGGCGTCCTCGTCCGCGAGGACGGCCGCTTCATCGCCGAGGGTGGAGGCGTACGCGCCGTCGTCGACGACGACCGCTTCGGGCTCGCGCTCGAGGAAGGGCGTCAGGTCACCATCGGCATTCGCCCGCATGATCTCGGCCTCGCGAAGAACGGCGCGCCTGCCGTCGCCGAGCTGAAGGTGGAGCTCGTCGAGGCGCTCGGCTCGGAGGCGTTCGCGCATGGCTGGCTTCGTGCTGCCGGACCTTCGGTCGTCGCGCGGCTCGACGCCGACGAAGCGCGTTCGGTGCGCGCGGGCAGTGCGATCCCTCTCGCCGTCTCTCCTGCTCGCGTTCATCTCTTCGACCCGAAGACGGGCGTAGCGCTCGGCCTCTGAGCCGTGACCCCGCGCATGCGCAGAGCGCTCGCCTTTGTCGTCGCCCTCGCCGTCGCTCTCGCGCTCTTGCCCGGGTGCGAGGAGCCCGCGCGCGGCATCGTCGTCTGGCATCCGTACCGCGGCGCCGAGCAGAAGGCGCTCGAGACGGTCGCGTCGATGTTCGCGGAGAAGACCGGTAAGCACGTCACGCTGCTCGCGGTTCCGTACGACGCGTACGCCGCGAAGCTCGAAGCCGCGATCCCGCGCGACAACGGGCCGGACGTCTTCATCAGTCCGCACGAGCGCCTCGGCAGCTACCTGTCGAACCACCTCGTCGCTCCCGCCGGCGACGCGTTCCCCGACGGCGACGTCGCGCGCTACGACGCAAAGGCCACCTCTGCCGTGAGCGATCAAGGCA
>JAYSXP010000598.1:0-8654 GCA_043717125.1 Polyangiaceae bacterium | reverse complement strand
CCCGCTCGCTGATCGCGAAGATCGCGCGCTCGCGCGCGTCAGGCTGCTCTCCTGGTCCACGGCGCTTCGCGAACAGCACGAACGTCCGCTGCGACGTATGCGGGAGGAACGTCTCGCGCGGCAAGCCGACCACCGCATAGATGCGCGCACGCCCGACGAGCCACCGGCGCATGCCTGCGAACGACGCGCCGGCCGCCTTGTTGTAGGGGAGCACGATGCCGAGGCGTCCGCCGGGGCGCAGGAGATCGAGCGCGCGCTCGAGGAAGAGCACGTCGCGCTCGGGGGTCCGCACCGTGCGGGCGACCTCGAAGTCGGTGGCATCGGCACGGCCGGCGAACGGAGGGTTCGTCGCGATGACGTTCGCCTTCGGCGGCTTCGGCCCGCGCAGCCCGTCGGCGCGAACGATGGTCGCGGGGTCGCGCCCCTGCGAAAGCGCGACGAGGCGCGCCACGCGGATCGCGCGCGGGTCCACGTCCGAGCCGAAGGTCTTCACGGCGGCGATCGCGCGAGCATGCGCGAGGAAGGCGCCGGAGCCGCACGCCGGATCGACCACCACCTCGCGCGCCCGCGGCGCGAGAGCCTTCACCACGAAGTCGACGACGTGACGCGGCGTGAAGAACTGACCCTTGTCACCCTTCGCGACGCGAGGCACGAGCGACTCGAAGACGGCGTCGAGCGCCTGCAGGCGACCGTCGCCACCCGCCAGCTCGCGCGCGAGAAGCGCATCGACCCGCGCGACGAGCTCCTCGTTCTCGTCACGCGGCATCGCGATCGAGAGCTCCGGATGGGCGCGGCGGACCTTGGCGATCGCCTGGGACGTCGCCTTGGTCTTGCCGATGACGCGCGCGGCGGCGACGGCAAACACGAGCTCGAAGGCATCCTCGCCGCTCGTCGCGACGATCACCTCCTCGATATGGGCCACTACGCTGGTCGCGGTCGCACCCGGCCTGTGCCGCCTCGGCATGGCGGCCAACGTAACCGACTGGACCCGCTCAGGTCTCGTTCGACATCGCCTCGAAGAATGCGCAGAGCTCGGCGTGGCGCGCGCGGGCATCCTGGCGGCCCACCTCGATGAGCTGACGCGCGAACTCGCCGTCGAAGAGGAGATACGAGAGGAGATCGGACTCGTCACGAGCCTCGCGCTCCCCGAGGCGCCGCATGAGGCGACCCGCGCCCCCGCTCACGCGCTTCGCGAACAGGGGCGACCGCACGTACTCCGATGCGAGCTTGCCGATGTCCTGTGACGCGCGGATCAGGATCGAGCGCATCGGGCGCAGTCCCCTGCCCTTCGGGTGCCCCAGCTCTTTGTTGAGCTCATCGACGAAGGTGTCGCCGTAGCGGCGCTTGCCGGCTTCGAGGATGTCGTTGATGCTGCGCAGACGCGCGAGGTCCGTATCGATGCGATCGAGGAGGAGCGCGTTCAGCGTCTTGCCGAGCAAGAAGAGCGGCCCCGGGAACATGTCCTCCTTGCGGGGCGACTCCTCTGCCGGCGGTGCGGCGATGAACCTTGGATTCACGACGATGACACCGCGCGCCCCGAGGCGTCGTGCGGGAGACAGCGGCACGTTCTGGCGTAGCCCACCGTCGCAGTGGAACTCGCCGTCGAGACGGACCGCGCGGAACAAAATGGGGATGGCGGCAGACGCGAACGCGTGGCGCGAGGTGATCTGCGCCGCGCGCGGGGTGATCGTCGGATCGAGGCTCCACGGGGGCAAGGCGCCCTCCGTGCGGTTCACGTAGACGACGGTCCGTCCGCTCGCGACGTGTGTGGTCGAGACCGTGAGCGCGGCGAGGCGCCCATTCTGCAGGTGGCCGGCGATCGCGGCGAACGGTATCTCCGCCTCGATGAGGCGCTCGAGGGCTTCGGGGTCGACGAGCCCGCCTTCGCGCGCCGGAACGCTCGCGGCGTCGAGCGTGCCCCTGAGCCACCGCGTGCCCATGGATAGGATTCCGCGTAGGTCCGGCTGGACGAGCTCCTGGACGCGAAGCCGTGTCCAGATGTCGATGAGGCGAATCGCGCGACCGCGCGGCTCGTCCGCAAACGCAGCGAGCGCGCACGCGTTGACCGCGCCGATCGACGTGCCGCACAGGATGTCTAGCGGCACGTCGCGCCCGAGGTCCTTCGAGACCTCCTCGAGGATGTGCTGGACGACACCAACCTCGTAGGCGCCGCGCGCGGCGCCGCCGGCAAGCACCAGCGCGACGCGGGCTGCCGAGGGATCCCGCTTCATGACCCTAGGCTACTTGAAGTCGACGGAAGGATGACGACGGTCCGGAACCAGGGTCGGCGCCGACGGCGTCGCGGCGACCGCGAGGAGCGGCGGCGGATGTTGGCCGCGTCGCCCAACGTGAGACGAGGAGGGCGGCGCGCAAGGGCGTGACGTCCTCGGCGATGAGGTATCCTGTGACGATGCGCGCCGTCCTCGGGGTCTCTCTTGCGACGGTCATCATCCTCGTCGCCAGCTGCAGCGATCAGACGAACCCTGCATCGACCACGCCGATCGTCCCCGAGGACGACGCCGGCCTCGACGGGTCGGTCGACGAGACGTCGACGGTCACCGGCGATCCGACGAAGGGGATCCTGCTCGAGGGCACGGTGCTCGGCGAGAGCGGGCCGTTCGAGGGGCAGGTGCTCACCCTTCCCGACGGCACGATCGGATGCGCCGAGCCGGGCAAGGCCTGCGAGGCCGAGCCCGCGGCAGCCGGCGTCGCGCACGTCACGATCGACGGCGTCATCTCCCCCGGCCTCGTCGACACGCACAACCACATCCTCTTCGACATCTTCGACAACTCGGACTGGCTGCCGAAGCAGCTCTACCAGAACCACGACGACTGGACGAAGGACACCAACGAGCCGCGCTACACCGTCATGGTCGACGTGAAACAGTGCCTCGAGGACGCCTCGCAAGGAAAGCCGGTGTGGTGCCCGGCGAAGTTCGACAGCACGGGCAACCTGAAGTGCGAGATGGAGAAGTGGGGCGAGATGAAGGGCCTCGCCGCCGGCACGACGTCGATCGTCGGCCTGCCTGGGACGGCGCTCCCCTGCTACCAGTCGCTCGCGCGAACGATCGACACCCAGTTCAACGGGCTCGCCACTGACAAGGTGCAGACTGCAGCTATTTTGCCTTCGAAGGCCACCGCCGACGGCGTGTGCGCGAACTACGCGAGCGGGAAGACCGCCGCCTACCTGATCCACATCGGCGAGGGGCTCGACGCCGCCGCGCTCGCGGAGTTCACGAAGCTCGGCACGCTCACGACGACGGCCGGGTGCCTCTACGCACCGCAGACGGCGATCACGCATGGCACCGCGTTCACCGCGACCGAGTTCGCGGCGATGAAGGCGAAGGAGATGAAGCTCACCTGGTCGCCGGCGTCGAACGTCGCCCTCTACGGAGCGACCACCAACGTCCCGCTCGCGCTCGACCACGGCATCCTCGTCGCGCTCGCGCCCGACTGGTCGATGGGCGGTAGCCAGAACATGCTCGACGAGCTGCGCTTCGCGAAGAGCTACAGCGACACGAAGTGGGGCGGCCGCCTCAAGTCGCAGGACCTCCACACGATGGCGACGAAGAACGGCGCGATCATCCTCGGCGTCAGCGACAAGCTCGGAACGATCAAGAAGGGCATGCTCGCGGACATTTTCGCCGTCCGCGGCGCGCGCACCGCGCCGTACGACACGATCGTCGGTGCGTCCGCGAAGGACGTCGCGCTCACGATGGTCGGCGGCAAGGTGCTCTACGGCGACACGTCGTTCCGCACGGTCGGCGCGGGCGGCGCGTCGTGCGAGGACTTCGACGCGTGCGGCACGCCGAAATTCCTCTGCGTCGCGGTCCCGGGCGCCGCGAGCGACAAGCTCAATCAGACCTACGCGCAGGTCCACGACATCCTCGAGGCGGCGATGAAGGACATCGACGTCGCCCGGCCCCAGGCGATCGGCGGAAATTTCGCCCCTGTCGCCCCTGTCGTCGGATGCAACGTGAAGTAGCCTGTGACAATCGGCTACGCTTGCCGGCCATGACGGCCGGACTCGAACGCATCACCGATCTCGACGAGGCGTGGCGAACGACGTTGCACGGTCCGCAGCTGCGCGCGGTACGACGCGGCGCCGAACGACTGCGGGAGCGCTTCGCGAGCGGCCCGCGGTGCGTGTCCGTCCGGACGCTCCCGCTCTCGACGCTCGCCTACCCGACCCGCTATGCGTTCTGGGCGGCAGCCATCGCTCCCGCGCCCTTCGTGATCATGACGCACCGCTGCGCCCTCGTGCAGTTCCAGCGCAACGGCCAGCTCCAGAACCTCCTCTTCAACCCGACCGACATCGAAGGCGCCAGAGCTACGCCCTTCTTCGCCCGCTTGATCGAGGCGTTCGGCGCGCGCATGAGCGATTTCGTCGCCGGCAAGTTCGACACGCTCGAGGCGCAGCTCGCGCGTCTCGGCGTGACCCTCGAGGACATCGACTACGTCGCGTTCGATCACTTCCACACCCAGGATCTGCGCGGCCTCCTCGGCACGGTCGACGGCTCGCGAGCGCCGCGCTTTCCGAACGCGAAGCTCCTCGCGCCGAAGCTCGAGTGGGAAGATTGGGACGACCTTCATCCGTTGCAGAAGGCCTGGTTCGTACGCGACGGAAAGACCGGCGTGCGCATGGAGAACGTCGTGCTCACCGACGGCGACCACGCGCTCGGTGACGGAGTGATGCTCCTCCGCACGCCAGGTCACACGACCGGCAACCAGACGCTCTTCATGAACACCGAGTCGGGTGTCTGGGGCATCAGCGAGAACGGCACGTGCGCCGACAACTGGTCGCCACTCGAGAGTCGCATCAAGGGCCTCGCCTACCTGTGCAAGAAGCAGGATCTGGACATCATCCTCAACGCGAACACGCCGGAGCTCGGCGCCTTGCAGTACACGTCGATGATCCTCGAGCGCACGCTCGTCGATCGCGTGCGACGCGCGCCGGCCTTCGTGCAGATGTTCCCGTCGAGCGAGGTGACGCCCAGCGTGATCTCCCCCGGTCTCTCGCCGTCGCTCATCCATCGGGCAATCACCCACGGCGAAGTCGCTCGGTCGTCCTCCGGATCCCGCGTGCGTGGAGTCGCCTCCTCCGCCAGCCGCACTGCGGGCATGGCGCCATGACGTATCGACCGGAACCGAAGTTCGACGCGTTCGAAAACTCGCATGGATCGTGGGGATTTCCGGCGTTTGCGAGCGATTTTCCGAACGACCCCGAGCTCCACGCGCTCGTCGCCGCCTTCGCTGCGGGTGACTACGCGACGGTTCGCACCGGCGCGCCCGAGCTCGCTTCGAAGACGAAGGACGACGACGTGAAGCGCGCGGCGGTGCTCCTCCGCGCGCGCATCGAGCCCGACCCGACCGCGCGCATCTTCTTCGCGCTGACGGCAGCGCTGCTCGTCTTCCTGATGACGTGGTGGGCGACGCACGACGGCCCGCAGAGCCACGGCACGCCGGCGCCGCAGCCGCCTCCGACCGTCGAATTCGTGAAGTAGCCGCTCAGTCACTTGCACGTGCAGTCGTCCGCGCTCTTCGAGGCCCAGCCGTTGGCGCATCTCCCTATCCCGTGCAGGCCGTGACCCGTCGTTCCACTCGATATCCGCGAGCGAGCCCGCGGTCGCCGGCCAGTGGCGCCAACGGGACCTTCGACGTCACGACGATGCGCCTCTACGTCGACGCCGTGCGGCGCGCCACGTACCCGGTGACGTTTGCGCTCACCAGGAGCGGCGTTCCGTTCCCGAAGGCGTTCAATGAGGCGCGCATCCTCGTTCACGACAACGCCGGCAAGGGGCTCTAGCGGAGGGTCAACCTCGCGCGGCGAGCGCTTCGGTCGCGACGTCGACATCGGAGAAGTGGCGGACCTCGGTGCCGACGAGCTGCTCGGTCTCGTGGCCCTTGCCGGCGATGAGCACGACGTCTTCGTCGCCTGCCGATGCGATCGCCATGCGGATCGCCTTCGCGCGGTCGAGCTCGGTGATCACGTTCGCGTGCCTCCGCAGGCCCTCCGCGATCGCGCGTGCGATGACCGCCGGGTCCTCGTCGCGCGGATTGTCGGTCGTCAGGATCACGCGGTCCGCGGCGCGGGCGGCCTCGCCCATCGGGGCACGCTTCGCCTTGTCGCGCTTGCCGCCGGCACCGAAGACGACCGACAGCTTCCCGCCGCCGGCGTCGGCCAATTTACGTGCGGTCTGCACGGTTCTAGCGAGTGCATCGGGGCTGTGCGCGTAGTCGACGACGACGTAAGGCCTCGCGTGCACCACCTCGAAGCGACCGGGCGGCGGCGGCGCATCGGCGAGCGCTGCGCACGCATCCGCGGGCGGCACCCCCGCCGCGACCGCGCCGAGCAGAGCCGCGAGGGCGTTCTCCGCGTAGACCTCCCCGATTGCGCGAACGCGCACCTCGCCCGGAAGACCGGACGCCGGGTCGCGTACGTCGCAGGTGATCGTGGTCCCGCCCCACGACACGTCGACCGACCGCGCGACGACGTCCGGCGTGCCTTGCACCTCACCGCGCGACGGCACCGCATACGAAAGCACCGTCACGCCTTCCGGCATGATCTCGCGCAGAAGATCGAACACCGGGTCCCCGGCATTGAGCACCGCCGTGGCTCCAGCACGCAGAGACACGAAGAGCTGCGCCTTGCTCGCGAGGTAGTGCTCGGGGCTGCCGTGCGCGTCGAGGTGATCGTGCGTGAGATTCGTGAACACGCCCACGTGGCACTGCCACGCGCGCGCGAAGCCCTTCGCGAGGGCCTCGCTCGTGAGCTCGACGGCGGCGTATTTGCCGCCGCGCTCGAAGCACGCGTGCATGCCGTCGACGAAGCCGGTGTAGCTCTTCTCGAGAGCGATGCGCTCGTCGTCGAGGAAAAAACCGACCGTCGTAGCGCGCGCGACCGGTCCGGCGCCGAGGCGACGCAGCGCCGCGGCGACCCAAGCGGTCGTCGTCGTCTTGCCGTTCGTCCCGGTGATGCCCACCGTCAGGAGCTGGGTGCTCCAGGCAGGCGGAATGGGGACGCGTCGCGGAGCGATCACGTCCCCATCATGCCACTATCCGACCTTCGGGAGGATGTGTCGTGTGCGCCGCACACGACCTACTTGGCAGCGTTGATGCAGATGTCCGGGTCGGCCGTGCAGTAGCTCGCGCCCGCATCCGTGTTGTCGTGGAGGCACGCGCTGAATTCCGTGCGTCCCTGGGCGTTGAGGCCCGCCGCGACGGGATTGCACTTGGCGAGCGGAAGCGAGCCCACGCCGCCGTCACCCGGACCGCACGCGGTCGAAAGAGGCGCACAGAAGTCCTCGGCAGTCGGATCCGGACACACCTGGGCGAGCGCGTCGTCCACGCACTTGGCGAGCGCCACGTCGGCGCCTTCGCAGGTCGGAAGCTTGATGATGCACTCGGTGATCGCGCGGCCCACGCCGTTCTTGAAGGTCGGGATGTAGTGCGCGCAGAGGGTCGCGCAGTCGAGCGCGGCACCCTCACACGTCGGCTCGAGGCCGGTGTCGTCGAGACACGCGCCGCCGTCCTCGACCGAGCTGTCGCCGGTGTTCGCGTCCGCTGTGTACGCGTCCGCGCCGCCGCTATCGACCGTGGTCGTCGTTCCGCCGTCCGTTGCCGTGTTGGTGGCCGAGCAGCCGCTGGCCGACGCCGCCACGGCGGTGGCTGCAGAGAGGGCGGTCGTGAGTAGAAGGAATCGAGCTCTGTCGACGTTCATATCCAGTCTCCTTGGTAAGCAGGCGAAAGCGCCACCGGTTGGACGACGCAGATCTCGACCTTAGTGCGGTCGCGTGAGGAGTGCTCGTTTCCGGGGGAACGCGGGTGGTATACCGGTTCCGCGATGCGTCACTCCACGTTGCCTTTGCTCTTTGTCGTCGTGTGTGGCGCCTGTGGGTCATCGAACCCTTCGACCACGATGGCAACGGGACCCGTTCGCTCGCTGTTCGTTGTGCCGGCGTCGCTGGAGGCGCTGTCGGACAAGGCCTTCTTCGATCACCCATTTCCGAGCGATCTGAGGAAAGACGCAACCGGCGCCATCGTATTCAAGGGGTTCCCCAATCCCTCCACCCTCCCCTTGCTGGCCCAGTACGTGACGCAGACGGAGGGGCTCACGAAGGGCTTCTCGCCCGCGGCCGCGGCGGCGCTCCGGTTCGACGGTGCCATCGATCCCGCCAGCCTCCCCCAAGACCCGACGGCCACGCTCGCGTTCGATGCCGCCGTGCAGATCGTCGACGTCGACCCCGCGTCGCCGGAGCACGGGCAGCGTCACCTCGCGCAGATCCACTACCAGGCGACCGAGGGCGTCTACTGGCCCGCGAGCACGCTCGCCGTCATGCCGATGCTCGGACGCCCGCTTCGCACGAAGACGCGCTACGCGGTCGTCGTCACGAGCAAGGTGCGCGCCGCGGGCGGCGGCCCCGTGGGCACGAGCGCCGATCTCGAGGAGGTCCTCGACCGCAAGCCCGCCACCGAGCACACGCGCGCGGTCCGCGATCTCTTCGCGCCGGCCGTACGCGAGCTCGCGATCGCCGGCATCGCGACGAGCGACATCGTCCACCTCACCGTCTTCACCACGGACGACCCCACCGAGGAGACGTTCGCCGCGATGGACGACGTCGTGCAGAACGTGCCGATGCCTACCGCGAAGGACT
>JAYSXP010000597.1:0-8698 GCA_043717125.1 Polyangiaceae bacterium | reverse complement strand
CGGTCACGCGAACTTGCGCTTCCTGGATCTGCGCCTGGACCTTGAGCTTCGCGTCCTTGATGGCGAGCACGATCTCGCGGGCGGGCTCGGACTCGATGCCCTCCCTCACCTTGATCAGGATCTGAGCGCCGCCCTTGGCGGTCTTCGTCGGGTCCTCGACGTCGAAGAACTTCAGGCTGATCTTCCGCCTGATGACCTTCTCCTGAAACACCGTGAGGGCCGCGTTCGCGCGGTCCTCGCTCGACGAACGTATGACGATCCCTGCGTCGTTCTTCTCGAGCTCGGTGCCTGTGTCCTTGAAGTCGAAGCGCTGGGCCAGCTCCTTTTGAGCCTGGTTCAGCGCGTTATCGACCTCGTGCCACTTGATCTTCGAGACGATGTCGAAGCTCGGCATGGGCCGGAGGATAGAACAGGCGAGGGTCTTCACGCGACAGGCAAGCAGCGACGTCAGAGGGCGACCGGCGGATCCTCGGGGAGCCCTTGGAGCTGTGCTCGCGCTTCTCCGACAAGGTAGAGAGAGCCGCAGATGACGACCGGAGACGAACGCGCGACCAGGCTCCGCGCATGCGCCAGCGCGTCGGGGACCGACACGGCGACGTGACCTGACGCGTGCGCGGCGAGGAGCGCCGGGTCGGTCGCTGCCCGACCTCGCGGCGCGACGTAGATCCGCGGGCATGGGAGAACCGCGAGCTCGTCGAGCATCCCGCGCCAGGCCTTGTCGGCCAGCGCTCCGAAGATGAGGGCGCCGGGAGCCGAATGGCCCGCGGTCTGGGCCTCGTCGTCCGCGAGCGCGCCTACCAGCGAGCGCGCGCCGTCTGGGTTGTGGGCGCCGTCGAGGATCCACGCTCCCTCGAACGGCCCGCTCCCGACGCTGATGTGCTCGAAGCGGCCCGGCCAGCGGGTGCGCGCGAGGCCCTCGCGCCGCGCCGACTCGGGGAAACCGAGCTCGCGGCCGATGCGCCACGCGATGCGTGCGTTGTCGTGCTGGTAGGTTCCGCGGAGCCCGACATCGATGGAATCACGCGTGATGGCGTCGGGATCCTCGCCCATCACGATGGGCAGCGCGCCCGCGGCGAGCGCGACCTCGAGCGCCGCGGCACGGACCTCGGGGGACATCGGTCCGAGCACGAGCGGCCTGCCGCCCTTGGCGATGCCGGCCTTCTCGCGCGCGATGGCCTCGAGGGTGTCCCCGAGGCGATCGACGTGGTCGAGGGCGACGCGCGTGATCGCCGCGACGGAGAGGCGCTCGGCGGGCAGTACGTTCGTGGCGTCGAGCCGTCCGCCAATGCCGACCTCGATGATCGCAAGGTCGATCGCGTGCTCACGGAACGCGAGGAACGCCGCGAGCGTGGCCGTCTCGAAGAACGAGAGCTCCGGGCCGAGGTCGAGAGCGCGCTCCAGCACGTCGGCGAGCACCTCGTCCGCGATGGGCTCGCCGTCGATCCGGATGCGCTCCGCAAACCGGCACAGGTGCGGGGAGGTGTAGAGGCCGGTCTTCTTGCCGCCAGCGCGGGCGATCGACTCGACCATCGCGCACGTCGAGCCCTTGCCGTTCGTGCCGGCGACGTGAACGGCGTCGAAGCTGCGCTCGGGGTTGTCGGCACGCGTGCATGCTGCACGCATCGCGTCCAGGCCGAGCCGCATGCCGAGCGGCACCCGTGCGTAGAGCGCCTCGAGCGCGCGCGTGAGGCGCACGGGAACACGGCCCGAGGCCACGTCGGTGCCGCTGACCGGTGTCGTGCGGCTCGGGTCCGAGACCGGCGAATCGAGGAGGGGCGCCCCCGCGCCCGGCGTCGTCGTCACGCGCCCCTCATCCGGAAGCACCTTGCGCCGTCGCGCCGTCGGTGCGGTCGCTGACGGGGGCGGGTAGGCGGGCGAGGTGCCTGATGAGCGTGGCGAGCTCGCGCTTCATCTCGAGGCGGCTCGTGATGCGGTCGATCATGCCGTGCTCGAGCAAGAACTCGCTGCGCTGGAAGCCCTCGGGGAGCTTCTGGCGGATGGTGGTCTCGATGACGCGGGCGCCCGCGAAGCCGACGAGCGCCTCCGGCTCGGCGATGTTCACGTCGCCGAGGAACGCGAAGCTCGCCGCGACACCCCCGGTGGTCGGATGGAGCAGGACGCTGAGGAATGGCACGTTGGCGTCGCGAAGGCGCTCGCGCGCCGCCACCGTCTTCGCCATCTGCATGAGGCTGAGGATGCCCTCCTGCATGCGCGCGCCGCCGGAGGCCTGGAGGAGAACGACCGGGAGCTTCTGCGCAGCGCCGCGCTCGAAGAGCCGCGTGATCTTCTCGCCGACGACCGAGCCCATCGACCCGCCCATGAAGTTGAAGATGAACGCGCCGTACGCGATCGCGATGCCTTCGAGGTGACCCTTGCCGGTCTCGATGGCCTCCTTCGCGCGCGTGTTTTTCTGGGCGATGGCGACGCGGTCGGGGTAGGCCTTGCCGTCGGTGAACCTCAGCGGATCGCTCGGCTCGAGGTGGGCGTCCCACTCGTCGAGCGCGCCGTCATCGAGGATCAGCTTGCGCCAGCCAGGAGCGCCGAGCTTGTGGTGCTTGCCGCACTGCGGACAGACCTCGTGGTTGTGGACGAGCCGCTCGTCCGTCACGGTCTCGCCGCAGCCGTCGCATTTGCGGAAGACGCCTTTGCCGAAGCTCGTCTTCTCACTGGCGTCGAGTCCAGGGGGCTTTTTGTCGGGCCAAGCCATCGGGGAGTCCGGCATTTAGCATCGATCGCGTCGACGTACACCGCGGACCCGCGATTTGCGCCCGAAAAGCCTCAGACGGGCCCACGGGCCCCGGCTGCGTCAGGCGTGTTAAGGTTCGACCCCTTGGCCAACGTGAGGGCGGTCGCCATGCCGTCGCGCTGGTTGGCGAAGCCGCCGCCGCTGTTGACGCCGCCGCTGTTGACGCCTGAGCGTCGTCTTGGCCGTGGTGAGGCCGAACTTCGGGGTGATCGACGTCACCGAGACGATTCCGCCGTCGCACGCGCCGCCGTCAAGAGGTTCATTCCGAGGCTCGCGTCGGCGGCATCGGCGGTCGGGTGATCTCCCCGGCCTAGCGCGCGAGCTCGGCGAGGGCGTCGCCCTCGAGGCGCACGGTGAGCCACTCGCGGAGCACCTCCGCGCCGAGGCGCTCGTAGAACGCGATCGCGGGCGCGTTCCAGTCGAGCACCTGCCAGACGAAGCGCCGGCACTCCTTCGCGACGGCCTCCTTCGCGAGCGCCTTCATGAGCGCGATGCCGGCCCCCTTACCCCTGTGCTCCGGCTGGACGAAGACGTCTTCGAGGTAGAGGCACCGGCGCCCGATCCAGGTGGAGTAGCTGAAGAAGTACAGCGCGAAGCCGATCACCTCGGCTTGGGCGTCCTCGGCGACGAGGACGTGGAAAGCGGGCGCCTCCCCGAAGCCGTCACGCAGGAAATCAGCCTCGGTGGCGACGACGGCGTCGGGCTCCCGCTCATAGGCGGCCAGGTCCTTGACGAGAGCGAGGACCCCGGGAACGTCCGAGGGAGTGGCCTTCCGGATGACGGGCATGTGCCGAGGGTAGTAGGTTCCTAGGATGGAGCTTCCGCCGCTTTACGCGCTCGGGTTCGCGGCCTCTACGACCCTCGTGCTGCTCGCGGTCTTCCGCGTCGGCCGCCGGGTGTTCGCACCCGACACGACCGTCGGGAAGAACTTCGCCGATTCGAACGCCGCGCGGCACCTCCTCGACGTCGGCCAGGTGCTCGGTGTCTTCATGGTGGCCGCGGCCGCGGTGAAGAACTGCGTGCGCGGCGAGGATCTCGTGCAGGACATCGTCGCCGCCGCCGAATTCGGTGTGCTCGGCCTCGTGCTCGTCGCGATCATGGGACGGCTCGGCACGCAGCTTCTCCTCCAATCACGCCTGCCCGCGGAGATCGCGCGAGGGAACGTGGCCGCCGGGCTCGCGGCGGGCTCGCACTACGTCGCGACAGGCATCGTCGCCGCGCACGCCATTGCCGGCAGCAAGCTCCGCGACGTCGGGCTCTCGCTCCTCTTCTTCATGCTCGCGATCGCGGCGCTCTGGGCGTTCGTCACGCTCTTTCGCGCGCTGACGACGTACGACGACGCCGAGCAGATCCATGGCGAGAACCTCGCCGCCGCGATCAGCTACGCCGGCGTGTCGATCGCGGTGGCGATCATCGTCGGCTGCGCGCTCGACGGCGATTTCGTGAGCTGGGAGATCTCGCTGAAGGGCTTCGGTGCGATCCTCCTCCTCGCGCTCGCGCTGTACCCGGTACGGCAGCTCTTCGTGCAGACGCTCTTGCTCGGCGCTCCGTTCGCCCTCCGCGGAGGGCGGCTCGACACGGGCGTCGGCACGGATCGCAACGAGGGCATCGGCGCGCTCGAGGCCGTGAGCTACATCGCGACCGCGTTGTCGGTTGCCCGCCTGCTCTGATGTCCGGGGCGAGCGCCGTAATTTCGTCGTACGACGCCTTTGCGAAGCGCATAAGCGCCAGCGGGATCGTCACCGATCCGTGGCTCTCCGGTGAGCCACGGTTCCGCGAGGAACCGATCGTGCTGTCGAGTGCGCAGGCGCGCGACATCTACCGCGTCGCGGAGAGCGTTGCCGAGGTCTACAACGAGCTGTGCTTGATGGTGGCCGACGAGCCCGGGGTGCTGGACACGTTCTTCGGGCTCTCGCCGTACCAGAAGGCGATGTGGCTCGCGTCGCAGCCGCTCTGGCACGTGATCGCGCGCGCCGACGTCTTCGTGACCGACGAGGGCCTTCAGATCGCGGAGCTGAACTGCGACACGCCGACGGGCGAGGCGGAGGCGATCATTCTCGGCCCGCTGGCCGCGAGGGCAGGCACGACGGACCCCAACCGCGAGCTCGCGAAGCGGTTCGGCGACGTCACCGAGCTCCTCGTGAACGCGATGGTGGGGAAGGGGAAGCCGCGGCGCGCGGGCATCGTGTACCCGACGGAGCTGCCCGAGGACCTGTCGCTCGTGCGCCTCTACAAGAAGACGTTCGAGGAGCGAGGCTGGGAGATCGTCCTCGGCTCGCCGTACAACCTCAGGCACGACGAGCGTGGCCTCTTGCTCTTCGAGGACCCGATCTCGCTGGTGCTCCGCCACTACAAGACGGACTGGTGGGGAGAGCGCCAGAGCGCATGGGATGACGAGGAGCTGCTCGACTCGCAGCCGCTCGAGGAGCCGCTCGAAGCGGTGCTCTCGGCGATGCTCGAGAGCAGCGCGTCGGTGGTCAATCCGTTCGGCGCGGTCGTCCCGCAGAACAAGCGGGCGATGGCCTTCATGTGGGAGCACATTCACCGGTTCTCGCGGCGCTCGCAGGAGACGATCCGCGCACACGTCCCGGTGACGAAGCGGCTCGAGTCCGTCCATCTCGAGCAGCTGATCGCGCAGAAGGACGACTGGGTGCTGAAGAGCGACTACGGCGCGGAGGGCGACGAGGTCGTGCTCGGGCGCCTGGTCACGCCCGAGGTCTGGAAGGAGTCGCTCGTGCACGCGCGCCCGGGCCGGTGGGTCGTGCAGCGCTTTTTCCGCGCGAAGGAAGGCGCGCGGGGGGAGATCGTGAACTACGGCGTGTTCTTGCTCGCGGGCGAGGCGGCGGGGCTGTACGCGCGGGTTCAGGTGGGCGCGACGGATGAGCGTGCGCTCAGCGCGCCCGTGTTGATCGGCGTGTAGCGTGTACTGCGCACGGGGTTGGGCCGCGCCTCTGCGCCGCGTCGCGATGGGCTTGTGCGCCTCGCCTTGTGGGGGTGGTCAGCCTGCGTCGCCCGCGTCCACGATCGGCATGTTCGCGTCGGCGGCGTCCGCCTCGGCGTCGGGTTGGCCGCCGCCGTCGCTACCCGCGTCCGCCTCGGCGTCGGCGTCGGCGTCCGCGCCGCCGTCCGGGGGCGCGTCGCACGTGCCGCCGCGCTTTGCTGCCTTCAACGCCGCGATGCAGTCGCCGGCGTCCGCGGGCACCTCGGTCGCGATCGCCGGGAGGGGCGGACACACCTTCGAGACGAACAGATCCGCGCCGACCGTCATGCACATCGCCGCGCACGAGCCTGCGCCCGCGCCGTTCACGACCTCGACAGGCGAGTACTTCTCCAGGCAATCGTTCGTCGGCTCGTACCTCTGTGCAAAGTACACGTACGACTCCGTGCGCAAGCACGACGCCAGGAGCGCCGCACCGCACGCCGCGACCGCCACGAACGACCAGGACCTTCGAAGCAGGGAAGGGGACGCCACGGTCAGAAGGTGAGCGCCCCCGACGCGAGGAACGTTCGGCCGTTTTGCGGCATCGTCGTCTGGCGGAACTCCGCGCTCACGGGCACCGACCACCGCGCGTCGAATGCGTTGTACACGCCAATCGCATACGAGAGCCCCCAGCGCGCCTCCGCCCCCGACAACACGATGTCCCAGAGGAGAGCCGGCGGCGTGTCCCGCTGCGCGGGGAGCCCGACACCCTCCGCGTCGTTGCGATCCGGGCGTGACCCTTCGACGGTGAAGCGGTTCATCAGCATGAGCGCGCGCCCGAGGATCGGCACGCCGCCCTTCACCGACGCCAGATGATTGGGCGAATTCGGCACCTCGCGCAGACTCCCGGCCTGCTTGAAGCCGACGATGTCACCGAGCTGGCCGGACCTGAGGTAGCGCGACTTCTGGAACGAGTAGGAGGCGCTGACCATCCAGCCCTCCTTCCATTCGCGGCGCAGCTCCGCCTCCCCGCCGAACGTGCCGACCGGCGCGGTCGTGTTGCCGTACGCGTACGACGGATTCGTCGGCGTCGCGTCTGGGAGGTCGCGAAGCGCGATCAGGTTCTCGATGTAGTTGCCGTACGTCGAGAGCGTGCCGATCACCGTCCGCGAGAAGCGATGGCTGTACTCGACCTCGACGGAGTAGAGGTTCTCGGGCTTCAGCGCCCCGCTGGCCTTCTGACCGCCGCCCGCGACGTTGAAGCGCTCGTAGATGCTCGGCGCGCGGAACGCCTTGCCGGCGAGGAGCTTGATGTTGCCGCCGTCGTAGGGCTTCAGGATGACGGCCGCGCGCGGGTTCAGCGAAGAGCCGAACGCGGAGTAGGAGTCGAAGCGCGCACCCGCCGAGAGCTTCACGGCCTTCGTCGGCGTGATGTCGGCGATGCCGTAGCCGGCGACGAGCGTGAAGGTCTGGTCGTCGTCGAGAAAGGTGCCCGTCTCGTCGGCGCCAGTCTGGTGCGCCTTCAGGTGGTCCTGGAACTCGCCGCCGCCCGTCAGGCGCACGATCGAGACCGGCTTCCACACCACACGCTGCTCCGCTCCGACCCACGTGCCGTTGAACGCGTCGTGCTCGACGCCGGCTTCGCCCGGCGAGCGCGCGAATGCGCTCCGGTATGCATAGTAATTGACGTACCCGCGCGTCAGCGACTCGAAGTGCTCGCCGAGCTTCGGCTCGACCTTCGCCTCGATGAAACCGCGGGTGTCGGCCTGGTGCGTGCGCCCGTCACCGAACGTCGTGTTGAACTGCGCGCCGGGAAGCTGCTTGTCGTGGTGGTTGAGCGACCATTGCGCCGACACCGACTTCCACCACACGCGGCCCGAGAGCGTGCCGACCTGAAAGCCGTCGATCCCGCGCGCGTTGCCGGCGACCGAGGGCGGACCGTCCGGAACGTACTCGGGCACGAAGATGTCGCGCCCCGCGCCGCGGCCTGCTGCGACCGACGCCCAGACGCCCGAGTCCTTCGTGAAGTGCTGCGTCACGCGAGCGCGCGCGCGGGCGACGCCGTCGTCCGCGACCGACATGCCGACCTCGCGGCCGTCCGGCGTGTCGGGGCCGGCCATGACGAGGTTCACGACGCCGGAGAAGGCGCCCGTTCCGTAGAGGATCGATCCCGGGCCGCGGACCACCTCGATGCGCTCGACGTCCTCGAGATCGGTCCGAAGGTCGTAGCCGACGTACGACGACCAGAGCCAGTTGTCGTTCGTCGGCATGCCGTCGATGAGCACGAGCACGCGATTGCCGTAGTCGCCGGGGCGACCGAACCCGCGGAAGCCGACCGACTTGTAGCCGCGATCGTCGGAGACGAAGACGCCGCGCACGCCGCGCAGCGCCTCCGCGACGGTTGGGTAGCGCATCGCACGGAGCTCGGGTGAGGTGATCAGCGTGACCGATGCGGGCGCGTCCTCGACCGCCTCCGCGACGCGCGAAGCGGCTTCGACCGAGTCGTTGCCGATGAGCGAGAGGTCGAGCTGGGTCTGCGCGTTCGCCGCGATCTCCACGCGCCTCACGACGGGCTTGAAGCCGCGCAACGTGACGCGCACGTCGTGCGTGCCTACGGACACCGCGAGCACCGACGGAGTGAAGCCCTGCGTCTTGCCGTCGATCTCGATGACGGCGTCGCGTTCGTCGGAGTTGACGACGAGCGAGCCCGTCTCGGCCTCGAGGTCGGCGCGCATGGTGGTCACGGCGTTCGCCTTGACCTGCACACCGAGGCGCGCCGTGCGTGAGCCGGGCCGCGAGAACACGAGCGTGTGCTGCCCCGGCGTGGCCGGTACGTCGCATGGCGACGTGCACACGACGGGCGCGTCGTCCGCGTCGATGCGCACCGAGGCGCCGTCCGCGCCGCTGACGCGGACGATCCCGACGACGCGCGTGAGCTTCAGCGTGACGGACTTCTCTGCGCCGACGCGCACCTCGACGGGCTGCGAGGTGGCCTCGTCGTAGCCCTGCAGCTCGGCGATGACGGTGTACGT